>JACQQM010000152.1 GCA_016207025.1 Nitrospirota bacterium | reverse complement strand
GCCTTGCCGTCTCTCACCACGTACACGTACTGGAGGTCCTCCAGACGGGTCAGGGCGTCCAGGGGAATCTGGATCGCGTTGGGATGCACGCCGACTACCACTTCCACCCGGGCGAACATTCCGCCCTTGAGCGCATGGTCGTGGTTCGGAAGGTCCACCTCGACGGTCATGGTACGGGTGGCGCGATTCAACGCCTGGACGACCCTCGTGACTTCCCCGGCGAAGACCCGGTCCGGATAGGCCTCGGCCCGCACCTCCGCTTTCTGGCCGATCTTGACCAGCGGAATGTCCTTCTCGACCACCTCGATCAGGGTCCGCACCGTCTCGATTTCGTGCAGCGTGAGGATGCCTCGCGACATGGTGGAGGTGCTGGCGGTGGAACCGGTGACGTACGCGCCGGGGTCGAGGTTCCGTTCGGCGATGTACCCCGCGAAGGGCGCCCGGATATAGGAGTAGGTCAGGTTGGTCTCGGCCTGCTGCAGGGCCACCTCCATCTGCTTGACCGTCGCCCGGAACGATTCCAGTTGCGCGACCGCCACGTCGTAATTCACCTGGGCGGTGTCCAGGTCCTGCTGCGAGACGAACTGATCTTTGATCAGCGCCTGCATGCGATTCAGGGTCAGCTTCGCGTTGCGGATATTCGCCTCCTGGCGCAGGACATCGGCGCGCGCGGCGGCCAGATTGGCTTTGGCGCGATTGACCGCGTGCAGGTAATCGGTATGGTCGATCTCCACGAGCAACTGGTTGGGCTTCACGAGGTCGCCTTTGTCCACGTGGAGCTTGGCGATGTAGCCGTCCACCCGCGAGAACAGGTTCACCTGCTGATAGGGCTGGATATCGGCGGTGTAGGACAGCCGCACATCCATATCCTGCCGGACCGGCACCACCGTGCTGACCGTGATCACTCGCCCTTTGCGGGCGCTGCTTTTCGCCCCGATGCTGGTGAGACGGAAGGCCACAATGCCCACGAGCACCAGCGCCGCCACCACGGCCAGTGTGAGGAACGGATGTTGTCTCAAGCGGTTCATGGACGGCGGCCTGCCTGCTTGGTGTCTGAGGATGGTGTTCGGATGCCGTTCAAGAACAGCGTCACATACGTGGCCACCGTGTCCTCCGGCGAGCAGTGCAACGGGACCCGGAAGATCTCATGGAGCAACCGGTGATGCGCGATCATGCCCATGAAGGCGCGGGCGGTCAGCAGCGGGTCCGCCCGCCGGAAGGCGCCCTCGCGGATACGCTGGCCAATGTAACCGGCCAGGTAGTCATAAAACACGCGGTGCTGGTTGCGGAAAAACATGTCCGAGAGTTCATGCCCCTCCAGCGCGCTGAACAAGAGGAGGCGGAGCAGGGATGGGTCCGCGGCCCGCTGGATGCGGTGACGGGCGATCAAGGTGAACACGCGCGTGTCGTCTCGCTTCCGCGCCGCATCCTCGACGGCCGCGAGCAACTCGGAGAGCGGGGCCTTCTCCGCCAGGATGGCGGCGTAGAGCGCGCGCTTCGTCGGGAAATACTTGAACAGGAGCGCCTCGCTGATCCCGGCGGCCTTGGCGATCTCCCGGGTCGTCGTGCCTTTGAAGCCGTTGGCGGCGAACAACGACGCGGCAGACGCGATAATGCTGGCCTGCCGCTCCTGTCCGGAGGATCGGGGCGATCTGAGCTTGCGCCGTGCGTTCATCGAGCCTCTAAGGCCTTGGTGAGTGAGTAATTACTCACCAAATGCTATCACAGGTGCCAGCGTGATCACAAGTCATGCCGACCCCTGTTCGAGGCGCTTCGGGATCGGGAGGCTGAGAATGGGTTTGGAGGGGGAACAGATGCAGAGGGACGGGCAGGCTATTGCCGGATCTTGGACCAGGCTTTTTGATATTCTTCGAACGAGTCCACTTCCATCCAGCCCTTGAAGATGGTGACGCAGTTGACCTGGTGGCCGGTGTCGATCAGCTCCTGGATCATGTCGGTGAACGAGGCCTTGATGAAGCTGCCGGCCTCGTGAAAGCCCTTTGACTCGTATTTCGTGCGCGCCTCGCGGTACGCCTGCCTCAACGCTTCGATGCCATCTTTGGAGAGCATCGCCAGCCCGATAAACTCCCCGTGGGCCTGCTCATACGGCAGGTCCTGCCCGATCTTCAGGACGCGGTTCTGTTCGTCCGGCGCCAGGTATCGAAGCGAATTGCTCGTGCCGGGAGGGTTTTGGAGCATCACGAGGTCCGGCTTGAGAGGAGGCGTTGGATGGACGCGCTCTTGCTGCTCGAACCACGCGACATCAACCACCAGCGTGATGTCGGCGGGGCTCTTGAGGAGCTTTTCTAAGATGGCGGTGTCGAAGATGATGTCCCCGTACAGAAACAGGCAGCGGCCCGTCATCTCGTTCTCGGCGCAGAAGAGCGAGTACAGATCGCCTGTCTCTTCAAACCGGTCGTTGTCGTAGTAGCGGATGTTGGGCAGCGTGATCGCGTCCTTCCGGTAGCCGCGCACGAGCGCGATGTCCTTGATGTCGCACTCGTTCAAGGCGGCCACTTGCCGTTCGAGGATCGTTTTCCCTTTGATGTCCAGCAAACACTTCGGTTTGTCTTCGATCAATGGCAGGAGCTGCTTTTCGAATCCGGCGGCGGCGATGATGGCGGTGATTCGCTCGCCTCCCACCGGCAGGAACCGGCGCTCATCTTCTTCCATCTGGGGGACGCCGACCAGTTCGTACACTTCTTTGAGCTTCACGATGCGGTCGTTGACGGCGCCCGGGCGGGTATCCTGCTTGATGACCGCCAGCGCGTCGCGCATGGCCTTGATCACGGCCCGGATCGCCTGGTTCGCGTAAATGACGATCTTGAACCCGGCCTCCTCCAACTCGGCGGCCGTCACGCCGTCGAAGATGGTCGGCACGACCACGAGCGGCACGCGGCCGGACCAGGCCCGCGCGACGCTCTTGAGCTCGTCGAAGGTCAGCGACTTGGAATGGATGAGCACCGCGTCCGCGCCGGCTTGCGCGTACGCGTCGGCGCGTTTGAGCGCTTCGTCCTGCCCCCACCCGGCGATGAGGGCCTCGGTCCTGGCGATGACCATGAAATCCGGCACCGTCTGGGCCGCTTTGGCGGCCTTGATCTTCCCGCAGTGCTCGTCAATGGAGATCAGTTCGCGGCGGACGCCGGCGTAGAAGCTGCACCGCTTGGGGAAAACGTTGTCCTCGATGCAGATCGCCGCGATGCCAGCGCGCTCGTGGTCATTGACGGTCCGCATGACGTTCAGGGCGTTTCCATAGCCCGTGTCGCAGTCGGCGATGATGGGGATGCTGACCGCCTCCGCCATGTTCCGTTCGATCTCGAGTTGCTCGGTCAAGGTGACGAAACTGGCGTCGGGAACGCACTTCAGCGAGGCGGAAATGCCGAACCCGCTCGCCCAAATGGCGTCAAAGCCGGCCTGTTGGATCAGCTTGGCGCTGAGGGCATCGTGCGCGCCGACGGCTTTGATGATGCCGGGGCGGCGCAGCAGCTCTCTGAGCTTGGTGGCGTTGTGCATGGGGCGTCACTATAGCGAAAGAGAGCCTCAGATTGTCAATGAAAAATCAACAATTGACGAGGGGCCTACCGGCCATCCACGAGGCCCCTCTCAGTAGGCGGTCTCGGAGAGGCCCTCGTTGAACTTGGGGGCCAGCAGGCGGCTTTCGATGAAGACGTACCCCCGTTCTTTCAGGGCTTCGTAGGTCACGTTCACTTCTGTATCGGATCCGCGCCAGTTGAACTGCTGGTTCAACCCTCGCATCATCGAGCCGGGGGTCCGGTCAATCGGGCCGAATTGTGATTGCAGGTAGGCCAGCATCTGGTCATGGGTTTGCTTGCCCTGATAGCGAATGATGACCCGGGCAAACTGATCGTCAATCATGATGAATCGGGCAGATTCAACCTTGGCGTCGCCCAACACGGGTGGGCCTTGTTTCAGATCGTACGCTTTGGTTCGTTCCACGGCCTCGGCTAAGACCAGGTTCGGCGAGTCGGCGAGCGATGCCCCCCACGGGATACCCTGGAACCCGTTCGGATCGTTCACCATGACGCTGCCGGCATGCGCGGGAGCCGGTGCGAGGAGCATCGCCGGCCCGCCGACGCCAAGCAGCATGCCGAGCAGGGAAGCGAACCAAGGAAGAAGCCCGGGAAATGGTCTCATGCCGTTCTCATGTCACGCGGAGGGTTAACACTAACACGATTACTGTGCCCACGCAACCGACCCTCTTGTTGAGAATCTTCCCTTCGCTCGCTATAATGCGATCCGCTTTGACGGCCGGCTGTTCTGCGCCGGCCGTCGTTCTTCTGCGCCGTTCACGAGCGGATGATGATCGAAAGCGACGATTTCGTCCAGGCCTTGCAGGACATCGGGTTTAACTTCTTCACCGGCGTGCCGGACTCCCTGCTGGGAGGCATCTATGCCACGCTGCTGGAACGGCGGTTGTTCACCCCGTCGGTGCGCGAGGATGAAGCCGTGGCGATGGCGGCCGGCGCCTATATGGCGGGCAAGGTCCCGGCCGTGCTGATGCAAAATTCCGGGCTGGGGACGTCCCTGAATACGCTGATCTCGCTGAACTTGATCTACCGGCAGCCCTGCCTCTTGATCGTCTCATGGCGGGGATTTGAAGGGAAGGACGCGCCCGAGCATCTCGTCATGGGCCAGACGATGACGCAGCTTCTCGATACGGTCCGCATCCCGCACCGCGCGTTGTCGGAGCAGACGGCGGCGGACGATTTCAGATGGGTCGCGCAGACCTTTATGAACGCTCGCATCCCGCTCGCGCTCCTCATCAAACAAGGCGTCGTCAAGGGGATCCAGCCATGAGGCCGGAAGAAGGGACGATCCAGAGCCGCGCGCGGGCGATCCAGGCCGTGTTGGGGCTGCTCACGGATCAGCCGGTCATCATCTGCAATGGCTTCCCGTCCCGTGAGGCCTTTAAACTGACGGACCGTCCGACGCACTTCTATATGATCGGGTCTATGGGGGTTGCAGCGGCGATTGGGCTGGGCGTCGCCTTGTCGAAGCCAAATAAGAAGGTGGTCGTCTTGGATGGCGACGGCAATGTCCTGATGGGAATGGGGACGCTGGCGACAGTCGGCGCGCTGAAGCCCAAAAACTTCATTCACGTGGTGCTCGACAACGAGGTATACGGCAGCACGGGCAATCAGCCGACGCTGTCCCGGATCGTGCGTCTGGATCAGGTGGCCAAGGCCGCGGGCTATGTGCATGTGGAACGGGTCCGTGAGCGCGAGGATTTGGTGTACGAGTTCAAGGCCATGCTGGGGAACGACGGGCCCAGCTTCCTGCTCGTGAAAGTCTCGGAGCAAGCCGAGGATGTGGGCCGCGTGCTGCACGAGCCAGCCGAGATCACCCGGCGATTCATGAAGGCGATTGAATGACAAGCAGGCGAGGGGCAAGCGGCAATGGGCTATGGGTTGGAATCTTTCCTATCGCCTCTAGCCTCGTGCCTCAGGCCATAGGCGTTCTATGATTCTGCTGAACCCAGGGCCGGTGAATGTCTCGGAGCGCGTCCGGAAGGCGCTGCATCGTCCGGACATTTGCCACCGGGAGCCCGAGTTTGCGGCGCTCCTGCAGGGGATCCGGCAGAAACTGTTGAAGGCCTTCGTGCCGGGGGCCGAGTCGGAGTATACCGCAGTGGTCCTGACCGGCTCCGGGACCGCCGCCGTCGAAGCCGCCGTGCTGTCCTCCATGCCGGTGGGCAAGCGGGCGCTGGTCATCAACAACGGTGTCTACGGCGAGCGGATCTCATCCATTGTGGGCGTGCACCGCCTGGGTGTGTCCGAGTTCAAGCTGGACTGGGGGACGCGACCCGATCCGGAGAAACTCCGGTTGGCGCTGCGGCAGCATCCAGAAGTGCACGTGGTGGCGATGGTCCATCACGAGACTTCGACCGGCCTGATCAACCCGGTCAAGGAAATTGCGGAGGTGGTGGACAGCCTGAATCGCGTCTTCATCGTGGACTCGGTGAGCGGGCTTGCGGGCGAGGCGCTGGACATCACGGGCCTCCACCTCTACATGGTGGCCGGCACCGCCGGGAAGTGCATTCAGGGGTTCCCCGGCGCCTCCTTCGTGCTGGTGCGCAAGGGGTTCATGGAACGGATGAAGAGCTATCCCAAGCGCTCCTGGTACCTCCACCTCCCGCACTATTATGAGGATGAAGAGAAAGGCAGCATCCCGTTCACACCGGCGGTGCAGGTGTATTATGCGTTCGACGAAGCCCTGAACGAGCTGCTGGAAGAAGGGGTTGCCAATCGCATCCAGCGCTGCAAGAAGGCTTCGGCGTTCATCCGTCGACGCATGAGCGCCTTGGGCTTGAAGCCGGTGCTTCCGCCCGAGTTCCAGTCCAACACCATCACCTCGTACTATCTGCCGCCCGGGCTGACCTATCAGACGCTCCATGATCGCCTGAAGGAGCAGGGGTACGTGATCTACGCGGGGCAGGGGCAGCTCGAGTCCAAAATCTTCCGCATCGCGAACATGGGCGCTCTGACCGACCAAGATATCGAAGGGTTCCTGGCGGCCTTCCAACGGGTGCTGGAAACAGCGACGGTCCGCCCATGAAGGCGATCATCCTGGCGGCCGGCGTCGGAAAACGGCTCTGGCCCGTGACGCAACACCGGCCCAAGTGCCTGATCGAGTTCGGGGGACGCACGCTGCTGGTCCGGTATTTGGACGCGCTGGCGGGCGTGGGCATCAAACAGGCGGTCATCGTGGTCGGTCACAAGCAGGACATGATCCGGACCGCCGTTGGCACTTGCTGCTGCGGGGTTGAGGTCCGCTATCTGGTGAACGAGCAGTATCACCGTGGCAGCATTTCCTCGTTGTGGCTGGCTCGGACCGAGCTGGACGACGATGTGTTGATCATGGACGCGGATGTGCTGTTCCACCGGGAGGTCCTGCGCCGACTCATCCAGTCCTCCTCCCCGACCGCGCTCCTGCTGGATGAAACGGTCACCCAGCGGACCGAGGAATGCATGGCGATCGTGCACGGCGGGCGTGTGGTCGCGTTGACGAAGCAGGTGCCGGACCACTACGACTTTGCCGGGGAAGGAGTGGGCTTCCTGAAGGTCAGACGGGCGGATACGGAACCCTTGATCGCCTCACTGAAGGCCTATATTGACCGCGGTCAGTGGGATATGGAATATGAGGACGCGCTGCGGGAATTCTTTTCCCAGGCGCGGGTTGGCTATGAGAAAATTGGGGGATATCCGTGGATCGAGATTGACTTTCCGGAGGATGTCGTCCGTGCGGAGCGGGATGTGTTACCAAAGCTGGGGTAAGCCGCGATTGCGGCAGACCCTCGCATGGCTCTAGTGGCATTGTGCGATGAGCAGCACCGTCCATCCAGAAATTAAGGCCCAGGCCCTGGATACAGCCGTGCTCCTGACCACGGCCGGCCTGTTCAGTGGGATGCTGAACCGTGCCGGCGGTGAGAGGCAGCCGGAGGTGGGACCCCAGGTAGGTCCGTTAACGCGGGTGGGTGGACTGTCTCTCTTCCAGCGAGCCGTCTTGACGCTGCAACGGGCGGGGATGACGCAGTTGCTGGTGCTTGCGGGAGATGAGGAGGAGGTGCTCAGGCGTGCTCTCCTCGAGGATCCACGGATCACCATGACCGTGCGATGGATGCCGGTGCGGGAATTTCCTCCCGACGATCCCCGCACGTGGGATGCTCTGGCGGGTGAACTGAGAGGGGCCTGTCTGGTGGTGGGTGCGCAGACCGTGTTCTCGCGCGGATTGGTGGAGCGGCTTCGGGCTGAGGCTCAGGATGGGCAGACGGTCTTCGTCGTGAGCCGAACCGCTGATGGGGGACGTTCGGGAGACTCCGTGAATCCGGCGGTCGAGATCCGGGCGGACCGACGGATTGCGCTGCGCGACCGACCACCCGATGGTCTCGGCTCCAACACAAACTATGATGGGATTGCGGCCGATATGATCGTCCTCCCGGCAAGTCTCCTTCGTGCGGCCGGGACGGGCGGGTCCCGTGCCGAAGAGTCGCTTCGCTTGACGCCACTTCGCGGCTTTATTGAGCAGGCCGCATCCCAGGGACTCGTGCGGGTGATTCCGGTCTCGCCGCACTGGTACTGGGATGTCCGCGGTCTGGACGGGGTGAAGATGGCCGAGCGCACGCTGCTCCAGTCGCTGAAAAAAGAAGAGTTAGAGGGATTCGTTGACAGGCACTTCAATCGCAAGGTGTCCGGCGCACTGACCCGCCTGTTCCTGAGAGCCGGCTTTTCCCCCAACGCGATCACGGTGCTGTCCATGATCATCGGCCTGCTGGCCGCGGCCTCCTTCGCGTGGGGAAGCTACGCCGCGGGGATTCTCGGCGCGCTCCTGTTTCAACTCTCGGCGATCGTGGATTGTTGTGACGGGGAAGTGGCGCGCCTGACCTTCACCGAGTCGCGGTTCGGCGAGCAACTGGACATCACGGCGGACAACATCGTGCACATGGCCATCTTCGCCGGGGTGGCGTGGGCGGTATTCCTGCGGCAAGGGGGATGGGAAGGAGCATCGGCCATACCGTGGCTCCCGCTCGCGCTGGGGGCCGCCGGCATGGTGGCCATTGGCCTTTCGCAATGGCTCGTGAACCGGGCCAGAGCGCTGTGTGACCGGGGTGCGTGGGCCAATCCGGCCCAGGCCGTTCGCGCAGAGTTCATCCTGAAGAACATGGCCAGCCGGGACTTTTCGGTGGTGCTGCTCCTCTTTGCGTTGTTTGGCGGACTGCAGTGGTTCCTCTGGCTCGCGGCGATCGGGTCGAATGCGTTCTGGGTGATGATGGCCTGGGTGCTCCGCCCCGCGATGAAGACGCGTGCTTAGACTCATCCTCCTGCTCCTCGGCCTCCTCACCCTCATCGGGCTCGTCTGGCACATTGGCCCCGCCCGCATCCTCGAAGCCGTCGCCGGGCTTGGCCCCACCGCGTTGCTCGTGATCCTGCTGCCCTCGCTCCTGATGTATCTCCTGGAAGCGTTCGGCTGGCGGCTGACCCTCAGACGGCACGCCACCGGCATCCCGTTCTGGCGGCTCTTCGCGATTCGCACGGCAGGGGAGGTGGTGAACATGACCACGCCCACGGCTTACGTTGGCGGCGAGCCGCTGAAGGCCTACCTGCTCAAGCCGCACGGCGTCCCGATAGTCGAGGGGCTGGCCTCCGTCGTCACTGCCAAGACCACGATGACCATTGCACAGGTGCTGTTCATCCTGCTCGGCATCGGCCTCGCGTTCGGCCTTATCGGATCGTCCGGGTCGTCAGGTTCGCCGGGCGGATCGAACGCGACGACGCTCGCGGCGGTGGTCAGTGTCGGGCTGCTGCTGTTCGGCACGTCGCTCTTCGTGATGGCGCAACGCCTCGGTCTGTTCATGGGTGCGCTCAGCGCCCTGCGCTGGTTCCGGGTCCGCATCCCGTACCTGGAAGCCCGGGAACACAAGCTGCAGGACCTGGATCGTACGATCCTGAATTTCTACGCCCGCGACCGGCTCGCGTTCCTCCTCTCCATCGGTGTGTTTTTTCTGGGCTGGCTGGCCGAAGCGCTGGAAGTCTATGCAATCCTCTATTACCTGGGCGGGCCGGCTGTGGATCCGCTGGTCGCGGTGTCCATCGGAGGCTTGTCGGTCTTTATCAAGGGTGGCACGTTCTTTATCCCGGGGAGTTTAGGGGCGCAGGAAGGCGGAAATCTGTTGTTGCTGGTGGCCTTTGGCTACGCAGAGCTGACCGGCATCACCTTTGCGCTGGTTCGACGGATCCGCGAACTGGTCTGGATCGTGATCGGGCTCCTGTGCCTGGCGGCCCTTGACGGATGGGCCGGACGGAAGGCGCCCGTGCCGGAGGATGCGGCGAAGGAAACATAGGAGACCGGGGTGATGCGCACAAGAACCCTCCGCGCGATCGTCTTGGCCGCGATCCTCCCCGCAGTGCTCGCCGCCTGCGCGCCGCACCGGGCCCTGCGGTATCCGACGGTGCCGCCTGATCCGAGCAATCCGATCAAGACGGTGGCTGTGCTGCCGATCATCAACAACACCAACGACGTGGACGCGCCGGGCTACATCAGGGAGGAACTCGTCGCGCGCATGCAGGCGTTGCAATACGCGGTGAAGCCGACCGCGCACACGGATCAATTGCTGCGCGATCGAATGGGCATCACGCTGGGGGCGCAGTTGGATATGACGACGCCGCAGCAGGTCGGCCGGGTCCTCGGCGTGGACGGTGTGGTGTACGGAGTGCTGGACGATTTTTCGACGACATTGACCGGGGTGTTGACGGAAAAGAAAGTCCGGGCCCGGTTCGCGCTAGTGAAAACGACGGACGGCGCGCAGTTCTGGGCGAACGGGGCGGGTGTGATCGGCCGGATCAAGGTGAGCGGCGGCGTGACGGGGAAGGTGGCGACCGGCCTGGAGGCAGGCTCCCGCGTGCAAGCAGCGAAAGAGACGGCACAGGAGGCCAAAAAAGCCGCGGGTGGCGAAGCAACGAGAATGCTGCCGGGCGGACTGGATGGGATTGCCACGCCGTGGATCACGCTTCCCTCCGTGGAGATCGGAGGCGAAAAAGCTGGCCGAAAGGGAAAGCGGGAGAAGAAGGGTGGTGGTGGCGACTCCGAAGGCGAAAAGGTGGTGGAGGGGATGCTGCTGGGACTCGGAGAAAAACTCGTTGAGAAAGCCGTGGGGCGGCCGTTGTTTCAGGAAGTGCGGCTGATGATGGACCTCATCGTGCGACCTGATAGAGTCGCAGCAGCCGAAGCGGCCGCGTTGCAGCGGCTGGAACGCAAGGTCGCCGGGGGAACAACCACGAAGGAGCAGATCGCGATGGAGATTGTGACCAAGGCCACGGAGTTAAGTGCAATGCGCGCGCTGCGGCCTCTGCCGGTCGGGCCCGGCGTTGCTGGTTTTGGCGCTAAGACAGTCCAAGAGCCAGCGGAAGCTGCTGAGCCATCAGAGGAGTCTGGAACGGAGAAGCCATAAAGCGAATTGGGGTCGAGAGAAGTAGTCTGCCGCTCCCTCCCTTCCGTATCGATCATTTACAGAGTAGCAGGTCCTTGTTAGGATACGCTGCATGAAGGGTGTGATGCTGATTGTGTGGGCCTTGGTGGCGGCCTTGTGTGCCGTGGCGTTCGGGTTCGTCACGGGCCTGTTCAATCCTGTTGAGAAAGTGAACGGCTTATGGTTGGTGGTGGCCGCTGCCTGCTTCTACGTCCTCGCGCTGCGCTTCTATGGCCGGTTTCTGGCCAGGCGGGTGATGGAGCTGAACGACCAGCGCGTGACACCCGCTCACCGGCTGTACGACGAGAGGAATTTTTACCCGGCGAACAAGTATGTGCTGTTCGGGCACCATTTCGCGGCAATTGCTGGGGCGGGTCCGCTGTTGGGACCGGTGCTCGCGGCGCAGTTCGGTTTTCTGCCTGGCTTCCTGTGGCTGGTGATCGGGGCGGTGCTGGCCGGCGCGGTGCAGGACTTTATCATCCTGGTGGCGTCGCTGCGGCGGAACGGCCGGTCGTTACCGGAAATCGCGCGGGATGAGCTCGGGACCATCACGGGGACCGCGACGGCCGTCGCGGTTCTGTTCATCGTGGTCGTCGCGCTGGCCGGCTTAGGGCTGGCGGTGGTGAATGCACTCTATCGGAACGCCTGGGGGACCTTCACCATTGTCATGACCATCCCCATCGGGTTCCTGATGGGGTTTTACCTGCAGAAATTCCGCCCCGGACGGGTCGGGGAAGTCTCGGCGCTGGGCGTGACCCTGTTGATCGTGGCGGTGGCCGCAGGACGGATGGTGGCCCAGTCTGATCTTGCCAGTTGGTTTGAAATCGATCGATCGACGCTAGTATGGCTGCTGGCGGGCTACGGCTTTCTGGCATCTGTCCTTCCGGCCTGGATGCTGCTGATCCCGCGAGACTACCTCTCCACCTTCATGAAGGTGGGTGTGGTCGCGCTGCTGGCGATTGGCGTGATCCTGCTGGCCCCTCCGATTGAGATGCCAAGAGTGACCGGGTTCATTCATGGGGGCGGGCCGATTATTCCCGGTACGCTCTTTCCGTTCGTCTTCATCACGATCGCGTGTGGGGCGATCTCCGGTTTTCATTCGCTGGTCTCCTCCGGCACCACTCCCAAGATGATCGCGCGCGAGTCGCACGCAATCATAGGCTATGGCGCCATGTTGCTGGAGAGCGTTGTGGGCGTCATGGCGTTGATCGCGGCATCGGTCCTTGTGCCGGGCGATTATCTGGCGATCAACACAATGCTTTCATCGGACTCGCTCGCAGACATGGGATTTCCGGTGTCTAGGGTCCAGGAACTCTCGCGGCTGGTCGAGGTCGACATTTCTGGCCGCCCGGGCGGCGCGGTCTCCCTGGCGGTCGGGATGGCCTCCATTTTCGCAGGACTTCCCGGTATGAGCGGCCTGATGTCCTATTGGTACCAGTTTGCGTTGCTGTTTGAGGCGCTGTTCATCCTCACGACGATTGATGCCGGCACGCGCGTCGCGCGCTATCTCGTCCAGGAAATGGGAGGCCGGTTCTACGCGCCTCTGCAGCGGATCAACTGGTGGCCGGGCGCCCTCCTCAGCAGCGCCGCGGTGGTGGGCGGGTGGGGCTACCTGATCGGCACCGGCAGCATCTCGACCATCTGGCCCATGTTCGGCGCCGCCAATCAATTGTTGGGCACCTTGGCGCTCTGCATCGGCACGACGGTGCTGATCAAGATGCGGAAATCGCAGTTCCTCTGGATCACGACGGTCCCGATGGTGTTCGTCGGCGCGATCACCCTGACCGGGTCGTATGAAATGTTCGGGTTGTTTGTCGGCATGGCGGCCGGCGTCAGAGACGAGGGCCAGGCCTTCGCGCTGTATTTGGACGCGGCGCTGGTCGGGGTGGTCGCGCTCCTGGCGGTCGTCGTGCTGGTGGACAGCACCCGGCAATGGTACGGCTATTTGATCCAGGGGCGGCCGTTCACGAGCAGCGAGGTGGTGATGATGAGCGGGGGCGGGGCGTCTGCGGCCGGTTCCCGTCCGACGATCAGCGATGGGGTTCATCTCCCGACCGGAGGTTGTTGTTGAATGGGCGATCTGAATTCATTCGACGTGGTCTCGCAGGTCAACATGCAGGAGGTCAAGAACGCGGTGGATCAGGCGTTGAAGGAAATCCGCCAGCGGTTCGACTTCAAAGACTCCAAGACGGAGTTGACGCTCAAGGAGAAGGAAAAGGAGTTGGTCGTCCTGTCCGATGACGAGTACAAGCTCAAAGCGGTCCTGGAGATCCTGAAAGCGAAATTCGTCAAACGCCATGTGTCCCTCAAAGCGCTGACCTACGGCAAAGTCGAGGAGGCGCTGGGCGGGACGGTCCGGCAGGTGCTTACAATCCAGAGCGGCATCGCGGACGACAAGGCCAAGGCCATCACCAGGGAAATCCGGGACGCGAAGTTCAAGGTCCAGGCCCAGATTCAGGGGGACCAGATTCGCGTGCAGAGCAAGGGCAAAGACGAGTTGCAAGCCGTGATCGCGTTTCTGAAGCAGAAGGATTTCGGGATCGATCTGCAGTTTACGAACTACCGGTAATTCTTGCGGTTGGCTCCCCCATGTTATTCCACCTATCCCGCTCCTTCGTACCCCTTGTCCTCTTGGCCTTGACTTTGTGCGGCTGCGGGCGGAGCGACGCGATCGTCGTGATCGCGCTGCATCCGACCAATTCGAATATTCTGTACGTCGCCACGAATGATTATATTTACAAGTCGCGGGATGGAGGCGAGACCTGGGAGAATCTTTCAAGGGGGATGAGTCACTCGCGCGTCATCTCGATGGCGATTGATCCGGTCTATCCCGCCACGGTCTACGCCGGAACCAAGGGCGACGCGGTCTATAAAAGCTATGACGGGGGGCACCGCTGGGTCTCGCAGCGGGTCGGGCTGGACAGCACCATCATGACGTCGGTGGTCAACCAGTTCGTCTTCGATCCGTTCGAGACCAGCCGGCTGTTCGTGGCCACCACGATGGGGATCTTCGAGTCACAGAACGGCGGAGAGACCTGGCAGAAGAGGATGGATGGGATGAAGGAGGTGCTGATGGTCGTGGCCCTGGCGCTCGACCCCACGCGGCCCACGATCATGTACGCGGGCACCAGCGGGGGCATGTACAAGAGCCTCAACCGGGCGGTGCGGTGGGAGAAAGTGAACAACGGGCTCGTGGACCCTACGCTGCTGAAGTCTTCGCGCGCCCTGGGCGTGACCGTGACGCTGGTCGATCCCTTTGCGCCCGATACGGTCTACGCGGCCACGCTGAGCGGGCTCTACAAGACCACCGATGGGGCGAAGTCCTGGACCCGCATTGCCCAGTTCCTGCCCGATCAGATGATCAGCGCCATGGTGCTCGACCGAGCCGCCCCCGGCGTGCTCTACGTGGCCAGCCGGGAAGGGGTGCACAAGAGCGAGGACGGGGGAACGATGTGGAGGGCGATCAACAAGGGGCTGGCCAGCCTGAATATTCGCTCGCTCGCTCAGAGCCCGACCGATCCGAAGACCTTCTACGTGGGCACGAACGGCAGCGGCCTGTATCGCAGCCGGGACGGGGGCGAAACCTGGGTCTCGATGCCGCCGGTGCGGCCCGTGAGCTAGTTGTTAGCGTTTGTTGAGGCTTGAGTCGCCGATGGAGGGTCCTACCCTCGATGGAGTTGTCGAGGAGCCCGTAGGGTTCTCCTTGACACCAACATCAAACCCGAAGCTGTTGGGCAGGGTGGTGTCTTGGGATGCGGGGCCAGGGCGACTTGGAATCGTGGTATCCACGGAATCCATTCCAACGCGCGGGCGAAGAGACTGCTGTTGATCGGTGTTTGGGGAGGCTACAGTGCCGATATCTTCGCCAAATGCGTTCGGGAGCGTGGTGTCTGTTGACCTCGTGCCGATCCGGTTGGGTACGGTGGTGTCTTCAACTTCCTGCCCGGTGCGCGGAGAGTCTGGAGGTCTTCGGGGGCGGAGGTCTCTTGCGATTGACTCTTGTTCCTGCTCGATCCGGCGACGTTCGCGACTGGCCGCTTCGAAATCGAGGTTCTCCAACCGGTCTACTGCGTCGCCTACCTGCTTCAGCCGCGCGTTGAGCTTTCGCAGGTCATCCCGGGCTTGCGCCATGGACCGAATGATCTCGCTAATCGTAAATTGCCGCTGAGTTCTGCCTGAATAAGGGCTTCCCATGTGAAGCATATTGGTTTCTTGGATGGCTTTCAGGAGATCGGAAGCCTGATCCTGCAGCTCCTGAAGCTCATCGAGATAGTCGGGGTCGGTCGCGCAGCAGTCAAGAAACCGCCGATACTTTTGGAGGAAACCGGACGCCTCGGTCTGAATAGACTCAAGTTTAATCACCGGACTTGGCTTGTTCTCTCTCTTTCTTCTCTCAGCTTTCTGCTTCTCCTCTTCCCGGTCGACAAAGGGGGTACAGTCAACGCCTGGCGTAAGAGAATACTGCTGGTCGGCAGATTTATTTGGGCACCAGTAAATTGGCGGTGCCGCCAATATCTCTGGTGTGTCCACACTGGCTGTAAACAACATGACTCCCGATGCGAGCGGCAGCAGCGCTGTTACGATATTCTTAGGTGTATCCATGCTCCATATTGTGCTCCCCCACCAGTGGAATGTCAAAGGAACGGGCGGAACTGCGCTTGAAATGGCCGAATAGAATCGGATAGGCTCCAAGACGATCCCAACGCCAGTCGGCGCAGGAGACAAGTAATGCCAATTGTTTACATCGAAGAGGCTTCCCGCTACATCGGACAAGAGGTGACGATCCGAGGGTGGCTTCGGCACTGTCGCTCCAGCGGCAAGATTCATTTTTTGGTTGTGCGGGACGGCACCGGTGAGCTCCAGGCCGTGGTGAGCAAGGGCACAGTGGGGGAGGAACAGTTTGCCCAGTCGGCCGCGTTGACCCAGGAATCCTCCTTGGTCCTGACCGGCACGCTGAGACAAGATGCGCGCGCGCAGGGCGGCTACGAATTGGACGTCGCGCGCATCGAACCGGTGCAGATTGCCGAACCGTTCCCCATTCAGCCGAAGGAGCACGGGGTCGGATTCTTGATGGAACAGCGGCACCTGTGGCTTCGATCCAGCCGCCAGCACGCAATCTTGCGGATTCGGCACGAGATCATCCGGGCCTGTCGAAACTTCTTTGACGAGCGGGGCTTCATTCTCGTGGATGCGCCCATCTTCACGCCCAATGCATGCGAAGGCACCACCACGCTATTTCAGACGGACTACTTCGATGAAAAAGCCTATCTGACCCAGAGCGGCCAACTGTACAGCGAGGCCACGGCCGCTGCGTTCGGCAAGGTGTATTGTTTCGGACCGACATTCCGGGCCGAAAAGTCAAAGACGCGCCGCCACTTGATGGAGTTCTGGATGGTGGAGCCGGAAGTCGCGTTTGCCGAGTTGCCTGACATGATGGATCTGGCCGAATCGTTTCTCAGCTACATCGTCCAACGGGTGCTCGGCACGCGCAAGGCGGAGCTTGCGGTGCTCGAGCGCGACACCGCCAAGCTGGAACGCATCATCGCTCCCTTCCCGCGCATCACGTACGAGGAGGCGGTTTCGTTGCTTCAGAAGAAGGGGAATCCGATTCAACTAGGAGATGACTTCGGCGGCGATGAAGAAACGCTGCTCTCCAGCGAGTTCGATCGGCCCGTCATCGTGCATCGGTATCCCACGGCGATCAAGGCGTTCTACATGCAGAACGATCCGGTGCGTCCCGACCTGGCCTTGTGCATGGATGTCCTGGCTCCCGAAGGCTATGGCGAGATCATCGGCGGCGGGCAGCGCATTCACGAGTTTGACAAGTTGGTGGCTCGGATTCGAGACCACAAGTTACCCGAAGAAGCGTTCCGGTGGTATCTCGACCTGCGCCGGTACGGGTCTGTGCCTCACGCCGGCTTCGGGATGGGGATCGAACGGGTTGTCGCCTGGATCTGCGGGCTGGACCATGTCCGGGAGGCCATTCCGTTTCCTCGGATGCTCTACAAACTCTATCCATAACGACACAGGCCGGTTTCCTGTAATACGCGACGTCCCTGATGGGCGGGGTCGCGAACATGATTTTCAATACGAACCTCTCGTTCCTTCCGTTCAGAGTCTTCGTCCACCCGATCATAACCCCTGCGTTGGCTGATCTGGCGGATCACCGATCACAGCGAATTTTCGCTGATACCTACGCCCTGCTTCCCACGGCTGGACGAGGGGCCCCAAGTTGTAAAACCAAAGCCCGTCTGTTACAAAGAACTGACAAAATCTCCTATCTTGTTAAGAACAAAAGATTTTAGTTGACAAGAGCCTCTCAGCATGTATACTTCTCCCAAAAAGTGGGAAAAAGTGGTTTCTAGTGAAGTTGTTGAAAATACCAGAGAAAACAAGCATATCCCCGTGCTTGTTGATGAAATGGGGTCGTGGCTGGCCTGTCGCCCTGGCGGTCGCTACCTCGACTGCACACTTGGGCAGGGAGGACATGCCGCCCGAATACTGGAGCTGAGCGTGCCGGATGGCATTCTTATCGGCATAGATCAAGACGAAGAGGCGATCCGCGCGGCTCAGGAAAATCTCAAGCGGTTCGCCGGTCGGATCCATCTGATCAGAGGAAACTTTTGCGAACTGACGCGGCATCTCAAATCGGTAGGGCTCTCGGAGGTTGACGGCGTGATCTTTGACCTGGGGGTGTCGTCGGCTCAACTGGATCGGCCCGAGCGAGGGTTCAGCTTCCTCGCCGATGGCCCGCTGGATATGCGCATGGACCAGGACAGTGGCCCGACTGCCGCCGATCTCCTCGACCGGCTCCCCGAAACGGAGCTGGCGAATCGGATTTACCGGTATGGCGAAGAACGCTATTCGCGTCGGATTGCCCGCGCGGTGGTGCGGGCGCGCGAGCGGCAGCCGTTGCGGACCACGTTCGAGCTCGTGTCGGTGATCCGGGGCGCGGTGCCGACCTCCTACCGCCACGGGCGCATTCATTACGCAACGCGCACGTTCCAAGCCTTACGGATCGCCGTCAACCGCGAGCTTGAGCTGCTGGATGGCTCGCTTCGCGATGCGGCCGATGCGTTGGCTCCCAGAGGGCGGCTGTGCGTCATCTCGTTTCATTCCCTTGAGGACCGCATCGTCAAGCAGACCATTCGTGCGTTGTCGCAAGGTCCCACTCCCTGCCTGATGGCGTTGACTAAAAAACCCCAGGTTCCCTCTGAGAAGGAACGAGGTGAAAACCCCCGCGCTCGCAGCGCCAAGCTGCGGGTCGCCGAGCGCCTACCCACACGGAGGTCACTATGAGCACAGTGCTTGTTGTGGATGACGAGCCTGAAATCTGTCGCCTCTTTTCCCGTTTCTTAAGCTTGCGGGGCCACCGTGTACGTACGGCGCGGAATGGTGAAGAGGCGTTGGCTCTCGTGGAGCAGGAACCGCCACAGATGGTTGTGCTGGATTGCGACATGCCGGGCATGAACGGTGTCGAGGTGCTCAGCAAGCT
Organism: Nitrospirota bacterium; assembly: GCA_016207025.1. Taxonomy (GTDB): domain Bacteria; phylum Nitrospirota; class Nitrospiria; order Nitrospirales; family Nitrospiraceae; genus JACQQM01. Next base: position 35,796 of record JACQQM010000152.1, on the reverse strand, counting down.
CCGAACCAGGAAATTCACGGGGAAGACCCTGATGGTGACGGGTTCCCGGGACGAGAACGTGCTGAGGCAGGCGCGCGCGTTGGGAGCCGTGGATGTCATGAGCAAGCCGGTTGACCTGAAGAAGCTGGACCTGGCTGTCCAAGCGGGCCTGACCCGCAAGAACCCGACGTGAAAAGGATTGCCCTGCAGCCGGGGGGACTTCGGCGTGCTGTTCACGAAAACCCTCTTCATGGGAGGCGTTCATGAGAACACTGGCTACCCTGGCCGTGATGGCCCTGCTGCTGCTCTACGTCTGGGAACGCGTAGACATTGTGCGGGCCGGGTATCACATCGAGCGGCTGAAGTCGAAGAAAGTCCTCCTGCAGCGCGAGCGCGATGAACTGCGCGTCAAGGTCTCCACCTTGACGGCGCCGGAGCGGATCGCGCGGGCAGCCACCGAAAAACTGGGGATGATCCCGCCTCAGCAGGGGCAGGTCATCCTCGTGAAGGTGGAACCCGAAACGCCTGATAGTGATCGCTTGGCCGATCCGGAAGTCAGGTTGGCCAAGAGCCACGGACCGGGGAGAACGCCGTGACGGGGACCGACTCTCATCGTGGTCGTCGCATCGTCGTCGCATTCGTGCTGATGCTGGGATTCGCGGTCGTGATCTTCCGGCTCTTCACCTTGCAGGTTCTGCAGGCGGCCGAACTGACGGTGAAGGCGGAACGGCAGCACCGGAAAGCCGTGACGGTCGAAGGGGAGCGGGGGACGATCTATGATCGGCATGGAAAAGTGCTGGCCATCAACGTGGATGTGCCGTCGGTGTTCGGTGTCCCGTCCTCCCTCGAGAATCCCTCCGGGGTGGCGCGTGACCTCGCGCGGGTGCTGCATGTCCGGGCCGACGAGATCGAGAAAAAGCTGAAGCAGGAGCGCAGCTTCGTCTGGATCGCGCGGAAGCTGGACCCGGAGCAGGGGCGCAGGCTGGAGGGCATGTCCCTGGAGGGCATCGGCACGGTCATGGAAGGACGACGCTTTTACCCCAAAGGGCCCTTGTTGTCCCACGTGCTGGGGTTTGCCGGGATGGACGGGCAAGGACTGGAAGGAATCGAGCGCCGGTATGAGCCATACCTTCGGGGGGAGAAACAGATAGTCGTGTTGCAGCGCGACGCGCTGGGCCGCACGGTGTTCCCGAAGGGGCTCGATGAGCAGGGTCCGGCGGCGGGGCACAGCGTCATGCTCACGATCGACGAAGTGATCCAGTACATGGCGGAAAAGGAGTTGGAGGAGGCGGTCACGGCCACCGGCGCGAAGGGCGGCGTCGTGGTGGTCATGGAGCCCCGGACCGGAGCGATCCTGGCGATGGCCGTCAATCCCAGGTTCGACCCGAATGCTGTCCGCGCCATCTCGGCTGATCGGTGGCGCAACCGCGCGTTGACCGATGCCTATGAGCCCGGCTCCACCATGAAGGTGTTTGTCGCGGCTGCGGCGCTCGAAGAGAAGGTGATGACGCCCGGTACGCTGGTCTACGTGGAGAATGGCCAGATGGTGGTGGCCAACACGGTCATCCACGATCATGAGAAAGCCGGCTGGATGACCTTCGCCCAAGTGATCCAACGTTCCAGCAATATCGGGTCGGTCAAGACGGCGATGGCCCTTGGCGAGGATCGCGTGTACCGCTACCTCAGGGCATTCGGGTTCGGGGAACGGACCGAAATTGATTTGCCCGGGGAAGGGGCCGGGCTGGTGAAGGAACCGCAGGACTGGGGGAGCCGGTCGCTTTCTTCCATCGCGATCGGGCAGGAAATCGGTGTGTCGGCGGTGCAGCTCGCCACCGCCCTTTCCGCCGTGGCCAATGGCGGATGGCTGATGAAACCCTACATCGTGTCGGAGGTGCGGGATGCGAAAGGCCGGGTCGTGATGCAAGCGGGTCCGCAGGTCCGGCGGCGGCCCGTTTCACCCGAAACGGCCCTCACCCTCACCGGCATTTTGGAGGGCGTGGTGGCCCACGGGACCGGCAGCAAGGCGGCGGTCCCGGGCTACCGGGTCGCCGGGAAAACCGGGACCGCCCAGAAGATCGATCCGCAGACCGGGGCGTATTCCGCCTCGCTCTTTGTCGGATCCTTCGTCGGGTTTGTTCCTGCTGAGGATCCGCGCATGGCGATCGTGGTGGTGATCGATGAGCCGCAGACGGAGGCCTGGGGGGGCGTCGTGGCGGCACCGGTGTTCCAGAGGATCGCCGAGCAGGCACTCCCCTACCTGGGCGTGTCGCCACACCAACCGATCAAGCTGGCCATGAACGCGACCGGGGGAGTTTTGCAGAGGCCATGATTTTTGCCGATCTCATCGCCCCCCTGGACGTGCAACGGGATGTCATTGAACGGCAGGGGGATCTGAATGTGGACGTCACTGCGTTGACCGACGATTCTCGCCTTGTGAGGCCGGGGAGTGTGTTCGTGGCGGTCGCGGGCGGGCGGGCTGACGGGCACGCCTTCCTCAGCCAGGCGGTGGACGCCGGCGCCTCCGCGTTGGTCGTGGAGAAGCCGTGGCCATTCGGGGTCGAGGTCGGCCCGGGGGTCGGGCGGGTGGTCCCGCCGGTACCAATGGTGCGCGTGAAGGATTCGCGACGGGCCTTGGGGCTGCTGGCCAGTCGGTTCCACCGTGATCCGTCCTCCCGTCTCTCGATGATCGGCGTGACCGGGACGAACGGCAAAACCACCGTGACCTATTTGTGCAAGGCGGTGCTGGAGGCGTCCGGCAGGCGGGTCGGCCTCATCGGCACCGTGGCCTATCATATCGGAGCGGAACGACTGCACGCTTCCCATACCACCCCCGGCGCGGTGGAGCTTCAGGCTCTGTTGGCCCGGATGGTGGATGCCGGGTTGGACTCCGCCGTCATGGAGGTGTCGTCGCACGCGCTCGCGCTGGACCGCGCCGCCGGTTGCGAATTTGACGTGGCGGTCTTTACGAATCTGACGCAGGATCACCTGGATTTCCACGCAGACCTTGACGATTACTTCGACGCGAAGCTGCGGCTGTTCACGAGCTTGACCCCCGCCGGCAACAAACCCAACCCGAAACGCGCCATCGTCAACATGGATGACGCCAGGGGGGAACGAGTCTGCGCCGCCAGCCGCGTGCCGGTGTGGACCTACGCCATTCGAGCGCAGGCGGACATCCGGGCCGAGGATGTCCGCCTTTCGCTCGCCGGGACCCGCTTCACGGCGGTCACGCCGGCCGGCCGGTTCCCGGTGGAGGGCCGGTTGGTGGGCGAACACAACGTCTATAACATGCTGGCCGCTGTCGGCGTCGGATTGCATGAGCGGCTGTCCACGGACACGATCCGCGCAGGGATCCGCTCCGTGGAGAACGTGCCGGGACGATTCGAGCGAGTGGAGGCCGGGCAAAACTTTACCGTTGTGGTGGACTATGCCCATACAGAAGACGCGCTGGTCCGATTGTTAGCCGCCGCGCACGCGCTCAAGACCGGTCGCATCATCACGGTCTTTGGCTGTGGCGGTGACCGGGATCGCGGCAAGCGTCCCAAGATGGGCCGCGCGGCGGCGCAGCGGAGCGACCTGGTGATTTTGACGTCGGACAACCCGCGCACCGAGGATCCGCTCGCGATCTTGCGCGAAGTGGAAGCGGGCCTTCGCGAGGCTCTTGATCCCAGCAAGCCGAATCGGGTCCGGTACGAGGTGATCGCCGATCGCCGCATGGACATCGAAGCCGCCATCCGCGAAGCGAAACCGGGCGACATGGTGCTGATCGCGGGCAAGGGCCATGAGGATTATCAGATCATCGGCGACAAGCGCGTGCATTTTGACGACCGCGAGGTGGCCCGGGAGGCTATTCGGAAGCTGCGTTGATCGCACCGCGTCCTTCGCGGACGAGGTCCGGCCAGCGCCGCACGTGAGGGTATGCCGCTCTTTACAGTCGAAGAGGTGCTGGAAGTCACCAGCGCCCACGTGTTGTCGGGTGGTGACCTTCGGAGCCTGCGCGGCGGGATCCGTCGCGTGCGCACGGATTCGCGCGAAATCGGGCGCGGCGATCTCTTTGTCGCGTTGAAAGGCGAGCGTGTTGACGGCCATCAGTTTGTGGCCGCGGCGCTGGAACGCGGGGCGGTCGGCGCCATCGTGCAGGACCGGTATCGGTTCCCTGCTTCCGCGACAGCGCCTGGCCGGTCCGTCCCCTTGTTGTTGGGGGTGGCGGACCCGCTGCTGGCCTATCAGCAACTGGCCGCGTACCGCCGGAGCCGGTTTCGAATCCCGGTTGTGGCGGTCACCGGCAGCAACGGCAAGACCACGACGAAGGAAATGGTCGCCAAGGTGCTGGCGGAGCGGTGGCCGGGGACGGTCCTGAAAACCGAAGGCAACTTGAACAACCGCATCGGCGTTCCTCACACGCTGTTCCGGTTGTCCTCGCGTCACGAGGCGGCCGTGGTGGAGATGGGTGTCGATCAGAAGGGGCAGACCACGCGCCTGTGCGAGATCGCCCGCCCGACGATCGGCCTCATCACGAATATCGGGCCGGACCATCTCGAGTTCTTCGGCAGCATGGAAGCGTCCGCCCAGGCGAAGGCCGAGCTCCTGGACCTGCTGCCGCCGGATGGCGCGGTGGCGCTGAATGCGGACGATGCCTATTTTGGCTATCTCACGTCGCGCGCCCGTTGCCGGGTGGTGTCGTTCGGCCTCTCCCGGGCCGCGCAGGTGCGGGCCGCCAAGGTGGTCCCGGACGCACGACGAGGCGTGACATTCCGGTTAATGCTTCCGGGGCGGACGCGCGGTCCGCGCGTCCGCCTGGCGGCGCACGGGGCGCACAACCTTTCCAATGCCCTGGCGGCGGCGGCCGTCGGACACCTCCTCGCCGTGAGCGGGACGGCGATCGCGCGAGGCTTGGCCCGTTTCCGGCCGGCGACGATGCGGTCCCAGGTGAAGGTCTGGAAGGGCGTCAGAATTATCGACGACTGTTACAACGCCAATCCGGCCTCAATGAAGGCCGCGATCGACCTGTTGGTCGAGCTGGGCGCCGGAGGCCGCACGATCGCGGTCTTGGGCGACATGCTGGAGCTTGGGCCGGAGTCGGAGGCGCTCCACCGTGAAGTCGGGGCCTATCTCGCCGGCCGGGGCGTCACCTCTCTGATCGCCTGCGGGACGTTGGGGCGGGGTCTGGCGGCCGGGGCTCGTGAAGCCGGTATGGCATCCGATCATATCTATGAAGTCCCGGCCGTGGCCGACGCCGCCACCAGGCTCAAAGCGGTCGTGCGCGAGAGCGATGTCGTGCTGGTCAAAGCGTCTCGGAGGATGCGGATGGAACGGGTCATCGAACAATTGATGCGTGCTGAACGATGAATGCTGAATTGAAGCTCATTGTTTCGAGCAGTCAGCACTCAGCATTCAGCATTCAGCATTTGTCTGTGGGCGAGGTGCGCTGAGCATGCTCTATCTCTTGCTCTATCCGCTCCACACAGAATTCTCCGTCCTGAATGTTTTCCGGTACTTGAGTTTCCGGATCATCTACGCGGCGATCACGGCCTTTCTCGTGGCCTTTGTGCTGGCCCCTCCGCTGATCCGCAAGCTGCAGGAGATCCGGCTGGGACAGCATGTGCGTGAGGACGGGCCGAGTCGCCATCTTGCCAAGACCGGCACTCCGACGATGGGCGGCCTCCTGATCATGTTTGCGGTCCTCCTTTCGACGCTGCTCTGGGCGGATGTGTCGAATCGGTACGTGTGGCTGGTGCTATTCGCCACCGTCGGGTTCGGGGTGGTGGGGTTTGCCGATGATTACCTGAAATTTATCCGGGGCCGGTCGAAGGGACTGACGGCCTCGCAGAAAATTCTGGCGCAGGGTCTCGTGGCCCTCGGCATCGGCCTGTTCTTTTATTTCCTGCCCGGCTACTCCACGCACCTCAGCGTGCCATTTTTCAAGAATTTCACCCCGGACCTGGGGCTGTTCTATATCCCGTTCGCGATTCTGGTGATTGTCGGGAGTTCGAACGCCGTCAACCTGACGGACGGGCTCGACGGCCTGGCGGTCGGCCCCGTGATGATCGCCTCGCTGGCCTATACCATCGTGGCCTACGTGGTCGGGAACCGGATTACATCCGAGTATCTGCTGATTCCCTACATCGAAGGGGCGGGGGAGTTGGCGGTGTTCACCGGGGCCATCTTCGGTTCCAGCCTCGGATTCCTCTGGTTCAACACCTATCCGGCCTCGGTGTTCATGGGCGATGTGGGGTCGCTGCCGCTGGGCGCCGCGCTGGGCACGGTTGCCGTCGTCAGCAAGCACGAGTTGCTGCTCATACTGGTGGGCGGCGTCTTCGTGATCGAGGCCATCTCGGTCATCTTCCAGGTCGTGTCGTTCAAGTCGCGTGGGAAACGGATCTTTCTGATGGCGCCCATCCACCATCATTTTGAGATGAAAGGGTGGGAAGAGCCCAAGGTGGTGGTGCGTCTCTGGATCATCGCGATTCTCTTAGCGTTGCTGAGCCTCAGCACATTGAAGTTACGGTAGGGTCCGCCACGATGTCGTCGGTGTCGCAAGTCGAGCTCGTGGAACTCAAGGGCAAGAAGGTGACGGTGGTCGGGTTGGCCAGAAGCGGGGTGGCGGCGGCGCGGTTGCTCCAAGCGGTGGGAGCCTCCGTCACCGTGGCGGACGCCAAGGAGGAGGCCGGGCTTGCGGAAGCCCTGTCCCGCCTGGATCGAAAGGCCCTGACGGTGAGGGTAGGCGCCGGGTACGAGTCGGCGCTGGAAAAGGCGGATGTGGCAGTGATCAGCCCGGGAGTTCCATCCCGCCAGGAGGCGCTGAATGCAGCCCGCCGGCGGGGCGTTCGGGTGATCGGGGAACTGGAACTCGCGTCCTGGTTTCTGAAGGCGCCGGTCCTCGCCATCACCGGAACCAATGGGAAGAGCACCACGGTGACGCTGGTGGGTCTGCTGCTGGGTCAGAGCGGCAAGCGGGCCTTCGTCGGGGGGAACCTCGGCACGCCGATGTGCGACGCGGCACTGGCGTCCTACCAGGCCGGCAAGTCCGCCGGGACTCTCTACGATTTTATCGTCGCGGAAGTCTCCAGCTTTCAACTCGAGACGATCGAGCGGTTCCACCCGTGGGTGGCGGCGATGTTGAACATCACGCCGGATCACATGGACCGCTACCCGTCCATGGAGAGTTACGTGGAGGCCAAGGCCAGGATTTTCGAAAACCAGACAGCCAATGACTTCGCGCTGTTGAATGTGGACGATGAGCGGGTGGCCGGGCTGATGCAGCGAGTGCGCGCCAGGGTCCTGAGCTTCAGCCGATCCGGGCCGGTCGAGGCCGGGGCCTATCTGGATGGGGATCGCGTCATGGCGTCCATCGGCGGTCGCCGTCAGGAGGTCTGCCGGCGGGGTGAGATTCGCCTCCCCGGAGCCCACAACCTGTCGAATGCGATGGCGGCGCTGACGCTCGGCCTTTTGTGCGGATGCCCGACCGATTCCATCCGCCACGTGCTGCAGACGTTTGCAGGCCTCGAGCACGCGCTGGAAACGGTGCGGGAACGGCGTGGAGTGCGGTTTGTGAACGACTCCAAGGGCACGAACGTGGATGCCACCATCAAGGCGCTGGAAAGCCTCGAGGAGCCGATCCTCTTGATCGCGGGCGGGCGGGACAAGGGGGGGGATTTCGCCAAGCTCCGGGAGCCGGTGCGCCGACGGGTGAAACATCTGGTTCTGATCGGCGAGGCAGCGTCGCGCATCGAGGAGGCGCTGAGACCGTTTGATCGGATCAGCCACGCCGCAACGCTCCAGGGCGCGGTGGAGTTGGCGGCCCGCGAGGCGGCGCCCGGCGACGTGGTGTTGCTGTCCCCGGCTTGTGCGAGCTTTGACATGTTCACGGACTATCAAGACCGTGGGCGGCAGTTCAAGGCGTTGGTCAACCAATTACCGTGAGGCGTTAGGGGTGAGGCGTGAGGCGAAAGAGAGTTGTGCAGGCACTGTCCTGTCTATCACACCTCACGCCTCACGCCTTACACCTCACGACTGATGAGTCATGTCGCGCAGAAGTATCGGGGCGAGCACGTTGGCGCTCCCGTGGCCGTCCTCAGGGGAACGAGGGCGGCGGACCGGGGTGGACGGCAGCGTGCTGGCGGTGACGGTGGTGTTGGCGTTGATCGGTCTCGTCATGGTGTTCAGCGCCAGCGCGGTCGTGGCCGGGAACCGTTTCCACGACTCGATCTATTTTCTCAAGCGCCAGCTCGCGTGGCTGCTGTTCGGGTTCTTGCTGCTCCAGGTCGTCTCCCGGCTGGATTATACGGTGTGGCGCCGAATGGCCCTGCCGATTCTCGGACTCACAGCGGTGCTGCTGGTGCTGGTCCTGATCCCGTCACTGGGTGTGGTGGCCAAGGGCGCGAGGCGCTGGCTCCGGCTCGGGCTGGTGTCGGTCCAGCCGGCCGAGATGGTCAAGCTCGTGGTGGTGATCTATCTCGCGGCCTACCTCACCAAGAAAGCGGAGATGGTCAGGGAGTTTGGTGCCGGGCTGCTGCCTCCCCTCATCATCGTGGGGGTGCTGGCGGGGTTGGTGTTGCTGCAGCCGGATCTGGGGACGGTTGTGGTGATCGGGCTGGTGACGTTCGGTCTGCTGTTCTTAGGGGGAGCACGGCTCTCGCATCTGTTGGGCCTGGTGCTGGCCGCGCTGCCACTGGGCGCGATGCTGATTCTGGAGTCACCCTATCGCCGGCTGCGCCTCATGACCTTTCTGGCTCCATGGAAAGATCCCGCTGACGCTGGATTTCAGGTGACCCAGTCGTTTCTGGCCTTTGGCAGCGGGGGACTGTTCGGCGTTGGTTTGGGCGAAGGCAAGCAGAAGTTGTTTTTTCTGCCGGAGGCGCACACCGATTTTGTGTTGGCGTTGGTCGGCGAGGAACTCGGATTGGCGGGGACGACCGCCATCATGGTGTTGTACGCCGTGCTGGTGCTCAAGGGATTCCAGATTGCGGGGCGCGCGCGCGAGCCGTTCGGCCGGCACCTGGCCCTGGGAATCGCCCTCCTCATCGGTGTTCAGGTCTTGATCAACGCCGGGGTGGTGACCGGCCTGTTGCCGACCAAGGGATTGACGCTCCCGCTGGTGAGCTATGGCGGGTCGTCCCTATTGGTCAGCCTGGTGGCCATCGGCATCCTCCTCAGCGTCTCGCGTGACCGGCAAGGCGGCCGCGCGAGCAGCGGGTATGGCCGTGGGATCGGCGCGCGATGAACATCGTGATTGCGGCTGGGGGCACCGGCGGGCATCTCTACCCGGCGGTGGCGCTGGCCCGAGAGTTCCTTCGGCAGGAGCCGGGTGCGTCGATCTTGTTTGTCGGCTCTGCGCGGGGGATCGAGACCAGGGTGCTCGCGCACGAGGGGTTCGAGCTGCGGGCAATCTCGGCGCGGCCGGTCATGGGACGAAGCGCGTTGCGAGCTCTGCTCGCGCTCTTCTCGCTCCCGGTCGGTCTGTGGCAGTCCCTGAACATCCTGCGCGCCCGTCGGGCAGACCTGGTGATCGGGATCGGGGGGTATACCAGTCCTCCCGTGCTGGTGTCCGCCTGGCTGCTGTCAATTCCGCGGGTCATTGTGGAGCCGAATGCCTACCCGGGGACGGCGAACAAGATGCTGGGGCCGTTTGCGAACGTGGTGTTCCTGGCCTTCAAGGCGGCCGAGCCGCACTTCGCCTCATCCAAGGTCCGGGTGGTCGGGACGCCTGTCCGCCGGGCGTTTGTGGAGGCGTCCCCGGCCGGATCGGCTCCGGTTTCCGGGGGAACCAGAAAGACCGTGCTGATTTTCGGCGGCAGCCAGGGTGCGCATGCCATCAACATGGCCATGGTGGAGGCATTGCCGCACCTATCCGCCATGCGAGAGCAGCTTGCGGTGATTCACCAAACCGGCACAGCCGACTACGAGCGCGTGCAGGCGGCGTATGAAGCGGCCGGGCTCAGGGCGGAGGTCACACCGTTTGTGTACGAGATGCCGCGTGCGTTGCGCTCGGCGGATCTGGTGGTGTCACGTTCCGGAGCCGTCACGGTAGCTGAGCTGGCCGTCTGCGGGAAGGCGGCGATTCTGATCCCGCTTCCCCACGCCATCTATCAGCACCAGGAGCGGAATGCGCGGGTGCTGGAGGCGGCCGGCGCGGCGGTCGTGCTGCCGCAGGAAACGCTCACCGGACCCACGTTGGCGCGGGCGATCCAGGAGTTGCTGGGCGATGCCGACCGCCTTCGCGCGATGGGGGAGCGAAGCCTGGCCCTTGGGCGGCCCGACTCGGCCGAGATCATCGTGCGGGACTGTCGCGCGCTGATGGGAGCACATCATGACATCAACAACTGTCTTGGAGCGGCACGGTCGTGACCGGAAAGAGATTCCTTCTGACGAACGCAACGCGCGCAACGGCCTGAATGGGTGGCGCCGAACGAAGATGTTCAGAAAGATCCAGCATATTCACTTGGTGGGAATCGGCGGGGCCGGCATGAGCGGGATTGCGGAGGTGCTGCTTACCCTGGGCTACAAGGTCACCGGCTCCGACCTGCACTATACGGACACCATCCGACGACTGGAAGAACTGGGTGGCCGGATCTTCATCGGGCATCACGAGTCGAACGTCGGGGATGCGCAGGTGGTGGTGGTCTCCTCGGCCGTGTCGCCGACGAATCCGGAGGTGGTGGCCGCGCGGGCCAGAGTGATCCCGGTCATTCCCCGTGCCGAGATGCTGGCCGAGTTAATGCGGCTGAAGTACGGCATCGCCATCGCCGGCGCGCACGGCAAGACCACGACCACGTCCATGGTGGCGGCGGTGCTGGCGCAGGCCGGCCTGGATCCCACGATCGTGATCGGCGGAAAAGTCAACGCGCTCGGCAGCCACGCCCGGCTTGGACGCAGCGATTTGCTGGTGGCGGAGGCGGATGAGAGCGATGGGTCGTTCCTGAAACTCTCCCCGGCCATCGTGGCGGTGACCAACATCGACCGGGAGCACCTGGATCATTACGGATCCCTGGAGCGCCTGCAGGACAGCTTTCTGGAGTTCGTCAACCGGGTTCCGTTCTACGGGCTGGCGGTCCTGTGCGCCGACGACGAGCGGGTGCGCGCTCTGCTTCCTCGGGTGGAGAAGCGGTACCAGACCTATGGGCTCCGGGAGCAGGCCGGATCGCCGCCACCTGACTTCCGGGCGACAGAGATCACCCTCAAGCAGTGGGAATCGGAGTTCCGGGCCTCGTTCCGAGGGAAAAGCCTGGGCCCGTTCCGTCTCTCGACGCCGGGCATTCACAATGTCTCCAACGCGCTGGTCGCGATTGCGGTGGGGATGGAGCTGGACGTGCCGGTTGATTTGATCCGAAAAGGGTTGGTGGCATTTACCGGCGTCGAGCGGCGCTTTCAGTTGCGCGGGGAGAAGGGGGGGATCATGGTCGTGGACGACTACGGGCATCACCCCACCGAGATCCGCGCCACGCTCTCGGCCGCGAAGCAGGGGTGGGCGCGCCGGCTGGTGGTGCTCTTCCAGCCGCACCGGTACACGCGCACGCGCGACCTGCTCGGCGAGTTCGCGCACGCATTCGACCAGGCCGATGCCGTCTTCGTCACCGAGATCTACCCGGCCGGGGAACCGGCGATTCCCGGCGTCTCCGGCGAGAAGCTGGCCGAGGCGATACAAGCGGCGGGACATCCCTCCGTGACCTGGGTGGCGCGGAAAGAAACTCTGGTGGAGCAAGTCTTGCCCTTCCTGAAGGCCGGTGATCTGGTAGTCACGCTCGGCGCCGGCGACATCTGGAAGGCCGGGCTCGAACTCATGGAGCGTCTCTGAGCGCGGGGTCCACGATGCAGAACGACGGCGCCCGTCACCACCATAGAGCGGACCGGGTGAAGAAGAAAAGCGGCGTCGCCGCGCGCGATCTGCATACGATGGTCGAGGGCGTGCGGGGGGAGGTCCGGTTCAATGCGCCGCTGCGGGACTTCACGTCGTTCCGCATCGGCGGACCGGCGGATGTGCTCGTCTTCCCGGCCGATGTAGAGGATCTGTGCAGGCTGGTGAGGCAGGCGCGGGCAGCAAAGGTTCCGATCTTCGTGATCGGGGGCACCAATCTGCTGGTGCGCGATAAGGGCATCCGGGGAGTCGTGGTCAGCCTCTCGAAATTGAATGCCATCAAGGACGAGCCGCATGGCGTGGTCTACGCCGAGGGCGGCGTGGGGATGCCCACGCTGATGCGTCATGCCATCAGCCGGTCCCTGGGCGGGCTCGAGTGGGCCGCTGGCATCCCGGGCACGGTGGCCGGATGCGTCGTGATGAACGCCGGCACGCGGCTCGGCGAAATGAAGGAGGCCGTCAAAGCGGTGAGACTGGTGGACCCCACGGGGCGAATTGTTGACTGCCCGGCCTCGGCCATCGAGTTCAGCTACCGCCGGGCCCGGCTGCCGCGCGGCATCGTGGTCGGGGTCTGGCTGCAGCTCAACCCAGCGGCGCGGGAGAAGATTGAATCGGTCGTCAAGGAGTACCTGCGGTACCGGAAGGACACCCAACCCTTGACGCTTCCCAGCGCGGGGTGCGTGTTCAAAAATCCAGGACGCGAGGCAGCGGGCCGTCTGATCGAGACCGTCGGACTCAAGGGCGCTCGCGTCGGTGATGCGCAGGTGTCCGAGAAGCACGGCAATTTTGTCGTGAATCTGGGGCGAGCCAGCGCCGCCGATGTGATCGCGTTGATCAAAAAGGTGGGGCGCACCGTGGAGGAGAAGACCGGCGTGACGCTGGAGCTGGAGCTCAAAATCGTCGGACAACCATGAACGGTAAAAGAGGTTTGTCGAGTTTTTCTGGTTTGTCTGGTGCGGGCGGGCAGGTCGCATGAGGCTGAGGCTTGATAATTCTCGTCCTCGACACAAACCAGGCAAACCAAACAAACCAGATAAACCAAAGGAACCGGTTTCTATGCCACTGACACAGGCGCGCATCGGGGTCCTGATGGGCGGGCGGTCGGCCGAGCGGGAAATCTCCCTGAGGACCGGCCAGGCGGTGCACCGCGCCCTTCTCCGCCGCGGCTATGATGCGGTGGCCATCGATGCGGACGCCTCCGTGCTGCAGCAGTTGCGGGAGAAAAAGGTGGACATGGCGTTCCTGGCCCTGCACGGCCCCGGCGGGGAAGACGGCACGATCCAGGGCCTGTTGGAGGTGATCGGGATGCCGTACACCGGATCGGGCGTGAGGGCCAGCGCGATGGCCATGCACAAACCGACCGCGAAAGCGCTCATGGCCTGTCACGGCATTCCGGTTCCGCCTGGAACGGTGGTGCGGGCAGGGCGACAGGGCGCCGGCCGAACGAGAGTGCCCCCCGCGGGGTTGCGCTGGCCGGTTGTCGTCAAGCCGGCTGCGCAGGGCTCCACCATAGGCGTCACAATCGTCCGCCGCGCCTCCGACTGGGCTGCTGCGCTGCGGCGCGCCCATGCCTTCGATCAGGAGGCGGTGGTGGAGGCTTACGTCGCCGGGCGAGAAATCGCGGTGTCCGTCCTCGATGGAGCGGCCCTCCCCACGGTCGAAATCGTCGCTCCCGGCGGGTTCTACGATTACGAAGCCAAATATGAAAAGGGCCGTACGCAGTACCTCTGCCCGGCTCCGTTGCCTTCGACGGTGCGACGGCGGGTGCAGGATTTGGCGGTGCGGGCCTATCAGGTCATTGGGTGCGAGGGGGCGGCGCGGGTGGACTTTCGAGTCACTCGCCAAGGCCGGCCCTATGTCTTGGAGATCAATACCATCCCCGGCATGACCGAGACCAGTCTCTTGCCGAAGGCGGCGGCCCAGGCCGGCATTGATTACGAGTCGTTGACCGAACGGATTCTTCAGTCCGCTCTCGCGCGCCAAACAGCGGGATGCTGAATGATGAGCGATGAACGCTGAAAGCACGATACGGAAATTCATCATTCATCGTTCCGCATCCAGCGTGAGGAGGTTCATCCGGTGAAAGGCTGGACTGGCCAGAGGCACGGTCCGCGTCCCAATGTGCCGAAGCAGTCCCTGCCGTCCGGCTCAAGACGGCGAAGCGTCGGTCCGGCTAGGCGGCTGTTGAAGCGTGCGGTGTGGCTGGTGGTGCTCTGCGTGGGTGGCTGGGGATCCGCCGTGGCGTACCGGGCGGCCGGACCGGTCGTCGCCGACTGGTTCGAGGTGCGCGAAGTGACTGTGACCGGAGCGCACCAGGTGACCCGCCAGGAGGTATTGGATCGGCTGGGGCTTCAAACTGGTGAGTCGCTGTACTCGGTGCATCCGAGACAGATGGTTGATCGGTTGAAGTCCCACCCCTGGATCAAAGACGCGTCGTTGAGCCGTGCGCTTCTTCACACACTCGTCGTCACCATCACCGAACGCCGGCCCGAGGCGATTTTGAGAACCCCCTCCTCGACGCTGTTGCTGGACGATGAGGGATTTGTCCTGTCTGTCCTGGGAAAGGAAGAAGACCCTGGCCTGCCACTCCTGGTGGGCATTGATCCAAACGGGCTCATGATGAGAGAGCCAAGCGCCCGTGCGGCGGCCCGGATCGGAATGAGATTAGCCGGCCTGCTGGGCCAGGAGTTCGATGGCCGGCCCGAGGTGGATGTGGGGAATCCTGAGAACGCGGTGGGCTACATCAAAGGGCTCCGCTTCCACTTTGGCCCCTCGCCGTTTGAAGAGAAATGGGACCGATACCGGAAGGTCACCACCCGTTGCTTCCGACCCGTTGCAACCGAAGGAGCAACGGGTACCCCGGGCAATGGGTGCCCGGCCCTTCACGCCAGCGCGGACGGCAAGAAGGGCGAGATCGTCACCCATTGCACGGAGCCAAGCCATGCAGGCGATGGATGTCCGGAAATTGACCTGCGATACCCGGGCAAAGTGATCGTCCGCGAAAGGGGGTGACCAGCGGTGGCCAAGCGAGACCATATCCTGGTGGGGCTGGACATCGGCACAACCAAGATTTGTGCCATCGTGGCCGAGGTGACGGAGGAAGGTGCGGTCAACATCATCGGGGTTGGCTCGAGCCCCTCCCGAGGCCTCCGCAAGGGAGTCGTGGTCAATATCGAGAGCACCGTCGAGTCCATCAAGAAAGCGGTGGAAGAGGCGGAGCTCATGGCCGCGGTTCAGATCAACTCGGTCTATACCGGCATTGCCGGCAGTCACATCTCGGGAGGCAATTCGAAGGGGGTGGTGGCGCTGAAAAAACAGGAAGTCACCAGAAGCGATGTGCAGCGCGCCATCGAGACGGCTCGCGCCGTGGCAGTCCTTCCGCAAGACCGGCGCATCCTGCATGTCCTCCCCCGCGAATTTATGGTGGACGATCAAGACGGCATCCGGGAGCCGCTGGGCATGTCCGGTACCCGACTCGAAGTGGATGTGCACATCATCACGGGTGCGGTGACCTCGGCTCAGAACCTCATCAAGAGCGTCAACAAGGCGGGGTTGGATGTGGTGGACATCGTGCTGCAGCCGTTGGCCTCCAGCGAAGCGGTTCTCAGTCCTGAGGAGCGGGAGCTGGGCATCGCCATGGTGGATCTGGGCGGAGGCACGACTGATCTGGCGATCTTTGCCGAGGGCAGTATCCGGCACACGGCGGTGCTACCGATCGGCGGCCAACACCTCAGCACCGATATCGCGATCGGGCTCCGCACCCCGCAAGCCGAGGCTGAAAAGATCAAGATCCGGCACGGCCTCGCCTTGGCGGAGCTGGTCAAAGACGACGAGACCTTGGAGGTCCCCGGCGTCGGCGACCGGCCGACCCGTACCGTGCCCAGAAAACTTCTGGCCGAGATCATCGAGCCGCGCGTGGAGGAAATGTTTGACTTGGTGCACCGCGAAATCACGCGCACGGGATACGAAGGCATGCTGGCAGCCGGCGTTGTCATCACCGGCGGCACCTCCATGCTGGAAGGGATGCCCGAGGCGGCGGAACGGGTGCTGGACCTTCCGGTCCGGCGTGGCGTTCCAAGCGGCGTGGGAGGACTGCGAGATATCGTCAGCAATCCCATGTACGCGACCGGCGTCGGGTTGATTTTGCACGCCCGGCATCACGCGGACGAGCTGGAAACCGCCGGCCTTCGGAACGGCAGACGGATGGGCAGGGTGTTTGACCGGATGAGAAATTGGATGCTCGAATTTTTCTAACTCAGGATGCGTGGGGACCGGTTACCGGCAGGGGTGTCGGCGGTCACCACCAGCCACTCGAAGGGAGGGAACGCGATGTTCTCTTATCAAGAAGATGACATCATGCCGGTTCGCATCAAGGTGATGGGCATCGGCGGCGCCGGCTGCAATGCGGTGAACACGATGATCGGATCGGGGCTCAACCGCGTGGAGTTCATCGCGGCCAATACCGATGTCCAGGCGCTGGGGAAGTCGCTGGCCCCCTTCAAGATCCAACTTGGTCCGGAGCGGACGCGCGGCCTGGGTGCGGGGGCCAAGCCGGAGGTGGGCAGAGAAGCGGCGCTGGAGAGCAAGGATAGCATCCGGGAAAGCCTGGAAGGGGCCGAGATGGTCTTCGTCACGGCCGGGATGGGCGGCGGGACCGGCACCGGCGCCGCGCCGGTTGTGGCCAGCATCGCCCGCGAACTCGGCATTCTCACCGTCGGGGTGGTGACGAAGCCGTTCCAGTATGAAGGACATCGGCGGATGAGCCATGCTGAGGAAGGGCTCCGGGAATTGAAAAAGCACGTGGATACGCTGCTGGTGATTCCGAATCAACGGCTGTTGGGGATCGTAGACAAGACCACCCCGCTTCTCGAGGCGTTCAAGGTGGCCGACGATGTATTACGGCAGGGGATCCAGGGTATTGCCGATGTGATTACGACCACGGGCCATGTGAATGTGGACTTTGCGGATGTCCAGACCGTCATGACTTACACCGGCCGTGCGGTGATGGGGATGGGGGTCTCGCGAGGCACGGACCGCGCGTCCGAGGCGGCGCAGAGAGCGATCTCGAGCCCCCTCCTGGAGGACGGCAGCGTGGAAGGCGCGCGCGGAGTCCTGTTGAATATCACGGGCGGCCCCAGCATGTCGCTGCATGAAGTGGATGAGGCGGCCTCGATTATCAGGGAAGCGGCCGATCCTCAGGCCAACATTATCGTGGGGCAGGTGATCAACCCCGACATGGGCGATGATCTTGTCGTGACCGTGATTGCGACCGGATTCGAGCGCGAGGAGCCGACCACGAAGTCCAGCGTGCTCGAGAGACCGGCGACGATTCGGACCCCGCAGCCGGCCCTGGCCGCCGTGCGTGCGCTGGCGCCCGAGTTGCCGCCCAAGGCGCTGGAGCGTCCGACGTTCCTGCGTCGGTTGACTGCCCAGAAAGAGGCACAGGAACGATTGGGGCTGGTCATGGACGATGAATGGGATGTCCCGACGTTCCTCAGAAAGCAGGGAGACTGAAGAGAATGCTTAATGGTCAATGGAAAATGGTCAATGGGTAAATGAATGGTCAATGGGGAAGGCGAACAGCGGCGATCATTGTGAGTGCCGCCTCCCTGTTCGATTCATCGACCATCAACCATTTTAATGTTTTACCATTGACCGATGACTAATGACCAATGACGAAGTACGGCATCATCACCTTGCCGGCTTTCGCTGGCGAGGATGAGGGCGTTCGGCATTTTTTCGGGACCCGCCATCACTCGGGCCATCCGGCCGTCGGCAGAGGATCTTCCGGTCTAGCGTCTTCGGAGCCCGTCATTGTCGTGTCAGTCGAGCAGGTGCACGGGACCGATGCGCTGGTCTTGGACCGCCCAGTCAAGAGGGGAGAGACCTTTCCAGGCAACTGGGATGCGCTGATGACAAACCAAACCGGTCTTCTGCTCACAGTCAGAACGGCGGATTGTGTGCCGGTCTTGGTATATGATCCGGTGCGCATGGTGGCGGCGGCGGTGCATGCCGGGTGGCGCGGCGCCGTCGCGGGGATCGTCCCCAGGACTTTGTCCGTGATGCGGCGGCAGTTCGGGTCGAAGCCGGGATCGCTCCAGGTTGGGATCGGTCCCTCGGTCGGGCCCTGTTGCTATGAAGTGGATGAGCCGGTCCTGAGTCAACTTCGCGTCGGCTTTCCTGATTGGCGGTCAGTGGTGAGGGCGACCGGCAAGGGGAAAGCCTTGTTGGATCTGCGAGCGCTCGTCCGGCGCCAGGCGCAAGCGGCCGGCGTTGATGAGGGCCATATCCGCTCCGTGAATCTCTGCACCGTCTGCCATCCTGATCTCTTTTATTCCTATCGGCGCGAAGGAACAGTGAATGGAACCATGATCAGCGGCATTATGTTGACCCGTCACAAAAAGCGATGAATGCTGAACGATGAATGATGAATGGTGTATGATGCCTTTCGCGGTACCCGAGTTCATCATTCAGCATTCCTCATTCATCGTTGGATCGGAGTGTGGCGGACGTCATTCAGTCGGATGTCATTGCCCGGAACGTCAGGACAGTCCTTGACAACATCCGGCGGGCGGCCCAGCGGGTCTCCCGTCAGCCAGAGACCATCCGCCTGCTTGCGGCCACCAAGTCCGTCTCGGCGGATCGCATCCTCGAGGCGATTCAGGCCGGCGTCAGGATCCTGGGGGAGAACCGTCTCCAAGAGGCGCTCCCCAAGATTGATGCCGTCGGTCCCCGCGAGGGCCTGAGCTGGCACTTCATCGGGAGGCTCCAGCGCCGGAAGGTCAAGGCAGTCGTCGGACTGTTCGGGCTGATCCATTCGGTGGACAGCCTTGAACTTGCCGCGGAGATCGACCGCCGCGCGGGAGAGGCGGGCCTACGACAGGCGGTGCTGCTGGAGGTGAATATCGGAGGAGAGGCCAGTAAGACCGGGTTCACGCCAGCGGGAGTGGCCGACGCCTTGGCGGTGATTGATAGGATGCCGAATCTCGGGGTGAAAGGACTGATGGCCATTCCTCCTCCTACCGCGGAAGCGGAGGGGGCCAGACCGTATTTCCGTCGGCTTCGCGAATTGGCCCGATCACTCGCGAGCCCGACCCTGCATCGGGTCCGTCTGGAAGAGCTCTCCATGGGCATGTCGCAGGATTACGAGATCGCAGTGGAAGAGGGCGCCACGCTGGTGCGCGTCGGGAGCGCTATCTTTGGAGCGCGCGATGACTGACCGACCGCCGGACAAGAAGATCGTCGTCATTGGGGCAGGCCAAATGGCCGAGGCCTTGCTGGGGGGGCTGCTGGCCTCACAGGCGTTCGCGCCGACCGCGTTGTGGGCGACCGACACCAGCACCGAGCGCCGTGACCTGGTCAAGCGGCGATTTGGGATTCGCGTCGGGTCCGACAACCGCGAGGCAGTCTCCTGGGCCGATGTCGTGCTGCTCGCTGTCAAGCCACAGTCCCTGGACGCGGTGCTGGATGACATTGCCTCGGCGCTGGCGGGCCGACTGCTCATCTCGATCGCGGCCGGGGTTTCCATCCAGCGGATCGCCGGGCGGACACCGGACACGGTCCGGATCGTGCGGGTGATGCCCAACGCCCCGGCGCTGGTGCGGGAAGGCATGTCCGCGTTGGCGTTCGGGCCAGGTGTCACAGAGGACGATGTCCGGCTGGCTCGGACTTTGTTCGAGTCGGTGGGGCGGGTGGTGACGGTGGAGGAGCGTTTGATGGATGCCGTCACCGGCCTGAGTGGAAGCGGACCGGCCTATGTCTTGATGGCCATCGAGGCGCTGGCGGACGGCGGCGTGAAGATGGGCCTGCCCCGGACGACGGCCGAACTGCTCGCGGCCCAGACCGTCCTGGGCGCGGCTCGCCTGCTGTTGGAGACAGGCGAACATCCGGCCCGGCTGAAGGACCGCGTGGCGTCTCCCGGAGGAACCACGATCGCGGGAATTCATCAACTGGAGCGGGGCGGTCTGAGGGCCGCCCTCATGGCCGCGGTCGAAGCCGCCACGAAGAAGTCTCAGGAACTGGGGCGCTGATGTTTGTCGCAGGCAATGTCCTGGAAGGGCTGGCGACCGTGCTCGAATGGGTGCTGACCCTCTATATGTACGTGATCATCGCCCGGGCGCTCATCTCGTGGGTGAACCCCGACCCCTGGAACCCGATCGTGCAGTTTCTGGAGCGCGCGACCGAGCCGGTTCTGTACCCGATCCGTCGCTGGCTGGGCTGGAGAATGGGGATCGATCTCTCGCCGATCATCGCCATCCTCCTCATCATCTTTCTGCAGTACGCGCTGGTGCGGTCCTTGTTTGAAATGGCGTCCCGCATGCACTGAGACTAGCCTGAGAGGCAACACGATGAAGATCACACCGCTTGACATCCAGCAGATGGTGTTCAGGGTCCGGTTGCGAGGGTACGACCGCCAGGAGGTGGACCGGTTTCTGGAGGAACTCTCCCAGACCGTCGAGGCGCTGAATCTCGAGAACACGGCGTTGCGCGAGAAGCTGGCCTCCGCGGAGCAGCAACTCGCCGAGCTGAAGAAAGCGGAGGCGACGCTGACGAATACGCTCGTGTCCACGCAAGCGCTTGCCGATGAGCTCAAGCGGGCCGCACAGCGTGACGCCGAGCTGACCTTGAAAGAGGCGGAGCTCAAGGCCGCGGAACTACTCCGGGAAGCGCGGATCGAGTTGGCCGGCACGCAGCGAGACCTGTCGGACCTCCGCAAGCAACGGCTGCTGGCGATCGAGCGGCTGCGCTCGACGTTGCGCACGTTCGAGCGGTTGCTGGAGATCGAAGAAGGGGACGAAGAGCACTCGCATCCGAGCGATCGTGCCGAGAAGTTCGCCGGCGGCTCCAACCTCTAATAAAGCGTGACGCGTAAGGTGTGAAGGGTAATGAGTGATGGGGTATGGGCGATGGCGTCTTGTCACGCATCACGCATCACGTCTCACCCTTCACCATGAGCCTGTCCGATCCGATCACGTGCGCGATGCAGTCCGCCGTGGACACTGGGGTGTTTCCCGGGGCGGTGGTGCTCATCCGGTTGCACGGGCGGATTGCCTACCATCGCGCGTTCGGTCATGCCGCGCTCATTCCCCAACCGGAGCCGGCCCGCCCCGAGACCATCTATGATCTCGCCTCGCTGACCAAGCCCCTCGCCACCGCCACGGCGGTCCTGCTCCTGCTGCAAGACGGGCGATTCAAACTGGAAGATCCCCTGCAAGAAATCCTCGATGAGCTGAAGGGGAGCCCGATCGGCACGGCAACGGTCTTTCATCTCTTGAACCATAGCTCGGGCCTGCCGGCGTGGCGTCCCTTGTACGAACGGGTTGCCGACAGGGATCGCGCCCAGCCCGGATTTCTGGGTAGCCCAGAAGCGAAACGGATGGTGTTGGACCTCATCCGCGAGGAGGCGTCGGCCTACCCCGTGGGCGCGTGCAGCCTGTACAGCGACCTGGGGTTCATGCTCTTGGGCCACTGGGTGGAACGGCTCGCCGGGTGTTCGCTGGCCTCCTTCTGCCGGGAGCGGATCTATGCCCGGATCGGGGCGGCGCCGCTGTTTTTTATCGAGAAGGGGAGAATCATGGCGGACGGGTCGGAGGGTCGGCCGGTTGATCTGCGGCTGGTGGCGCCGACCGAAGATGATGCCTGGCGCGGCCGGGTCCTGCGAGGCGAAGTGCATGACGAAAACGCCGCTGCGATGGGCGGGGTCGCCGGCCATGCCGGGCTCTTCGGGACCGCTGCGGCCGTTGCAGAGGTCTCAGGCTGTTGGTTGAAGAGCTACCTGGGGCGGGATGATGTCCTGCGACCTGATCTGGTTCGGCGTTTCGTCGCCAGGCAGGACCGGACGCCTGGGTCAAGCTGGGGCCTGGGGTGGGATACGCCTTCGGTCCCATCCTCGTCGGGAACACTGTTCTCGCCCCGGTCGTTCGGGCATCTGGGCTATACCGGCACCTCGTTCTGGATTGATCCGGTGTGCGAGCTGGAGGTGGTCCTGCTCTCGAACCGGGTTCACCCGACGAGAAACAACGAAAAGATCCGGGAATTCCGTCCTCTCATTCACAACGTGATCTACGAAGAGTTGATCGGCGGGAGGCAGAGTTCGATTTAGGAATTGGGTGTGGCGGGGCCTGACGCTTCCGCGCCTCTCGGAGCGGCCCTTACGGGCTCTGCCAGGTGGAAACCTTCCGGAATTCCCGTGGCCGCGGTCGGACGCGACCGCGGTGCCGTGGTCAGTTCCGGCTTTCCCTCCCAGCAGAGCCTCGGTGGGCGCCCCGCTCCTGCGGCGAAGTCCGCTCTAGGCCCCCGCCGCACCCAAGGCGGACGGTCAGATCGGTCCTCCTCATGAGCCGGTTCTATAAACCGGTTGGCGATAATTCCGCGCCATTACCTACTCGATTTTTCTCGCTCGGTAAGCTAGGCTACTGTTCTGTTATCGCATAGGAAGGTCAGAAGGGAGAAGGTCGATGAGTCGCTTATGGACCTTTATGTTGAACGCCTTGCCACCGCAAAAGGCCGATTATCACGGCTACAGTTCCTAAAGTACCAGTTACTTCTTTTCGCAATCTGGATGGTGGTGACCATTCCAATAGTCCTACTTTGGGTCAATCTGGCTGGCGAGAGTACTGGATGGCTTCTGCCCTTGGTCTTGCTTGTGCCTGGCAGCTTTATGATTTATGCCAATGTCGCAATTATGGTGCGGCGATTCCACGACTTCGACTTCAATGGGTGGTAGGTATTAGCCTACGTAATCGCTGGCGCTATATTGGAGACAGCGACCAAGGAATTGGACAAGAATGCTTCTCCCATCTCGCTGGTCTTATTCATGTTAGAAGTGATCGTACTCTTATCCATTTACGTCGTACCCGGAACTCTTGGTGCAAACAGGTATGGGGATGCCTAACATCTGAATAACTTGAACAACTATGGAGAAAAAAAAGTGACGAATTGACGTTGATTGAGCAAAGACGTGTATCAGATAAGGATGTCTTCTTTTGCCGATTTAAGTGCGGGGGAAACAACGAAATAAAAGTAACCGTAACGGTACAATGCCTTTCGGAGTTTAAGAAGGATTTCAACTGTGACAATTTGGAGACGATTTGCCGGTACGCAGCGGAGCATGCTCTTTCTCAGGGGGCGGGGGAAGAGATTGAGCTAGTTGGCAAAACTTATCTGGCTGTTAAGAGAAGACTCAAAGACTCTTGCCCTTAAGAACAACTTCCTTCACACGGAAGAGTCCGGATAGTCGATCCAGATTTCCTTCTCAGCCAGGTACCGACGGCCCTTCCGCCGGAAGTCGTTTTTCTGGGCTGCCCGGCAAGCCGCGTGGAAAATGAATTTGGGGCAGCGAGACGTCGGCTTGAAAGATCGGTGTGCTAGATGGAGGGACAGCAAGACTCGGACGGATGACGAGGGGCAGTCGGATCAGCGGTGTTGGTGGCTGAGATACCACCACATGCCGAGCACGAAGAACAGGACTATCAGGGCATACAGCGCCAATTACATGTTTAGCGCCTATCTTGAGGGATGAATCGCTGGCAAAGCTGTCCATGGTCCGCGCATGATCACCCTAGCACGCTTAGGCAGAGGGCGAAAGGTAAGACAACGCAAATTGGTTGACAGTTCCCCAACGTTCTGCCGATAATCATTGCGTGTCGGCAGGCCGGAAGGTGTAAAGCATGGACGCGGCAGTACTCGTGGAAGAGTTAGCCTGTTTTGAACAACTCAAGCCGGGGTTGCTCAAGACCCATCTTGGGCAGTTTGCCTTGGTCAAAGATAAACGATTGGTCGGCACGTTTACCACATTTGAAGAAGCTTATGAAGCGGGCCTGGCGAAGTTCGGAAACGTTCCGTTTCTCATAAAACAGATCCTCGAGCAGGAGCCTCTTCATTCGATCCCCGCCCTCACCTACGGCTTGCTTCGTGCCTCTCTTTAGTCGGCATTGGATTAATCCAACAACTGGCGCGGCAGACCCTCTGCGCTTGTTGGCTTCTGGCCCCGCTCTCCATATTGAGATTTCCATCCCCGATCAGCTTGCCGCTGTTTTGGAGCGCGAAGGGAAACCGATTCCGCAGCCACAGGTTCAAACCGCTCTGCTCGATACCGGGGCCTCCTTTACTGCCATCGAAGAATCGGTGTTGAGAGGCCTGGGATTACAACCAGTCGGATTGACCCCGGTCTCCACCCCGTCGGGCCAAACCATCCATGCAACATACGCCTGTAAAATCTCATCCCCTGGCACGCCTATCCCGCCCCTCATGCTGAATGCGGTCGTCGGATGCCAGCTACAAGGGTTTGGCCACATTGCGCTCATTGGGCGGGACATCCTTCGTCACTTTCTTCTCGTCTATAATGGCGTGGAAGGCTCGTGGACGCTTGCGTTCTAGCCACTGGCTCACATCGCATTGTGTTGATTTAACGGCGGCGCTGGTAGGATAGCGCTGCTCTAGAGGCGCTGCCTCAATAGGCGAGGGGACGCGAGCTTGAGGAACAGCTACGGCCTCGTTTGGTGTACGAAGAGCAATTGCAAAGGATCAATCGCCAATGAACCAATCGTAGTTCATTACTGGTCGGGGTAGTCGACCCAGGTTTCTTTCTCGGCAAGATAGCGACGGCCTTTGAAATTTGGCCTGGTCCGCATCCGCCTAAATCCCAGGCCCATAAGTTTCTCGATCACGCTTTTGACCGCCCCGCCGATCGTGGACTGCGGCTGCCCCTCCACGGTCAGGGCTTCGTACATGACCTTTGCCGTATATCCGTTGGCAGTTCGGGACACCAGGATCGACCGGCTGAACGAGCGATCGCTCGGGTCGTTCCCCTCTATCTGATGTCGCTCGACGACACCTTCTTTCTTAAAGGACAACGGGAGGGTACTCACGTCTGTCTCCGTCCAGGCTCGGGGTTACTCCAGCAAAGCGAGGGGATTATAATGGGCCTCATGGAGGAGTGCAACTGTTGTTGACAACCCACTCGCCCGGTTCTTATGATGCCCAGGAGCGAGGCCGTGAGCAGAGGCCAGCGCGCGCCGGCGTTGTTATGAACATCCCAAACAGCTTGACCATCCTGCGGATCCTGTTGATCCCGTTATTTATCGGCTTCCTCATCTACGAGCGCTACGAATATTCCTTGGGCGTGCTCCTGCTTGCGGGGCTCACCGATGGTCTGGATGGTACCATCGCCCGGGTCGCCAACCAGCGCACACGGTTGGGGGCCTACCTGGACCCGCTGGCGGACAAGTTGTTGCTCACCTCCGGGTTCGTGACGCTGTCCGTTCTTCACCTGGTCCCCCTGTGGATCGCCATCTTGGTCGCGAGTCGCGACATGATTCTCATGACCGGCACGCTGTTGGCGCGACTGACCGAGTCGCGTGTGGATATTTCCCCGACCTTGCTGGGAAAGGGGACCACGCTCTTCCAACTGGCCTATCTCATTCTCGCGGTGGTGCTGACCTCCCGCCAGATGGATCTCCGGCTGCTTCAGCCTCTGCTGTATGTGATGGTCTGCCTCACCGTCATGTCCGGATTCCATTATCTCTACCGGGGCTTCACCCATGTCAGCGCCGGTGAGGCGTAGGACTTCCTGAGCTGTTCACCGGACCGCCTGCCGCGTCGATTCCGCCTGCGCGCGAAGCCGCTAAAGTTGACAACCGTGGGACCCTTCAGTAGACTTCCCAGAGACCACGTCGCATCTAACCCTGCGTGCGAAATGGGGATTGTGGCGGTTTCTGATTGGGTCCACAAGATGTTCTTGAGTGGGCCGCCTATGGGCCCGGGTGCTCCTGCCTCCTCCAGCAGGCACTACACACAACCGGACAAGGCCTAAAGAGCCGATGGCCACTTTCGCATACGTAGGTAAAACCCGGCAGGGCGCAGCCAAGAAGGGCGAGCTCATCGCCAAGACCCGCGAGGAGGCTGCCGAGCTGCTTCGCAAACAGAATATTGTCGTCACGACCCTGCAGGAAAAAGCCAAGGAAGGCGGGTTTGCCTTTAGCCTGGGCGGCGGCGTGTCCGACAAGGACATCGTCGTGTTTACCCGCCAATTCGCCACCATGATCAATGCCGGCCTTCCGCTCATCCAGTGCCTCGAGATCCTTTCCGCGCAATCTGAGAACAAATTGATGTGCAAAACCATCGGTGAGGTCCGGGTTGACGTGGAAGGAGGGTCCACGTTCGCGGATGCGCTGAGGAAGCATCCGAAGGTGTTCGACGACCTCTACGTCAATATGGTCCATGCCGGCGAGCTGGGCGGTTTGCTGGACACGATCCTGGGCCGCCTGGCCAAGCACATTGAAAAGGCCATGAAACTCAAGAGCCTGATCAAATCGGCGATGGTCTATCCCGCCGCCATCATGGGCGTGGCGGTGATCGTGATCGCCGTCCTGATGATCTGGGTCATTCCGATCTTCGCCAAGATGTTCCTTGAGATGTCCGGTGGGAAGACAGGCCTTCCCGGGCCGACGCAGTTGGTGATCGACGCCAGCAACTTCATGCAGTCGAATATCGTCTACATAGTGATCGTGGCGGTCGGGATCGGGTATGGCTTCAAGCAATATTACGCGACGCCCAAAGGCCGACTGCTGATGGATCGCATGTTTCTAGCCTTGCCGGTCATGGGCGATTTGATCCGTAAGGCTTCGGTCGCGAAATTCACGCGTACGCTCGGAACCTTGATCACCAGCGGCGTGCCGATTCTGGATGGGCTGACCATTACGTCCAGAACTTCCGGCAACAAGGTGGTCGAAGAGGCCATTTTGGTGGCGCGGCAGAGCATCAGCGAGGGGAAAACGGTGGCCGAACCGCTGGCGAAGAGCGGCGTCTTTCCAAAGATGGTCACGCACATGATCTCGGTGGGCGAATCCACCGGTGCGTTGGACGCCATGCTGGGGAAGATCGCCGACTTTTACGACGACGAGGTGGACGCGGCCGTGGCGGGGCTCACCGCTCTCTTGGAACCCATGATGATGGTGTTCCTCGGAACGGTGATCGGGTTCATCGTGATCGCCATGTACCTGCCGATTTTCAAGATGGCTGCCACGGTTGGCTAGGGCGCACGGCGCGACGAGCACCCGCCAGGCGGGACCCGGTCGGCGGGTCCCCGGGCCTTCGATGTTCCTTCCGTTTCACGTCACGGGGTGCCTGTTTCGCCCCATTCCCTAAGTGCGGAGAGATGAGCGAGTCGGTGCGCTGCGCTTGAATGCCCGTAGGACGGGTACCGGTCGGCGTGGCGGCTGAATTGTTCGATACGGCGGGCGAGGCTGAGCGGGGCCCGCTGCCGAGACCGCAGGACCCAATGGACGATCTCAGAGTCAAACTGCACTGGTTGATGGGCCTTCGCGTCGTGGCGGTGACACTGCTGCTGGGGCTCTCGATCGCGTTCCAGATCGGACGGGGCGAACTCGTCCCCACATTTTATGGGCTGATCATCTTCACCTACGCGATCACGATCGCCTATGCCCTCACGCTCAGGACTCTCACGAACCCCCAGGCCCTGACCCGCTTCGCCTACCTGCAAGTCGGCGTGGACTTGCTGCTGGAGACCTTTCTGGTGGCCAGGACGAGCGGCGTCGAGAGCCCGTTTTCCGTCCTCTATGTCATCACGGTCACGCTCGCGAGCCTGATTCTCAGACGCCGGGGAGGGCTCCTCACGGCCGGTGTGACGGTGGTCCTGTTCGGGCTGGTCACCGATATTCAGCTCTACGGGATCCTGGAGTTGATTCCGCCCAGCCGATTGTCTATGGCGGAGACGTTTCAGACGTTCGGGATCCATGGACTGGCTGTAATCGCGGTGGGCTTGCTCAGCGGCGCCTTAGCCGAGCAACTCAGGCGAGCGGATCAGTCCTTGGTCGAGAAGGAACGCGGGCTGAGCCGCCTGCAAGCGTTTCATGAAAGCATCTTGCAGAGCATCTCCAGCGGGGTGTTCACGGCGGATGGGCAGGGTCGCATTACCTCGATGAATCGTGCGGGCCAGGAGGTCACCGGGTACGCGTTCGAGGCGGTCCGAAACCGGCCGTGGTGGGAGGTGTTCAACTGGGAACAGCGAGACCTGTTCGGATCGACACTGGACCGGTTTGATGTGGAGACCAAACGGGCCGATGGCAGTCGCCTGGTGCTCGGCTTGACGCTTTCCCCGCTCACCGAAGGCGATGTCCAGATCGGCCTCGTCGGCGTCTTTAAGGATCTCACTCAGATTCGCGATATGGAAGAGCAGATGCGCCGGCGGGAATGGTTCGCGAAGATCGGTGAAATGTCGCAAAACATGGCGCATGAGATTCGCAATCCATTGGGGTCCTTGACCAACGCGATGCAGATGTTGAGAAAGGAACTCACGCTGGATGAGGATAACGCGCATCTCATGGACATCACGGTTCGGGAGGCCACGAGGCTGAACGCCATCATCAAGGAGTTTCTGCTCTACGCGCGGCCGCCGGCGCTGAACCTGAAGGAATGCGATCTCAACACGGTGCTTACGGAAACGCTGGATCTGATCCGGCACGAGGTTCAATCCAGGACGGGCATGACCGTCACGCAACAGCTTGGCGACGGTCCGATGATGGCTCAGGCAGACCCCGATAAATTGAAGCAGGTCTTCTGGAACCTCGCGAGGAACGCATTCGAGGCCATGCCGTCGGGAGGCCGGCTGGCCATTTCGACCAGCCGCCGTTGGGTTGTTTCGGGGGGGCGGAGCGGCGACGTCATCGAGATCGCGTTTCAGGATACGGGGGAAGGGATCGCCGGGCAGGATCTGGATAGGATCTTCTATCCTTTTTTCACCACAAAGAAGGAGGGGTCCGGCCTGGGGCTCGCCACGGCGCAACGCGTCGTGGACCTCCACGGCGGCTGGATCCGAGTCGAAAGCCAGAAAGGGAAAGGATCGCGTTTTGCGGTCTGCTTGCCGGTGTCGGCGGAAGCAGGGCCGCGCCTTTGGCACGAGGGTAGGGAACCGTGGAAAAGATACTGATCGTTGACGATGAACGCAGCATGCGGGATGTGCTGAGCATCATGCTCAAGCGGGCCGGCTACAGCGTCACGACGGCGGCTGACGGCGAGGAGGCGATCGCGCTGATCGGGAAGGAGATTTTCGACCTGGTGATCACCGATCTGAAAATGACCAAGGTGGGCGGCCTCGAAGTGCTGAAAGCGGTGAAAGAGGTCTCCCCCGACACGGTCGTGCTGGTCATCACGGCCTTTGCGTCCACGGAGTCGGCGGTCGAGGCGATGAAGCTGGGCGCCCTCGACTACCTGACCAAGCCGTTCCAGATCGACGAGGTCAAGCTGATCATCCGGAACGCGTTGGAGAAACGACGGCTGACAACCGAGAACAAGTTGCTCAAGCGGGAAATGGCCAGCCAGTCGTCGTTCGCCCAAATCATCGGGCAGAGCGAGACGATGCAGAAAGTATTCGAGGTGGTCCGGAAGGTGGCGGACAGCATGAGCAACGTGCTGATCTGCGGAGAGAGCGGGACGGGCAAGGAGCTGGTGGCCCGCGCCATCCATTACAACAGCGCGCGGAGCGGAAAGCCGTTTGTAACCGTGAACTGCAGCGCGGTGCCGGAACCGCTGCTGGAAAGCGAACTGTTCGGCCACATGAAGGGATCCTTCACCGGCGCGGTCTCCAATAAGGCGGGATTATTCGAGGTAGCCGATGGCGGCACCGTCTTTCTGGACGAGATCGGCGATACCACGCCGGCGACCCAGGTCAAACTCCTCCGCGTCATTCAGGAGCGGGAGTTCCGCCGGGTCGGCGGCACCCAAGATATCAAGGTGGATGTGCGGGTGATCACAGCCACGAACAAGGATCTGGAAAAGGCCGTCGCCGAAGGCAGCTTCCGGGAGGACCTGTACTACCGGCTGGACGTCATTCCGATCCAGTTGCCCCCCCTGCGCCTCCGCACGGGGGATATCCCGCTGCTGGCCCAGCACTTCCTGGAAAAGTTTTCGCGCGCGAGCGGCAAGCCGGTGCCAACTCTGGCCCCCGAGGCGATGCGCTTGCTGCTGGACCACGAGTGGAGGGGCAACGTACGGGAGCTGGAGAACCTGATCGAGCGCGCGGTGGCATTCGCATCAGACCCGGTGGTCACGGAAGAGAACATCCGGGGCTGGCTCCACCGCCCCACCTCGCCGCCCCAGGCGTATCCGACCGACCTCCCGGCGGAGGGCTTGGATTTGGAGCAACTCATCAACTCAATCGAAAAGGACCTGCTGCTCAAGGCACTGGAGCGCGCCAGATGGGTCAAGAAGAAAGCCGCCAGGCTGCTGCAGCTGAACACGCGCTCGTTCCGGTACCGGCTGGAAAAATACGCCATCAAAGGGGGACGGGACTAGGTTCCCGGGAGACACGGTGAGGCTGACAGAGCGCGAAATCCGAATCGGCGCGCCTGCGAAGGTCAACCTGGTGCTCAGGGTGCTGGATCGCCGGCCGGACGGCTATCACAATCTCTGGTCGCTCATGCAGACGGTGGGATTAGAAGATGATCTTCGGCTGCGGCTGCGCACGGACTCGGTCGGGCTGAGGCTTCACTGCGATGACCCGGCCTTGCCGACGGACGGGCGCAACCTCGTGTCCCGGGCGGTCGCCCTGGTGCTGGAACGGGCCGGGCTGTCCGCCGGCCGGAAGGTCGGATTCGAGATTCATATCGCGAAGCGGATTCCGGTGTCGGCCGGCCTGGGCGGTGGCAGCAGCGATGCCGCCGCCACGATCGCCGGGTTGAACCATCTGCTTGAGCTTGGCTGGTCCGCGGGAGAGATGGCGCGGGTGGGCCAGGGCTTGGGCAGCGATGTGCCGTTCTTTTTTTTCGGGCCGAGCGCGGTGGTTCGCGGACGAGGGGACGAGGTGGCGCCCATGACGTTGACCGGGAAGCGGTGGGTGGTGCTGGTCCATCCCGGATTCCCGATCGACACCCGTTGGGCGTATGAGCGCCTGTCCACGACCCGCAAAGGAATCGTGCCGCTCTCGAAAGCCCTCAGCGGGATCGCTGAAAAGACAGCCCTCTCCTGGGAGGATGTGATCCCGTTCATGGAAAATGATTTTGAGGTGGCGCTCGCTCCAACGCACCGCATGCTGCGGGACATCAAGGCGGAACTGATCTCGGCGGGAGCCGAAGCGGCCCTCCTGTCCGGGAGCGGCGCCACCGTCTTCGGGGTGTTTCGCGATGAGGCTTCGGCGGTCCGTGCGCAGGGATCGGTCGGTCAAGCCCGAGGCCGGCGGGCCTTTGCGGTTCGAGGCGAGGGCGACACGTTGTCGTGCCGGGCTGACATGTCGCAGTCTCTTCGGGTCGGTTGACAGCCGACCGATCTTTCCGATACATTGACTCGTTCGGCTGACCCCCTCTGTCGCAGGGGAAAAGACCGGGGGATCCTCCAAGTCAGACCAGTCGGAGGGCGCCATGTACAAGGAACTCAAGCTCTTTTCAGGGAACGCGAACCCGGCCTTGGCGAGGGAAATCTGCGGGTATCTGGGAGTGCATCCCGGGGAAGCGACGGTTTCCTCGTTCAGCGACGGGGAAATACGCGTTAAGATTGATGAAAACGTTCGCGGGGCGGATGTGTTTGTGGTGCAGTCCTGCTCCGAGCCGGTCAACACCTCTATCATTGAGCTGTTGATCATGATCGACGCGCTGAAGCGCTCCTCGGCGTATCGAATCACCGCCGTAATCCCGTATTTCGGGTATGCCAGGCAGGATCGGAAAGATCAGCCGCGGGTGCCGATCTCGGCCAAGCTGATGGCGGATCTGATCACCACCGCGGGGGCCGATCGGGTGCTCACGATGGATCTTCACGCGGGGCAGATTCAGGGGTTTTTCAATATTCCGGTGGACCACCTGTACGCGACTCCCGTCCTGCTGGACTACATCCACAAGCGGGGCGCCGCCGACCTCGTGGTGGTCTCGCCGGATGCGGGCGGGGTGGAGCGTGCGCGGGCGTTCGCGAAACGGCTCCAGGCGCAGTTGGCGATCATCGACAAGCGGCGTGAGGGTCCCAACAATGCCCAGATCATGAACATCATCGGCGATGTGGAAGGACGCAATGCATTGCTGTTGGACGACATGATCGACACCGCGGGCACGATCGTGCAAGGCGCGCAGGCTTGCGCCGAGAAGGGCGCGCGGATGGTCTGGGCGGGATGCACCCACGCAGTGCTTTCCGGCCCCGCACTGGAGCGGTTGCAGTCGTCCTGTTTGACCGAGGTGGTCGTGACCAACACGATTCCGCTGAATGGCAAGGAGCAACAGTGTCCCAAGCTGCAGGTCCTCTCCGTGGCCCCGCTGCTGGGCGAGGCGATCACCAGGATCCACGAGGAAGAATCGGTCAGCTCACTCTTCGCGTAGTCGCGTTCAAGCCAGCCCAGATTTCCACGACATGCGTGAGCGCCCGCCAAGCGGGTATCCGGCGTCGGCGGGGTGGTGCGACAGCAGACAGGGCTGATCGGAGACTGTGCTGGGGACCTAGCGCAGCATGAGACAGAGCAATGGGGGAGTATCATGAAATTCGACATGGCGGCTGAGATCAGAGAACGGGCGGGGAAGGGCATAGCCCGCCAGTTGCGACGCAGTGGAAAGATTCCGGGCGTGCTGTACGGACAGGGCAAGTGCCTCCTGCTCACCCTGGATCCGGAGGATGTGACCAAAATCCTGCAGGCTCACGCCGGGCGCACGGCACTGATTACTCTGAACATCGCCGGCGACACGTCGAAGACGGCCCGGACCGCCTTGCTGCGTGACTATCAAGTGGATCCTCTCACGGAAGAGGTCCTCCACGTGGACCTCTTCGAGATTTCAATGAGCAAGCCGATCCGACTCAAGGTGCCGGTCAGCGT
Source organism: Nitrospirota bacterium (assembly GCA_016207025.1). Classification (GTDB taxonomy): domain Bacteria; phylum Nitrospirota; class Nitrospiria; order Nitrospirales; family Nitrospiraceae; genus JACQQM01. Next base: position 3,160 of record JACQQM010000152.1, on the reverse strand, counting down.
GGTGGGCGGGGTCCCGGCCGGGGTGAAAGAAGGCGGCCTGCTCCAGCACAATCTGCGGGAGATGTCCGTCGAGTGCCTGCCGGCGGCGATTCCGGATTCCATCGAGGTGGACGCGTCGCAACTGCTGATCGGCGAGGGCCTTCACGTTCGGGAAATCGCGCCCAGAGAGGGAATCAAATTCCTGGACGAGGCCGACGCCATGGTGGTGAGCGTGGCTGCGCCGATGTCGGAAGCCAAACTGGAGGCCCTGCTGACCAGCGCGGCGGTGACAGGTGAGGGCAAGGAGCCGGAAGTCATCAGCAAGGGCAAGGAAGAAACGCCGGAGGAGGTGGCGGCGGCAGCAGCGGAGAAGGGGGCCGCGCCTGGCGAGCCGAAGGCTGCGGCAGCGGCGGGAGCCGAAAAGAAAGAAGGAAAAGAGGGCAAGGAAGCTCCGAAGGCTGAGAAGAAGGAGGCCAAGGAGGAGAAGAAGAAATAGCCTTGCGCCTGATCGTAGGACTCGGCAATCCCGGCGAACGTTACGCCCTCACCCGTCACAATATCGGATGGCGGGTGGTCGACAAGGCGGCCGCTCGCTGGGCGGTGGATCTCAAGCCTGCCGGTTACGCACGCTGGGGTCGGGGAGGCGTCGGGCCGCCCGACGGGAAAGTGGAGGTGGCGTTGGCCGCTCCACTCACCTGGATGAACGAGGCCGGTGTGGCGGTGAAAGCGCTGCTGACGGAACTCGCGCTCGTCCCCCAAGACCTGCTCGTGGTGCACGACGATCTGGACCTGGCGGTCGGCCGTCTCCGCATCAAGAGCACCGGCGGCACCGGCGGCCACAACGGAATCCTCTCCATTGTCACCACTCTTGAAACCAACGAATTCGATCGGCTGAAAATCGGCATCGGGCGTCCCGCTCCGGTTGACGATGCGGCCGAGTATGTCCTCTCTCCGTTCACTCCGGACGAGATTACGGTCATCGGCGCGGCAGTGGACCAGGCGGTCCTGGCGTTGGAATGCGTGGTCGCGGAAGGGGTGATGGCCGCCATGAACCGATTCAACGTGCGAAGCGAGGAAGCACAAGGCTAACGCATGGGACTCTGCTGCGGCATGATCGGGTTGCCGAACGTCGGGAAGACGACCGTTTTCAATGCCCTGGTGGGGGCCGGGGCGGTGGCGGCCAACTATCCCTTCTCCACCGTGGAGACCAATATCGGGATCGCCCCGATGCCTGACCCGCGCCTCAACAAGCTGGTCGAGATCTTCCGCTCGAAAAAGATGACGCCAAGTACCCTGGAAGTCCGCGACATCGCCGGCCTAGTGGAAGGGGCAAGCAAGGGGGAAGGCCTCGGCAACCAGTTCCTGTCGCAGATTCGTGAAGTGGATGCGCTGATACATATCGTCCGGTGCTTTCAGAATCCCGACGTGGTGCATGTGAGCGGCGGCGTGAATCCTCTTCGGGACATCGAGACGATCGAGACCGAATTGATGCTCGCCGATGTGGAGACCCTGGATCGCCGGAGGCAGCGGGTCGAAAAGAAGGTCAAGTCGGGCGACACCAAGGCTGCCAAGGAGTTGGCGGTCGTGCTGAAGTTCATCGATCTGCTGAACAAGGGTGAATGGCTGGGCCATCAACCGTTCACGGCGGAGGAGCTCGTCATCTTGAACGAGTGCCAGTTGTTGTCGGCCAAGCCGGTCCTGTTTATTGCCAATGCCGCTGAAGGAGCCAGTGAGGATGATCCCATTGTGCGAACGGTCAAGGAATTGGCCGACAAGAGAGGGGCCAGGCTTGTCATCCTCTATGGGCAGTTGGAGGCGGAGCTCTCGACCTTGCCCGCCGAGGATCGCGCGGAGTTCATGAAGGAAGCTGGCCTCACCGAGTCGGGGCTGGTTCGGCTGACGAAGACCGCCTATGACTTGCTCGGACTGATCACATTCTTCACGGCAGGGGAAGAAGAAGCGCGGGCCTGGCCGCTCCGAAAGGGTACCAAGGCGGCCGAGGCGGCCGGCAAGGTTCATTCGGATATGGAGCGCGGGTTTATTCGGGCGGAGGTTTATCATTACGATGAGCTCATCGCCTGCGGCTCTGTCGCCGGTGTCCGCGAAAAGGGCTTGTTCCGGCTGGAGGGCCGGGACTACGTAATCAAGGAAGGCGATGTGGTCTATTTCCGGTTCAACGTGTGAGGTTGAGCCGGGTGACGACGGGTGAGCCGCTTCGGAGTGCGCCCTGATGCGTTGACCACCGTCAGCCGTTCAGTGTCATACTGTTGGCCGCCTGCGCCTCTAAGGCTGCGGCCCGCGGTCGCAATGCCGGCGCAGCGCGGCGCCCTCACTGCTAAAGCCCGGGCACCTTTCCGCCAGGTCGCACTCCTCCGGGCTCATCCCGTCCACCCGGCTTCGGAGAGGAACCAACACGCTTCAGTAAGAGACGCCGCCCTTCTCACCCGTCCCCTCCACCCGAGGCCGCTGACTTGCTTTCCCTCGCCCCTCCTTGAGGGGAGAGGGCTGGGGTGAGGGGGGCACCGGCACCGCAGCTCCGCAAGTTCGCTGTCGCCATTACCTCGGCGCTGAATCTCTGAAAGTCTTCAGGTGGCGTCCCTGACCCTTCGTCGTCAGCCGTCCATCCCAGATGGAGTGGGAATGGGGCGGGCGCGGCCCGCTCGTCCCATGGCCGCGCACGCCACGTCGAGCTTCCTCCCGCCTCCTCCTGTCCACCATACCTTCCGCCGCTCGTTCGCTACCTACGTGCCTGAGGACCGCAATGGCATTCAGACGGTTCAGGAGCTGTTGGGTCATACCGACGTGAGCACGACGATGATCTACACGCATGTCTTGAACCGAGGCGGTCGGGGAGTCCACAGCCCGGCTGATCGCCTCGGATTGGAGGTGGAGAGTCCTTTGGGTCAGCCGGAATAGGCTGACAACACTTGCAGGGTTTGTCGTGTTCCGGACCGTCGAAAAGTTCATTGCTAAGTGCTGAAAAAGCTTATAGGATTTTCCGCAACTGGAGTTCTCATTGGTGGAGATAGGCTGACCAATCTACTCAATAGCAACTGTGTTGGGTTTCAAGGGGTCTGAGTAACCACGGGGCGCCAAGGAACTCGATGCTTGAGCATGGCATTCACGATGACCAACAGTTTGCGCATGCAGGCCACCAGGGCCACGTTTGGAGCTTTGCCCG
>JACQQM010000153.1 GCA_016207025.1 Nitrospirota bacterium | reverse complement strand
GGCACCAGCAGCTGATCTGAAAGCAAAAACGGGGAAACCGTCGTGACATCAAGCCACTGCGAGAAAGTACTCAGTTGAGCTTATAAGGCGAGGGCCCTGGGTTCGAGTCCCAGGCGGCTCACCATTCTTTCAGATGCGGACCAACTCACCCCTTCTCCGTCTTTACCAGCAACACCTTCGACACAGTCAGTCGAGCACATGATGCGAAAGAGCGGGCGCAGAGTCGAGCACTGAACCCGGGCGAGGAGGGGCGGTGCCTCCTTTACATGACTCCCACGGTGCTGCGGTGAAGACGGGGATCTTCCGGCTTGGAACTCTCTCTCCGGACTCCACGAGCAGCCCCCAAATTCTGCTGCTGCAAGCCCTCGTCACGATCGTGCTGTGCTATCAACTGCTGTTCAGCCGCAACACGATTCTTTCTTTCGGGGAACAGGAGTTCGTCATCCTCGGACTGGTGCTGCTGTTCGGCGGATTGATGGTGCTCCCTCCCCGCGTGCGGGAGGCCGGCTGGTTCATCGGCGCGCTGGTCTTGTGCGACACGGCCATTACCACCGCCGTCATCTATCTGTCGGGCAATGCGCGGTCCGAGCTCTACCTGACCTATTTTGTGATCATCCTGATCGCCGCCTTCACGCCGACGGTGAAGCAGTTCGTCGGTCTCGCCGTTATCCTGTGCGCGACCTATGGGGGCATCCTCTATCTGGGGGTCGGCGAGATCGGTTCGTTGGCCGAAGGCCATCTCCTCCAGATCCCGGTTCTGCTCATCTTGGCGCTCTTCTACGGCGGCACCATGGAGATGGTCCGCCGAGAGCGCCAAGAGAAGGCGCGCTTGCTGGAAACCATCGCCGCGCTCACGAAATCGGACGAGGCCCTGCGGGAGAGCCAGAAGCGATTCGGGCTCACCATCGACAACGCCAACGACGCGATTTTCTATCTTGACTTGAATGACCTTGTCCGCTGGGCCAATAGCCGGGCCGAGGTGATCACGGGCCGACCGATCAAGGAGATGGTTGGACGGCCGCTCATGGCCATCTTGTCGCCTGAGGCCCGGACTCGGGCCGAGACACAGGTCGCCGCCGCGGCCCGAGGGGAGGCTGTCCCATCCCTGGTGGAATTCGAGGTCATACGACCTGACGGCACGACGGTGTGGCTGGAAATGAACAGCGCCGATGTGAAAGAGGACGGGGAGCTGGCCGGGCGATTGGTGGTCGCGCGTGACCGCACCGAGCGCAAGCACATTGAGCAGCAGCTCCGACAAGCGGAAAAACTGTCCGCGCTGGGATCGCTGCTGGACGGCGTGGCCCATGAGTTGAACAATCCCCTTTTCATGATCAGCGGCTATGCCGAGCTGGCCGCTGAAAAGATCAAGCGGGGGGAGTTTGCAAGCTTGACCGAGGACCTTGACTCGATTCAGCAAGCTGCCGGGCGCGCGTCGGAGATCGTCCAGCGGTCCATGTCGGTGGCGCGCTCAGCCACAGGCCGTCGCGAGCTGTGCGACGTCAACGCCTTGCTGCAGCGGACGCTCGAGGTGATGGCGAACGATTTCCTCATCCATCAGATCGCCGTGCGGACGGACCTGCAGGCGGATCTGCCCCGCGTCCTGGCCGACCCCCAGGAATTGACCCAGATGTTTCTCAATCTGATGACCAATGCCCGTCATGCGATGGCCACGGCGCATGGGCGAGGGACCCTCACGGTCACCGCCGCTCTTCTTTCGCATCAGTCGAAGCTCTGGGTGGAAATCCGAGTCGCCGACGATGGTCCCGGCATCCCTCCGGAACATCTTCCCCGAATTTTCGACCCCTTTTTTGCTACCGACTCGGCGGACCCGAGAAGAGCTCTGGGCTTGGCGATCTGCCATCGGATCGTCACCGACTTGGGGGGAACCGTGACCTGCGAGAGCGCCGTGGGGCAAGGCGCCACCTTCCTCTTCCGGCTGCCTGCTCAGCCGAATCCTAACCACTCCGCTCAGGGCACCCAGCACAGCGAGTAGACTTCCGGCAGGCCGCTGGCGACCAGCCGCCAGTGATCGCCCTGGTCCAGCGAGGTGTATACCTTCCCGTCCGTGGTGCCGGCGAAGAGGCGGGCAGGGTCGGCGGGATGCGCGAGGAGGCAGTAGATCATGCCAGTCTGCGGCGAGGGCAAGCCGGCGGATGTTTCTTGCCAGGTCAGCCCACGATCGCGGCTTCGGAAGATCTTGGCGTCGGCTCCGCCTTTCGGGCGATTCCAGGACGGCGGCGGGGCCGCCGCGGCCGCGACGAAGATCGTGCGAGCCGGGTCTGATCCGATCAGCAACGGAACCGTGTAGGAACGGGTGAGGCCCTGCGTGATGTGCGTCCACCGGAGTCCATCATCCTCGCTGCGGTACAGGCCACCGCCGGTGGTCGCGAGCAGGAGATTGCGATCGTCTCGGAACAGCCCGATCTGGTGAATATCCCGGTAGAGCCCGGCGTTCCGGCTCTGAAAGACGCTGCCGCCGTTTTCGCCGACATACACGCCGCCTTCCTCAATCCCGACGTACAGCGTGTCTGAGCCGGCTTTCCCGCCCGCTTGGATGGTCAGGGCTCTGACATGGGCGTGCCGTGGCGGGAAGAAATGCCACTCGGCCTTATCCGGCACCGCCTGCAGCGCCTCCAACTCATTCCAGGAGCGCCCCCCATCCGTGCTGGTCCAGACCGAAGCCGGCTCCAGCCCGGCATAGAGGATGCCGGAAAGGGCTGGGTGGGCGAGAAAAGTATAGAGCTCGGATCCCACGGGCGCCTCCCAGACCTTGGTCCAATGAATTCCCCGGTCGGTGCTCCGCCAGAGCCCGTCTTGTCCGGCTGAAGCGTAGAGGATCGCAGGGTCGGCGGCATCACGCCCCACCGGGTCCACCTCCAGGCCGTGGAGGGCAAAGGCTGCCGGAGACACGAGCGGATCGGCGACCTCGACCGGAAGAAAATAAATCCCGCGCTGAGTGCCGACCAGCAGATGTTGTTGGGTCATCATGCTGCTGCCGATGGGTCCCGTGAAACCCACGTCTTGAGCCACTGCACGTACGCCGGCGCCAGCAGGATGGGGATGACAAACAGCACGACGACGCTGATCCCCAATCCCGGAGGCTCGGCCAGCACCCGTGTCATGGACGCGCAGAGCACATCATACCAGGCGATGCCCAGACCGAGCATGACCAGGCAGAGGCGACGGGTTCGCTGCGAGTAGTCCGCCACCACCTTGATCACGCGAGGCGGCACCGTCACTGCGTAGGCGACGGCCAGGCCGGCATCTTGGGCCACCCCGCGCGCGAGGTCATGCGCGGGCACGAGCGCGGACGCGCCGCGCTTCAAGAGCAGCATCGCCACCGCGTCGTATGCGACCAGGGCGAGAAAGCACGGCAGGGCAATCAGCCATGCGACCGAGAGCCAGCGAGGCATCGGTGGCATTATATCCCAGAGCAGGACCACGGCGAGCTTTGAGGTGCCGGGCACTGACCGCTACTCCCCGTCTCCGAAGGAGGCAGCCAGGCGGATCGCCGGGCATGTGGCGTTCTGGAAGGGAGTCACGGTGGAAGGGGAGTGGTTTGACTCCCCCCCGCCCCTTTTGTTACAATCGCGCCCCTTTGCAACCGACGGACGTCGAGACGTCCCCATCGTCTAGCCTGGCCTAGGACGTCGGCCTTTCAAGCCGGCAACACGGGTTCAAATCCCGTTGGGGACGCCACGGTTCCGCTTGTCGGCCCTGTAGAACCTCCCCTCCGTCACCCGCTATGGATCCTGCGCAGTGGCCCCCATCGCTTCCGGCGGGCACTCGCCTGTTTGACCAAGGCGTTCGCTATGCCCCTGTTGACTGGCGTAATTCTCTGGGGCTATGTTGTCTTGCTCAACGTTGAAACGTGGGATCGTTTTCTTCTCCAATTTTTATTTTATTTGTGCGATCTTTTGCCATTTGGCGGATTTTTCTATATAACGAGGCAAGCTCGCTCGAGCATTTCCATAATGGTTCACGCTTCCTTGTTGATGGGAGCGCATCGGCGCGGCTGATCTTTATCTTCACTCCGATTTGCGAGTGAGTCCTGCTCTTAATCGTTGGCGTTCATGCTGCAATGTTGCTACAAAAAGTCGTGCTGACTAGACAGCGCCCTTGTTGAGGCGAGTTGGTACATTTCCCTGATCAAAACCGGGAGGGAACGGGGAGGTTAGCAATGACTCGAATGCGGACAGTGGGTTGGACGGTCGGGGTCATCATGGCTGGCGCCCTGACCATCGGCGCCGGAGAAGCGCCGACGGGCAAAGACGGCGTGCTGCCGGGCAAAGACGGCGTACCGATGGGCAAAGATGGTGCGCCGATGGTGCTGATCCCCGAAGGCGCGTTCACGATGGGGAGCAATGAGGGATTGGGGAACGAGCGTCCCGAACATAAGGTCTTCTTAAACAGTTATTATATTGATCAGTACGAGGTGACTATCGCGCGGTATGCGAAGTTCCTGCAAGCCACTGGACACAAGGCTCCTCCCTTGTGGGATGAGGATTCCGTGGAGTCAGCCGGAAACCGGCCGGCGGTGGGGCTGGATTGGAACGATGCCGACGCCTACTGTAAGTGGGCCGGAAAACGGCTACCCACGGAGGCCGAGTGGGAGAAAGCGGCTCGTGGGACGGACGGACGACGGTATCCATGGGGGCACATGCAGCCGTTTCCCGACATTGCGAACTATAATCGCGGCCAGTGGGTCAGCTACGCGATTACCTTGAACCCTGTGGAAACCCTGGGGGGCATGAGTGTCCGGCATGGCACGAAAGAGGGCGGCAAAAGCCCCTATGGACTGTACCAAATGGCCGGCAATGCGGCGGAGTGGGTGGCGGACTGGTACGACCGGGAATATTACGGGAAGAGCCAGGAGAAAAATCCGACCGGCCCGAAGGATGGCGAGAAACGCGTGATTCGGGGAGGGTCCTGGAGCGACAGTCCGGCCGGCATCCGTTCCACAGCCCGGGTCTCGGCCGAGCCGGACTACCGGGACCTCACGCTCGGAGTCAGGTGCGCCATGGACGTTCCGAAATAGTCCTTATGTGAAAGGAGCCTGTATGCCGACTCACCCGAAGATCACCGCAGCGAAACGTCAGCGAGAGCGTGACAAGGCCGAGAGGCGCAAGGACAAGGAACTCAAGCGCGCGGCGCGAAAACAGGCCAAGCAGACCGTCGCGCGTGTCGAGGGTGGCCCCGATCCCGATCTGGCCGGCATGCGCCCCGGGCCTCAGCCCCCGCTCTACTAGGATGTCCGCCCTCGCGCGCCTTCTCGATCATGGCCCTCGTTTCATGTAACAGGCCGTTCTAGGCCCGCTTGTGTCGCTTCCCACCGTGTGTTGAGTTCAGAACCGTTGTTGTGGAGCTCTCAGCAGAGGCGCATGCAACAGGGCTTTGTCGTCCCGGGCAACATGGCGATGCTGACGGACCTGTACGAGTTGACGATGGCCGCCAGCTATTTCGAGCATCGGCAGAACGACAGAGCCACCTTCGATCTCTTTGTCAGAACGCTCCCGCCGCAGCGGTCCTACCTGATGTTCGCCGGGCTGGAGCAGGCCCTCCATTACCTCACCCATTTGTCGTTCGATGACGACGCGATCCGCTATCTGCGGTCCACGCGGCTTTTTTCCGCCTCGTTCCTCTCGTACTTGAGGACCGTCCGGTTTCGCGGCCATGTGGACGCCATGCCTGAAGGGACCGTGTTTTTCCCCCAGGAGCCGGTGATGCGTGTGACCGGCAACATTATCGAGTCCCAGATCGTCGAGACCTTTCTCCTGAATACGATCAATCTCCAGTCCCTGATTGCCACCAAAGCATCGCGGGTGGTAGAGGCTGCGGCGGGCCGGCCGGTAGTGGACTTCGGACTGCGCCGTGCGCAGGGGATGGACGCCGGACTCAAAGTCGCCAGGGCGGCGTACCTGGCCGGCTGCGCGGGCACCTCCAACGTGCTGGCCGGGCAGCACTATGGGATCCCGATCTTCGGCACGATGGCGCACTCCTTTGTGCAGTCGTTTCCGTCAGAGATGGCCTCGTTTCGCGCCTTTGTCGAGACGTTTCCGACCGGGACCACGCTTCTGATTGACACCTACGAGACACTGCAGGGTGCACGGCAGGCGGTGGTGGTCGCACGGGAATTGGCGCAACGGGGACACCGTCTGGGCGGCGTCCGGCTCGACAGCGGCGATCTGCTGGCGCTGAGCCGTTCCGTGCGCCGGATTCTGGACCAACAGCGCCTGCACGACGTCCAGATCTTCGCCAGCGGGAATCTGACGGAGCACCGGATCGCCGAATTGATCCGGCGCGGCGCTCCGATCGATGCTTTCGGGGTGGGGACCGACTTGAGCGTGTCGGCCGATGCGCCGAGCCTCGACGTGGTGTACAAGATGAGCGAGGTGGTCCGAGGCGGCCGGCGGTTCCCCACCCTCAAGCTGAGCCCCAAGAAGCGGACGTATCCAGGGCGGAAGCAAGTACACCGTCGGGAACAACACGGACGGTACATCGGAGACATGCTGGCACTGGAGGAGGAACGCGTTCCCGGCCGCCCGCTCCTGAGGCCCGTGCTCAGGGGAGGTCGGCTCGTCGGCCCGCTGCCGTCCCTTTCGTCTGTCAGAGCGCATGCCGCGGCGGAGCGGGCCAAGCTCCCGTCCCGTTTGCGCGGTCTCGGGAAGGCTCATTCCTACCCCGTCCGCCTCAGCGCCGGCGTGCGCCGGGCGGTGCAGGAGTTTCGACGACGTCTGCGCGAAGTCCCAAGTGAACAGCGCGACGTCTCCATGCCATAGTCGTGCTGCCTCGTCGAATGGGATGATGATGAATGCCGAAACCGGCCCGGACGCGAAACAGGCTCGATCCCGTGAGCAGGTTTGGACGGTCCTCATCGGAGGCCTTGTCCTGCTCGTCGGGGTTCTGTCCGCTCTCTGGCTTGGGCCGACTGTGGCTCAGAAAAAGGCCGCCCCAGCCGTTCCCCAGCTTACTCCCTCCATGGTGCCGCTGGTGACCGGGGAGGAGCCGATCCAACTGCAGTTCACGAAGGCCGGCTGCCCGGTCTGCCATATCATTCCCGGCATCAAGGGAGCTGAAGGGCGCGTGGGACCTGCGCTGGTGCTGGGGCTCACCGGGCCCCAACGGCTGGCTGATCCTGGGTACAGGGGAAACGCGACGACGGTGCGGGAGTATGTGATCGAGTCGATTCTGAACCCAGGCGCGTACGTGGTGCCGGGTTATCCCGATCGGGCGATGCCTCGCTGGTACGGTCAGAAGCTCAGCGCTGGGGCGCTGGAGAATATCGCGGCCTACCTGGAACAGGTGCGCGACACTTCTCCGTCCTCGGCACAGTGACTGCGCGGGCTAGAGCTTGCGGGGCGGGCTGGATGGCGGAATGCCTTTGATCTGAAACCCCGAGACCTTTTCCCGCTCGTCTTTTGCCGAAGGCTTCTCTGCACCGTCCTCCACCTTCATGCCTGCCAGCTTGATCTTCAGACGCAGGTTGTTGGCGCTGTCCGCGTTGATCAGCGCCTGATCCAGGGTGATCTTCCCATCCCTGTAAAACTTGAACAGTTCCAGATCGAAGGTTTGGCAACCTTCTTGAACCCCTTGCTCCATCGCCTCTTTGAGGCTGTCAATTTCCCCTTTCTTGATGAGATCCTTGGCGCGCGGGGTGTCCATGAGGATCTCCAGCGCGGCGACGCGCTTGCCATCCACGGAGGGAATCAGGCGCTGAGAGACGATGGCCCGCAAATTCATGGAGAGCTGCAGGTAAATCTGAGCATGGCGCTCGGTGGGGAAGAAGTTCATGATCCGCTCGATGGCCTGATTGGAGTTGTTGGCGTGCAGCGTGCTCAGGCACAGGTGGCCGGTTTCGGCCAAGGTGATCGCCGCTTCCATGGTTTCGGTATCGCGGATCTCGCCGATGAGGATCACATCCGGGGCCTGGCGCAGGGTGTTCTTCAACGCATTCTCGTAGGAATGGGTGTCGAACCCGATCTCCCGCTGGGTCACGACTGATTTCTTATGCCGGTGGACGAACTCGATCGGATCCTCGACCGTGACGATGTGGCCGGGCGCGTTGGCGTTCCGATGGTCGATCATGGAAGCCAGCGAGGTGGATTTCCCGGACCCCGTGGCCCCCACAAACAGGACGAGCCCCCGCTTGCTCATCGCGATGTCTTTGATGGTGGACGGGAGACCCAGCTTGTCGATGGGCACAATCTCCACCTTGATCTGGCGAATCACGAACCCGACATTGCCCCTCTGGCGGAAGATGTTGACGCGGAAACGGCCCAGCTCCGGGTAGTACAGAGCCAGGTTCATCTCCATCTTTTCCTCGAACTCCTTCCTCTGCTTTTCCCGCATCACGTCATTGGCCAGCGTCTCGAGCTGTTCGTTCGTAAACGGACTTTCTCCGATGGCCTGGGCGACGCCCTGGATGCGGTATATCGGGGGGAGGTCCGCCGTCAGGTAGATATCGGACGCATCCCGTTCCACCATGACTTTCAACAAACTCCGAATGTCCATCGGTTCCTCCTGCCGCCTCCTCTTTACGCCGCACCGCCGGCCACGCCGGCGGCTGTCGGTGGGCCGAAGAGATTGGGGTTCATGCTCCTGGACTGCGCTTCCGCCCTGGTGACGACGCCGCGCGTGACCAGATCCATCAAGGCCATATCCATCGTCTGCATCCCGTCCTTTTTACTGGCCTGCATGATGCCCGGAATCTGGTGGAGCTTGGCTTCACGGACGAGGTTGCGGATCGCGGTGGTCCCAACCATGATCTCCAGCGCCGCCACCCTACCGCCGCCCTTTTTCTTGAGCAGGGTCTGAGTGATGACTCCCTCGATGGATTCAGCAAACTGGGCGCGGACCTGAGACTGCTGGTTCGGCGGGAAGACGTCAATGATACGGTCCACGGTCTTGGGGGCGCTGGAAGTGTGTAAGGTCCCAAACACCAAGTGCCCGGTCTCGGCCGCCGACAGGGCCAACTGAATAGTCTCCAGGTCGCGCATCTCACCGACCAGAATAATGTCCGGGTCTTCGCGCAGCGCTGCCCTCAAGGCGTTGGAGAACGAGAGGGTATGGGGCCCCAACTCCCGTTGGTTGACCAGGCATTTTTTGGATTTATGGACGAACTCGATCGGGTCCTCGATGGTGAGAATGTGCCCTTCAAAGGTGTCGTTGAGAAAGTCGAGCATGGCAGCCAGGGTGGTGGATTTCCCCGATCCTGTGGGGCCGGTCACCAGGACGAGGCCTTTTTCTCTCTCGCAGAGCTGCCGCAGAATCGGCGGCATGCCCAATTGCTCGAGGGCCAGGATTTTGGTGGGGATGGTCCGGAAGACCGCCCCTTCTCCACGGCGTTGCATGAACACGTTGACGCGGAAGCGGGCGATATCTCCCATCTCAAAGGAAAAGTCACACTCGCGGGTTTCCTGAAACACCTTCCGCTGGGTGTCGTTCATCATGTCGAAGATCATGGCGTGGACATCTTCCTTGGACAAGACAGGATGATCCAGCTTTTTCAGCTCCCCATGGATGCGCAGCATGGGTGGCTCACCCGCGCTCAAATGGCAGTCCGAGGCACTCTGCTCGACGCCGAAGGTCAGCAATTGAGTAATGTCCATACATCCCTCCTCATCTGGTCAAGACCGGTCGCCTCCCTGACCGGGCGCTCCCCTCTTGCGGAGGCTCGTCGCACCATGCGCTCTGACTGGTGAGTATACCGCGAATCTGCCGGGAAAGCGTCCTCACGGCTCAGAGTGGACAGTTTGTGGCTGCAACTATACCATAGCTCTTTCAGATGGGCTATGGCGCAGGCGATTGTGCCAGGCCGGAGTTCGTGAGAGGGATTGGGAGGGGTTGGAAAATGAGAGCCATGGTGCTATCGCGCTGCGGGCCTGTTGAGAACGCCCCGCTCCGTCTGCAGGAACGGCCGGTGCCGAAGCCCGGCGCCGGCGAAGTGCGGGTGCGGGTGCGGGCCTGCGGCGTCTGTCGAACCGATCTGCACGTAGTCGAGGGGGAACTATCGGACCTGAGGCTGCCGATTGTGCCGGGGCATCAGGTGGTGGGGGTCGTGGACGAGGTCGGTTCCGGCGTGACTCGCATCAGCAAGGGCGAGCGGGTCGGAATCGCCTGGCTCCGGGGGGTCTGCGGACGCTGTGTCTTCTGCCGGAGCGGCCGCGAGAACCTATGCGAGTCGGCGCAATTCACCGGTCTGCACGCGGATGGGGGATACGCAGATTATGCGGTAGTGGTGGAGTCGTTCGCCTACCGCATCCCGGCGCTCTTCGGGGATGCGGAGGCAACGCCGCTCCTCTGCGCGGGGATCATCGGTTACCGGGCGCTCAAGCGCAGCGCCATCCGACCCGGTGAGCGCCTGGGGCTGTATGGTTTCGGCGGATCGGCCCACATCGCCATTCAGGTCGCCCGGCACTGGGGATGCGAGGTGTACGTCTGCACGCGTGAAGCGTCGCATCGGGCCCTCGCCAGAGAGTTAGGGGCGGTGTGGGTCGGGGGAGCCACCGAGCCGCCGCCGGTCAAACTGCATGGCGCGATTCTCTTCGCACCGGCCGGCGACATCGTGCCGGCGGCCCTCCAGGCGCTCGAACGGGGCGGGACGCTGGCGCTAGCCGGCATCCACATGTCGGCGTTGCCGGCGCTGGACTACACGCGGGATCTGTTCGGGGAGCGCACCCTCCAAAGCGTCACGGCCAACACGCGGGAGGATGCGACCGAGTTATTCCAGGTGGCGGCCGAGGTCCCGATTCGGCCGCGCGTGGAACCGTTCGGGTTGGAAGAGGCGAATCGCGCGCTGCAGGCCCTGAAGGCCGGAGCCATCAAGGGGTCCGGCGTGCTGGTGGTGGAAGGTTAGCGGTGGTCTCGGCTGACGAACGGGAGGGCGGCCTCTGGTGACGATGGGCGCGCAGCTCCTCCCTTCCACCCGAGGCTCAGAGATGAGGTGCTGAGGGATGTGCCAGGGCTCGCAGCGACATCACCGGGAGGTGCAGGAGCGTGGAGCCCTGGCACATCCACTAGGAGAAGCGCGATAGAAGATGCCAACTAGATCAGGCGCAGCTCTTCGCCCGCTTGTTTGAAGGTGGCGAGCACGGAGTTGAGTTGTTCCCGCGTGTGTTCTGCCGTGACCGTCGTTCGGATGCGGCTTGTCTCTCGAGGCACCGTCGGGGGGCGGATGGCCGGCGCGAAGACCCCGAGCTGCAGCAGCCGATCGGCCGTCGCCAAGGCCTTCTGCGGGTCTCCGATCAGCACGGGGATGATGGGACTCCGCGTGTCCGTGGTCCGGAACCCCAGCTCCATCAGCCCGTCGTAGAAGTAATGCCGGTGATTCCAGAGCCGCGCGCGACGCTCCGGCTCCGTACGGACCAGATCGAGCGCCGCCAGCGAGGCGGCGGCGCTGGCGGGGGGAGGGGCGGTGGTATAGATGAAGGAGCGAGCGGTGTTCACGAGGTAACTGATGAAGTCGGCAGACCCCGCCACGTACGCCCCGCTGGTACCCAGCGCCTTGCCGAGCGTTCCCATGTGGAAGGGGAGGCGTGATTCCACACCGAAATGTTCCAGGGTTCCCCGGCCATGGGTCCCCATGATGCCGGTCCCGTGCGCGTCATCCACCAACACCCGCGCGTCATAGCGTTCGGCGAGGGCGATCAGTTCGGGGAGCGGGGCCAGATCCCCGTCCATGCTGAACACTCCGTCGGTGACGATCAGAGTCTCGCGGCGGGCGGAGCGCCGGGCGAGCAATGATTCAAGTTGCGTAAGGTCCCGGTGACGGTACACGCGGAAATCGGCGCCGCTCAAGCGGCATCCGTCAATGAGGCTGGCGTGACAGAGCCGGTCGGCCAGTATCAGACCGCCGTCGCCGATGAGAGCCGGGATGAGGCCGATATTGGCCAGATAGCCGGAACTAAACACGAGCGATGATTCGGTGCCTTTGAACCGTGCGAGTTCGGTCTCCAGTTGCGCATGTGGCGGGAGGGTTCCGGTGACCAGGCGCGAGGCGCCGGCGCCCACGCCGAACCGTTCAGTCGCCGCGATGGCCGCTTTCTTAAGCGCGGGGTGGGTAGCGAGGCCCAGATAATTGTTCGACGCCATTAGGATGACCGAACGCCCCTCGATGGAAACGACCGCGCCGGGCTCCGACTCGACCAGCCGGAGCCGACGAAGGAGATGTTGTGCTGCAAGCTGGCGAAGTCTCTCGTCAAACATGTGCCCGTGCGTGGCCGGCCTTGTCGTAAGCGAGGGCCTTCCTCGTGATCATCAAATTGACGGTACGCTATACCTGGCTTCGGGGCGCTGTCAACGAGTTGACGGACCGTGATCGTGCCGTTCCACAAATTGACAAGGCTTTATTCAACCTTGTATAAGGTCGCACTACGCAACGCTGCCTTATCAGGCCGGTGGTCGCGCGCGAGAAAATAAGGGAAAGACCTGGCTGCAATGTCGTATCGAATCAAGATCGTTTCGAAAGAGACTCCTGCCGATGAAGCCCATCTGTTGAGCGGGATGGAGCGATTCCTGTTGCGCGCGCAGCAGCATCGCCGCGGGCTTCTGGTTGGGTTCTTCACGCTGCTCGCCGCTGCAGTGGGGGTGGGCGGGGTGGTCTGGTACGACCATCGTCAGGCTGAGCAGGCCTTGGAATTGAATCGGCAGGCGACGCGGCTGTATTTGGATCGACCGGCCGATCAGCTGGCGAAGGCCGACGAGCATCTGACACAGGCGATCGGCCTGTACCGTCAAGTGGTGGACCGGTACCCGCGGACCCCAACCGCCCCGCTTTCCCTGTTTCAACTGGGCAATGCCCTGGTGCAGGCCAACGATCTCGGAGGTGCCATCGAGGCCTATAGGAAGTACGTGGCCACGTATGGCGCCAATAAGACCATGCTCGGGCTCGTCTATCAGCGGCTGGGCTATGCGTATTTGCTGAACGGCGACCACAACCAGGCCGTCAAGGCTTTTTCAGCCGTCTTGGACATCCCGGGGACGATCAACAAAGACCAGGCATTGTTCGAGTTGGGAAAGTTGGAGGAGACTCAGTCTCGCCCCGAGGGGGCGCTCGCCCGCTATCAAGAATTGATGAAGAACTATCCGAACTCTCCTTTTGCCAGCGAAGCGGCGTTCCGCATCAAGGCGCTGGAGGTCAAAATGACTCCGGCGGAAGGCAAGACGCCGTCTTCGGGCGAACCCGGCAAGGAGGGTGGAAAGGAAGGAGAAAAGTAGCGAGAGGAAGGCTTACGGACCGATGGCGAGCAGATCGCCCGGCTTAATCCGGCGACCCGCCAGGTTGTTTCGTTCCTTGAGATCCTGCACAGAGAGACGAAAGCGCTTCGCGATCGTCCACAGACTGTCTCCCACCTGGACCTTGTACCATCCCGCGCCCTCGGCCTCCCTGTGGCTTGTGCCTCTTTTCGCGCTCAGCGCAGGCCGTTTCCAGGTTATGATCCGATCCAGCATCTCCCCGACGACCGCCTTGGTGCCTACCGGAATTTTCAGGTGGTATTCCGCGTCGTCGGGCGGGGTCACGTCCCGACGCAACTCCGGGTTCAACTGCCGCAGCTCGTAGAAGGAGATCCCCGTGGCATTCGCAACGGCGCGAAGATGCACCGACCGGCGGACCACCACTTCCTCAAACTCGTGGAGAACCGGGTGCTCTTGGCTGAACCCGTAGAGGTCGGGGTTTTTCGCGATCATCGCGGCGGCCATGAAGCGAGGCACGTAGTCCCTGGTTTCCCGACGCAGGTGCCTGGTTTGGGCAATGTCCCAGAAACTGTCGGCCCGCGCCTTCTGCAATGCGCGCAACACCTTTCCCTCGCCGGCATTGTACGCGGCCATGGCCAGCGGCCAGGCGCCGAACAGATCGTACAGATCGCGCAGGTAGCGGGCAGCGGCCACCGTGGACTTGATGGGGTCCCTGCGTTCGTCCACATACTGGTCCACGCGAAGGCCATACAGCTTGGCGGTACTTTTCATGAACTGCCACGGGCCGGTTGCCCGGGCGCGTGAATATGCGTGCGGGTTAAAGCCGCTTTCGACGAGCGACAGGAACACCAGGTCGCTCGGCAGTTCGAACTCGGAGAAGATGCGATCGGCCAGAGGCTTGTAACGGGCGAAACGGGCGAGCCACTGTTCAAATCGGTCGCGGATCGCGGTATGGAAGAACTTCAGATGGCGCTCGACCTTGTGATCCACGACGAGGGGAACGTTGTCGATTGACTCTTCGGCGGGCTCGCCGGTGAAGCCAGGAGCCACCGGAAGATCGTCCTGCGGTGCAAACAGTCCGGAGAATCTCCAAGCGAGACCCTGCGCCTTGAGTTGAGGGAGAAGGATCGTCTCCGGTTCCCAGAGAAGCTCTGGAGAGAAAGACGCTCCCTCAGGTGAGGGAGCTTGCGCGTCCGCGACCTGCTCGTCGCCTGGTTCGCCTGCCGGGCTTTGCTGAGTTTGGACCGTCGGACTTGACGTGTCGTCCGCCGTCGCCGGACTCGGCGTCCCCGAGGCATGCGGATCCACCTGGAGTGCAATACCGGCCGGCTCGTCGTTCGCCGGCATTCCTCCTTCGGAGATCCCTGCCCCCGCCGTAAGAGTTGCGAGGATCGCGAAGAAAATGCCGAACCGGCGTTGGAGACAAGCTTGTTCTTTCACCGATCGCATGACCTCATCATCCGTTATTCACATTTTCCGGTGTGACGATATTTTAGGGTAGCGGGCGTCTTGATGGATGTCAAGAATGAGAGGAGGTGTTTGTGCGGCCTTCCGAGGGCGTGTCAGGGTGCGTGTCCATGATGCGCAACTCACTGAAAAACCGTAGATGCACGGCGTTGCGTTGCCTTGACAGGGTAGGGAGCGTGTGGTAGCGTAGCGCCCCTCGGTGCCAGGGAAACTGTTACGTGTTGTGAGGAGAATCGCGCGATGTTGAAACGGTATTTACTCGCTCCGGGGCCCACGCCGGTCCCGCCCGAAGTGATGCTGGCGATGGCCAGGCCCATCATTCATCATCGGGCGCCGGAGTTTGCCGAGTTATTCGGCAAGGTGCGGGAAGATCTCAAGTGGTTGTTTCAGACCAGGAACGACGTGTTGATCCTGGCGTCCTCCGGGACGGGGGGCATGGAAGGGTCGGTGGCCAGTTTCCTGTCGCCGGGCGACAAGGCGCTTGTCGTGAACGGCGGCAAGTTCGGCGAACGGTGGGGCAAACTCTGCAAGACGTTCGGCGTGCAGGTGACGGAGATCAAGGTGGAGTGGGGGCGCGCCGTGGCTCCCCAGATGGTCGCCGACGCGCTGAAGAAGGATCCGGCCATCAAGGCGGTCTACGTGCAGGCGAGCGAGACCTCCACCGGCGTTGCCCACGACACGAAGGCGCTCGCGGAGGTGGTCAAGCCCCATGAAGGGACAATCCTGGTGGTGGACGCGATCACCGCGCTGGGCGTCTTCGACATCAAGACCGATGCGTGGGGCTTGGACGTGGTCGTGACCGGTTCCCAGAAGGCGTTGATGCTGCCGCCCGGCCTGGCCTTTGTGAGCGTCAGCGAGAAAGCGTGGCAGATGGCCGACAAGGCCAAGAACGGCGCGTTCTATTTTAATTTTAAGAAGGAGCGTGAGTCCCAGATCAAGAATCAGACTGCATGGACACCGGCGGTCTCGATGGTCCTGGGCTTGCAGGAAGTCCTGCGGATGCTGAAAGCCGAAGGCCTGGAATCCGTGTTCGCGCGCCATGCCCGCCTGGCCCATGCGATGCGCGAGGGCGTCAAGGCGGCGGGGCTCTCGCTGTTTCCGAAGGAGTCGCCCAGCGACGCGTTGACCGCGATTGCTGCGCCGGCGGAAGTGGACGGCCAGGCGATCTATAAAAATCTGCGAGTGCAGTACGGCATCACGGCTGCCGGCGGACAGGACCACCTCAAAGGAAAGATCTTCCGGGTCTCCCACATGGGGTATATGGACACGTTCGATGTCATCACGACGCTGGCGGCCATCGAAATGGTGCTCAAGGGCTTGGGGCATCCCGTCAAGCTGGGAAGCGGGGTCGCCAAGGCTCAGGAACTGTTGATGGCGAAGGCGTGCCCCCCGGCGTAAGACGTATGGGTGATGAGTAATGAGTGACCCCATCACGGATAACGCATCACGGATCACGATGAGAATTCTTGTGAGTGACAGCCTGTCGAAGCAAGGCCTCGAGATTCTCGAGAAGGCCGGCTTTGCCGTGGATGTGAAGACGAAGCTCCCCAAAGAGGAGCTGATCAAGGAAATCAAGCAGTACGACGGGATTATCGTCCGATCGGCCACGAAGGTGACGGCCGAGGTGATCGCGGCGGCCGATCGCCTGAAGGTCGTCGGCCGGGCCGGCTCCGGCCTGGACAACGTGGACACGCAGGCCGCCACCCGGCGCGGCATCGTGGTGATGAATACTCCGGGCGGGAACACGGTCACGACGGCCGAGCACACCATGGCGATGATCTTTGCGATGACCCGTCGAATTCCCCAAGCCATGGCTTCCATGAAAGCCGGCAAATGGGAAAAAGAACGGTTCATGGGCATGGAACTGTATAACAAGACCCTGGGCATCGTGGGGATCGGGCAGATCGGCGGCTACCTGGCGAAGTTGGCCCAAGGAGTGTCCATGAACGTGCTCGCCTACGACCCATACCTGGCGGAAGAGCGGGCTCGCAAGATGGGCGTGGAGCTGGTGGAACTCCCGGAGCTGCTCCGGCGCTCCGACATCATCTCGCTGCACGCGCCGCTCACGGTCGAGACCCGGTCGCTGATCAACGCCGCCGCCATCGAGCAGATGAAGCCCGGCGTCATGATCGTCAACTGCGCGCGGGGGGGAATCATCAACGAGGCGGACCTCTATGCGGCGCTCAGGACGAAGCGGGTGGTGGCGGCGGCGTTCGACGTGTTCGAGGAAGAGCCCGTCAAGCCCGACCATCCCCTGCTGACCCTGGACAATTTTATCTGCACCCCTCACATCGGCGCCTCGACCGGCGAGGCCCAGGAGAACGTCGCGGTCGGGATCGCGGAACAGATCGTGGACTACTTCACGAAAGGGATTGCGCGGGGCGCCGTCAATATCCCGTCGGTTCCCCCCGAGCTGCTTCCTCGGTTGCAGCCGTACCTGACGCTGGCCGAGAAGATCGGGCTCTTCCAGGCCCAGCTCTACGAAGGAGGGCTGGAGCGCGTCACGGTGGAGTACTACGGCGAGGTGGCCGGGCTGACGGTGGCCCCCCTGACGCTCGCGGTCCTCAAGGGACTGCTGACCCCTATCCTGGAGGACGTGGTGAACTATGTGAACGCGCCGGTGGTGGCGAAGGAACGCGGAATCGAGGTGAAAGAGGTGAAGAGCAGCGATGCGGGCGACTTCACCAGCGTCATCAGGGTCCGCGTGGAAGCCGGGAAGAAAACCCACCGCGTGGCCGGCACGCTCTTCAACCGCAAGGACCCCCGCATCATCGAAATCGACAACTTCCAGGTGGAGGTGGCCCCGGAAGGCCACATGATGCTGATCCTGAACGTGGACCGGCCCGGCGTGATCGGCGCCGTCGGCCAGGTCTTGGGGGAGCACAACATCAACATCGCCCGGATGCAATGCTCCCGCGAGGAACGGGGCGGCAACGCGCTGCTGATCATCGGGCTGGATGCCCCCTTGCCGGGCGGGGTGCTCGACACGATCAAGCGCGGGAAGAACATTCTCTCGGTCAAGCTGGCGGATCTCTCCAAAGGGCTCTGAGTCGCCCTTCAGACGCACACTATGTCCCGCCCGGCACCATCCAACCGAACCCGCAAGCCATTGCGCGCACCGACGCCGCCTCCACCCATTGCACGAAGACAGGCAATGGGTATCCGGCACGAGCGTTCACTGGTTCCGGTCGGGATCTCCACGATCCTGCCGCACACCGCGCAACGCATCCGCCGTCTGGAAGAGACGCTCCTGACGTCCCTCGGCCGCTGGGGCTATCAGGAGATTATCCCACCCACGTTTGAATATCTGGACGTCCTGTCGGCGGGATTGGAGCCGGAAGTGATCGAGAAATGCTACAAGTTCGCGGACCGGACCACCGGCCGGATTCTCTTGCTCAGGCCGGACGTGACCGCCCAGATCGCCAGGATCGTGGCCATGGGCATGGTGCCATCGCGCCTGCCACTCCGGCTGTGTTATCGCACGACCGTGTTTCGCCATGAGCCGGAGCACGCCGGCCGCGAGCGGGAGATTTTCCAGGTGGGCGCCGAGCTGATCGGGGTGGACGAGGTGGCGATGGACGGCGAGATCATTGCGCTGATGATCGAATGCCTGAGGCAGCTTGGTCTCTCGGCGTTCACCATCTCGTTGGGCCACGTTGGATTTTACAAGGCCTTACTGGCGAGGTCTGGCATGTCGGCGGAGGGACAAAAGCGAGCCGAGCAGGCGGCCGCACGCAAGGACCTGCCCCACCTTGAGGATATCCTTGCCGAGGAAGGAGTCCCGAAAAAAGACGCCAAGGCCATTTTGGAAGCGCCGGGTCTGTACGGTCGCGAGGAGGTGCTTGATCGGGGCCGAATGCTTGCCGGCCGAGACCGCGAGCTGCGCGCGGCCCTTGAACGGCTCACCCGGGTCTATCGCTTGCTGACGTCGTCGGGCCTGCATGAGTATCTCGTGCTGGATCTGGGGGAGTTTCGAGGGTTCGACTATTATGATGGGGTGGTCTTCGATGTGTTCGCCGACGGCATCGGCTACGAACTGGGCGGCGGGGGACGGTACAACCACCTGATCGGACGCTTCGGGCGGGATCTTCCCTCCACCGGCTTCGCGTTCGACGTGGACCGCCTCTTCCGCGCGATGGAACGTGTGGATGACGGCCTCCCTCGCCCCCCGGCGGATGTGCTGCTGTCGGCCACGGCGAGGCATGCTGGTCAACTGTTCCGGGTGGCGCAGACGCTGCGGGATGTGGGTGTGCGGGTCGTCCAGGAGGCGTTGCGTGTGGCGGGGCCGGCGGCGATTCAGACCGCGCTCGAGGAGGGACGCCAGATGGCGGTTCCGGCGGTCGTGCTCCTGGGTGTCCCAGGCGTAGCTCTCGATGAGGCATTGATGGTCACAGGGCTGTCGACCGGCGTTCGCCCCAAAGGCCATTTGAAAATCGTGCGCAAGATCGTCAAGATCAAGGACCTGCCTGCCTTGCTATGGAGGTCTTCCGGAGGAGTCAGGAACGATGAGTCCCCTCGATCTGTCAGAACCCAGGCTCCCGCCTCAAAATCTCGAAGCTGAACAATCGGTCTTGGGCGCCATCCTGCTGGACAATGCGTCCATGGCGAAGGCGATGGAGGCGCTCACGGAAGAGGACTTCTACAGAACCGCCCACCGGAAGATTTACCAGGCCATGCTGGACCTCTCGGAACACGGGGAAGTCATTGACCAGATCACGCTCACCGAGAATCTGAAGACAAAGGGGGAGCTTGAATCGGTCGGCGGCTCTGCCTATCTCGCGGAATTGGTGCAGGTGGTCCCGACCGCCGCCAACATCAAATACCATTGCAAGATCGTGCGCGAGAAAGCGCTGCTCCGAGGTCTGATCAGCACCTCGACCGAGGTGATCTCCCGCGGATACGACGGGACCGCGCCGGTGGACGATCTGCTGGATTTTGCGGAACGGTCCGTTTTCAGCCTGGCG
>JACQQM010000151.1 GCA_016207025.1 Nitrospirota bacterium | reverse complement strand
GCCTGCACGGAGCCAAGCCCCTCGCCCCGGCGACCTCGGGCTCACCCACACGGGATCCGGAAGAGCCTTCTTTTTACTGAGGCGGGCATGGCATGAGACAGGACAAGCTCTCCGTGAGCAGTCGTTGGGCCTTCATCCGGCGAGCTACTCAATCTTGTAGGCGCGCAGCTTATTGTAGAGGCCAGCCCGGCTGATCTTCAGGGTACGCGCTGCGCGGGCTTTTTTCCCGGCTGCCTGGCGAAGCGCTTCTTCGATACAGGCGCGCTCGGCGGTCTGCGCCGCACGGCGGGCCACGGCGCGAAGATCGGCGTCGGCGGCGATAGGGCTCACGACTTGTGATGATCCGAAGAAGTCTTGTCGAGTGAGTTGGGGGCCCGGGGCGGTGACGACCACTCGCTCAACCATATGTTCCAGCTCACGGATATTGCCGGGCCACGGCGCCTCAGCGAGGGCTTGCATCGCATCGGGCTCGACCACTCGGATCGGCTTTCGATGCCGTTTGCAGGATCGCTCCACGAAATGCTGGACCAGCAATGGAATGTCCTCCCGCCGGTCTCGGAGCGGAGACAGAAGCAACGGCAGAACCGCGAGGCGATAATAGAGGTCTTCGCGAAACGCTTTGGCCTTGATCAGTTCCATCAGGTCTTTGTTCGTGGCCGAAATGACCCGGACGTTGACCTTCACCGAGCGGTTGCTTCCTACCGGCTTGATCTCACCTTCTTGGAGGAATCGGAGGAGTTTCGACTGGAAGTGTGCGGAGGTGTCGGCGATTTCATCCAGGAAGATCGTCCCGCCGTCCGCCGCCTCGAGCAGACCTTTCTTCGCGTACAGCGCACCCGTGAATGCCCCCTTGACGTGGCCAAACAACTCGCTTTCCAGTAATGTTTCGGGGAGCGAGCCACAGTCCACGATGCCGAAGGGCTGATCTTTTCGGTGACTGAGATTGTGGATCGTGCGGGCTACCAGCTCCTTTCCGGTCCCGCTCTCGCCCTGAAGCAGCACCGTCGCCTGGCTATCGGCGACCAAGCGAATCATCTCGAACAGTTGCCGCATGGCCGGGCTTCGGCCAATCAGGCCGCCGAGACGCGTCTCATTGGACAGTGAAGCCGCAGAGCCCCCATCAAGCGGGTCGGCGGTCAGCGCCTCTCCGGAAGACGCCTCTCCTCTCGGCTTGAGGATTTCAAGGACATACTCGGCTGTCCCGTCAGCAGTCATCAGCGGGAACGCCTGAATGCGCCCAGAAGCGTTCTCGCCCCGATGTGATGGGCATGTTACGGATCGTGGTTCACAGGTATCGAACACCTGCTGGACGGGACAAAAAGGACAGGGATCTGAACGCCGAAAGAAGGCGGCATAACACTTGACCGGAGTCTCTCCGGGGACTGCGCCTGGGCCGCCTGAACAGGCAGGCCGGTTGGTATAGATGACCGTGCAGTCTCGATCGATGACGGCTACTGGTTCGGGCAGTTGATCCGCCAGCATTCGCACCGCTTCCAAGCGAGCGGAGAGCACAGGATCGGGAAGCGTGGCGATCAACTTGGATTGCCCTGAGTGAGATCCGGCCATCTCGCGTGATCCTCTCCCTGATGAGCGGCTACTTGCCAGCTTGTCGGTGATCAGAGCCACCGTGGTTTCCCATCAACTGCCTGATCGTCGCTTTGAGGTCCATCATCCGCACCGGCTTGTCGAAATAAGCGGCCACGCCGCACTGCAAAGCTTCGTCCTTCGTCTTGGCATCTCCAAAGGCGGTCATCAAAATGATGGGACAGCCGGGTGCCAAGGTCCGCAGGCGGCTCACATAGTCCAAGCCACCGGCCGGCATCCGCAGGTCCGTGACGATCAGATCGGGACGGGTTTCGCTGACCCGCTGCAAGGCCTCATCCCCGTCGCTGGCTTCCACGATGCGCAGTCCCATGTCCCATAACTCATCGCACAGCAGGCTGCGCATCGCTTGGTCATCCTCCACGAGCAAAATCACAGGCTGCCCCCCCTTGAACACTTCTCTCCCCTTAGGTTTGAAAGGGACCTTGGTGGCAGTCTACGCAATCAACATGCCAGGAGCGTGGGGATATGAGCGGAGAGTAGTCGGAGGAAAGACACAGCAATAGCAAGAGGTTACATCAGTGCTACCGAGGGAAGGCAGAAAGAATGGAGCCAAACACCACATCGACCGGTAGGCTCACTGGCGCGAGATGCCACAACGAGGCTTAGCGCTAGGGTGCCTGGTGGATAGGGAGAGTCAGCGTGAAGGTGGTGCCGCGGCCCGGCTCGCTTTCGACCTCGATCGAGCCGCCGTGTTCCTGCATGATGCCGTGTACGACCGTGAGGCCCAGTCCGGTTCCTTTGCCCGCCTCTTTGGTCGTGAAGAACGGATCGAAAATCTTGGGGAGGTCCTCTTTGGGAATGCCGTGCCCCGTATCGGCCACGGTCATCCTCGCTTGCCCACCAGCCAGCCCCAAGCCAAGGCGGAGCGTGCCGCCTTCCGGCATGGCGTGGACGGCGTTAATGACGAGGTTGAGCAGGACTTGGCTCATCTGATCAGGATCAGCGTACACGAGCGGCATGGAGTCTTCAAAATCGGTCTCGATGTGAATGTTGTGCCGTCTGAACCGCTCCTGGACCACCTCCAGACTGTCTTCGATCGTCTTCCTGATATCCATCGGCTGCCGTGCCGTGGGCCGCCGCCTGGCGAAAGTCAGCAACTGGTTCATGATCTTGGTGATGCGCTCCACCTGGGCGATGATCGTCTCAAGTCCTTTCTTCATCGCGGGCTCCTGGGTCCGTTGCATGAGGTATTCGGCCCGTCCAAGGATGACGTTCATCGGCGTCCCGATTTCATGGGCCATGCCGGATGCCAGCGTGCCCAGCTCGGCCAGCCGCTCGGTGTGTCGAAGCTGCGCCTCAAGCCTCTTGCGTTCCGTAATCTCCATCGCGGCGCCGCCCAGGTATCGCCGCCCGCGCGCGTCCGTGACCGGGAATTTCAGGACCAGCCAGTGCTGAAGCCCCCCGGTCGGGTCGGGAACGGTCTCGACGCATTCGATGGGCGCTTCTCCAGCCAGGGCCACGTCATCGTTTGCACGAAACTGGCGCGCGGTTTCCGGCGGCCACAGCTCCTCATCCGTCTTCCCCAGCCATTCGGTTGAGACCTTGCTGAATCGACGCTCGAACGGCTGGTTGACGTACACGTACCGCCCCTGCTCGTCCTTCATAAAGGCCACCGTGGGGCTATTATCCATGAACGCCTTGAAGCGTTCCTCGCTTTCTCGCAGCGCTTCCTCCGCCCGCTTGCGCTCCGTGATGTCACGAAGGATGACGCTATAGAGCTTGCCCCTGGCCGTATCGAGCTGGGAGATGGACGCTTCCGCCGGGAACTCCTCCCCGTCCGCCCGAAGCCCGATGACGGACCCCAGCGCGCCCATCCGGCGGTTGGTCACCTTGGTTTCACCGAAACGGCGGATGTGCTCGCGATGGGCGTGACGAAACCGTTCCGGAATGAATCGGTCGATCGGCTGCCCGATCGCCTCGTCGGCTGAACAGCGGAACATCTGCTCGGCCGCAGGGTTGAACAGAGTGATGCGCTGGTCGTCATCAATGGTGATGATGGCATCCATGGCCGACCGAAGGATGGCACTGAGCCGGCCTTCACTCTCCTGTTGCCACGCGTGCTGCCGGCTGCGCTGGACATATCGGAGCACCACCGTCCAGATGACCAACAAGGAGAGCAGGCGGTTGGCGACCACGTACGTCAGATCGCTACCTGGTGGTGCATAGATGGCGCCAAGAATTGTCAGCAGCGTGCAGGCGGCAGCGAAAAGGAGGACGCGTGTTCGCTGGGAGAACCTGAATGAGAGGAACAGGGGCACTACATATAACACCCCGATCGCCGCACCTCTCGGGATGGAGAGGTCCAAGACGAATATCCCCGCAGCCAGTCCTACCAACATCAGAATCAGCAGGGAATCGCTCTTCGGTTGGATCTCCATAGACCCTATTGATGCTTCTCTTTTTCTTCGATTTCGGCCAGCTTGCGGTACAGGGTCTTGCGGTCAATTCCCAAGGCCTGGGCCGCCTGGTACTTGTTCCCCCCCGTCTTCTCCAGGATGCGGAGGATGTATTCTTTTTCAACCTCTTCCAACGGCAGGATGCGCTCCGCCGCCTCGTCAATGACCTTGCGCTCCCCGCGTGCGCCCTGGACATTCGGCGGCAGGTCTTCCGGAACGATCTTCTCCCCCCGTGCGAGCGTCACCGCGCGCTCGATCACGTTCTCCAGTTCGCGCACGTTGCCCGGCCACGGATAATCCATGAGCAGCGCGAGCGCGGACTCGTGCATCCCGCGGATTTCCTTGTGGCTGGCCTTCGCGCATTTGCGCAGAAACGCCTCCACCAGCAAGGGGATGTCTTCCCGTCGCTCCCGGAGCGGCGGCATCCGGATCTCGATCACGTTCAGGCGGTAGAAGAGATCTTCCCGGAACCGCTTCGCCTTCACTTCTTCAGCCAGCGCCAGGTTGGTGGCCGCGATGATCCGCACGTCCACCGGGATGGAGCGCGTGGCGCCCACATGCCGAATCTCCCGTTCCTGGATGACCCTGAGCAGCTTGGCCTGCAGCATCAGCGGCAGCTCGCTGATCTCGTCCAGGAAGATCGTGCCCTTCTGCGCTTCCTCGAACAGGCCGCGCTTGTCGCTCTTGGCGTCGGTGAACGCTCCTTTCACATGGCCGAACAGTTCGCTTTCCAGGAGCGCCTCCGGGATCGCCGCGCAGTTGACCGGCACGAAGGGGGCGTCGCGCCGCTCACTGTTGTAATGGATCGCCTTGGCGACCAGTTCCTTGCCGGTCCCGCTCTCGCCGGTGATCAGGACATTGGTGGGGCTGTCGGCCACCCGGCGGATGAGGTCGAACACCTCCCGCATCGGCTTGCTCTTCCCCAGAATCTGGTGAAAGCTGTATTCCTTGAGCACCTCGCGGCGCAGGCGATTGACCTCGCGCCGCAGGGCCGCCTCGCGCACCGCCCGCTCGGCGACCCGGACCAGCTCCTCGTTCTTGATCGGCTTGACGAGGTAGTCGTAGGCCCCCTGCTTCATCGCCTCGATCGCGGACTCGACCGAGCCGAAGGCGGTCATGAGGATCACGTTGATGTCCGGGTAGGACCGCTTGATTTCTCCCAGCAGCTCGATCCCTTGCATTTCCTTCATGCGGAGGTCCGTCAGCACCACCGCATACTCCTCTTCGCCGAGCCGCTTCAGCGCCTCATGCCCGCTCTGCGCGACCGCCACCCGATGCCCCCGTTCCTGCAGCACATCCTGCAGCAGCATCCGCATCTCCTGCTCGTCGTCCACGACGAGAATCGTTCCACCGCTTTCTGTCATAGGGCAACCGCTCCAGTGTGCTCGCCCGCTAGGCCGGATTCACCGGCGAGAGTGTCCAGCCTAGTGATTTTCATGATGCCGGTCAAGGGGAGGAAATGCTGGAAGTCCGGGCATCTCCCCCGTCGAATAATTCAGGCGGATGTGTTATTTCAAGAGCTGACTCAGCCAACGGGCTGTTGACTGTACCATAGATGACCTCGGGAAATCCCATGATCGACACACACCGCTGGACAGCCGTCGTGATCTTTGCGACGGCCATGGCGCTGGTTGAATCGGCGGTGGTCGCATATCTGCGGGCCCTGTTGAACGTGGTGGACCCCTATCAGGCCGTTCCACCGGAGGTGCCCATGTGGGTGATCCGTACGGAAATAGTCCGAGAAGCAGCCACGTTGATCATGCTGGTTGCGGTGGGCTGGTTGGCCGGGCAGACCTGGCGCGGTCGCCTGGGCTACTTCCTGATCGCCTTCGGCGTCTGGGACATTTTGTATTACGTCTTTCTGGTGCCCCTGAGTGGTTGGCCCCGCTCGCTCCTGGATTGGGACGTCCTCTTTCTGATCCCCCTCCCGTGGTGGGGGCCGGTGCTGGCCCCGGTCAGCATCGCCACGCTGATGATCGTGGGCGGAACCTTGATGAGCCAGTGCGATCAGCGGGAGGGAACGCCGTGGCCGGGGCGATGGTCGTGGGGGCTGAGCCTCGGCGGCGTGCTGGTGGCGCTCTACGTCTTTATGGCTGATGCCATCCGCGTGGCGGGTGAGGGCTATGAGGCGATTCAGAACGTGCGGCCGACCTGGTTCAACTGGCCCTTGTTCACCGTGGCGCTGGCGCTGATGGCCGCGCCGATTGTGGACGTGTGTTGGCAACGCTGGGGGCGCCCCCAAGCCCGACGCCTGTCATAGAGCCCCTGCCCGCTCCAACTTCTGGCTTTTCCGGCTTTTGTGTGGGTTGGTAAAGCACCGGCTGACGAAGGGTGGGCAGCTCCAGGCCTCGCCATGATGCGATGAAGAGGACAAGGCTCCTCCTCCCCGTCCTGTTGGCCGCTGGCTCCTCTGAGGCTTCGCCCTGCGGGCGAAATGCCGTCGCCGCGGCACCGGGTGGTGCTGGGGAGCGCCCCGCGCCCGCCATGGCGCAGGCCCTCCGTGCCCACCCTTCCAGCCGGGTGAGCGGAACCGGGCCGGAACAGTCCGTGGGGGCAGATGGCCGCGATCTTGCGGGCGAGCCCCGCGGCTGTTCGGAGGAGACGCCCGAGCGAGGCCCGACCGCCCACGGCTGAATCGAGCAGGCGTGGGCGGATCGGAGAACCCCCTGTGGGGGATGGGGGGAGCCGCAGCCGGGCGGCTGCCCGGTACAGCCGCGTGGGGAGCCTGCGCGGAGCGGGCCGCTGCCCCTACGGACAGAAGATGCACGAGGAAGAACCCACACAATTTCCAGCAGAGCCCAACTTTTTTACGCCGCCGACTGATCGTGGCACAGGGCTCCCACGTGCTGCGAACCTGAGTGCGTAGCCACGTCGAATGCCCGCTTTATGAAGCCGGGCTGAAGGACAGAATCTCCACGCGAATTTTGCCTACGAGGTCCACGAGGGGGAGGAGATCGGCCAGGCGATCGCCGTCGAGCAGTTTGAGATGGGTGGCGTCCACCCCCACCTGGCCGAAGGTCGGATCGACCGGCAGCCACCCGGATCCCACGTAGCTTTCGGCCCAGGTGTGGTAGAGAAAGCCCTCCAGTTCGCGCGAATACACGAGTCCGTTCGTCACCCGCGTGGGAATGTCCAGGCTGCGGGCGAACGCGGCGTAAAGCCACGTGAGGCCTTGGCACTCCGCCTTGCGCCTTTCCAGGACATCCAACGCTGAGAACACGTCCACCGGTTTCTGAGTCACATTCTGCTGGAGCCATTCAATGAGGCGCCGAATCTGTGGAATCGGCTCGGTGGTTCCCCCCACGATGTCCTTCGCGGCTTTCTGAATCTCCGGGTCCTCGCTTTGGATGGCCTTGGTGGGCTTCAGGTAGGGCGCCAGCTCGGTTTCCTGGGCCCCCGGCTTCTGGTTCTTCGACGATGGCTCGGCGGGTAGTTTGGAGGGATCGGCGGCATGAATGAGACACTGGATCCGGCCGCCGCTCTGCCCGTCGATCTGACTCTCTTGCCGTCCGCACTGTTGGAGGTAATCTGATGGCAAGGCGAACGTGTCGGGGAGGCCTTGGACGGCCACCTGCATCGTGGTCACGACCCGTGGGCGGGGCAGCGCCGTGTTCGTGCGCACCCGGCTGTACTCCAGCAACACCTCTCGTTTGTTCAGGCTGGCCCGGGCCAGATAGGCTTTCGCCCGCTTCTCGCTCTCCAGCGTGGAAATCAGGACCCCGTGCCAGGCCATCTCGAGCACCGGGTCTCCCCGCTCGTTGATCCACGTAGTGGATCGTTGGCCGTCCAGCGAGGTTTCAACTTGAAAAGCGAGCCCTTCAAACAGGTCGCTTTCCTGGTAGGCCTCGATCGTTTGCGACACCCGGGCCAGTTGCTGGCGCTGGCCGTCGTACACCAGATAGGTGTACTTTCTCCCGACCGCGAGTCCATGCAGGGTAGGGTACAGGACGATGGCGCTGGTGGGATAGACCGCTTCGCCCAGGGGCACGGGAATGGTCTCATGGCTGGTCCGACCGCCGGTTTCCCGCTCGACCTGCAACTGCCCCCTCTCGACCTTCCCTGAGAGCTTCAGCTTCTGGCCGTCAAGATCATACTCATGGGCGAACCGCTCCAGGCGGAGCTGGTCTGTCACCCAATCCTGCGCCTTGAGCGTGACGCTCTTGCTGAACCCCAGAAAATGAAAGGCCAAGAGCGCCTCCGAGCGGAGCTCGAACCGGCTTCCTGGTTCTCCAGCCGGGATCAGGGCCAGGTGGGTGAGCCCAATCTTCTCTCCGTTGAAGATGATCCCGGTCCAGTACTCGTGAGAAGGCCAGGCGCGTAGGGCATGACGTGGGGGTGGCTGGGGAGGCGCGCCGACCTCGCGGAAATAGAGCCCGGCGCAACCACTCAGGAGCAGCGGCAAGAGAAATGGAAAGACCAGCAGCCACCGCACATGCTGGCGGTATTGTCGGGGGGATCCGGCAATCATCCTGAAACCCGCTCAACCGGTTGGGATCACCTCTCCGGGAATTATACGCCTTTGTGCCCATTTCTCCTCCCGCCCCGTCTGTGATAGAAATACACGGCAGCCAGAGCGCCACCGCATGAAGTGAGGAAGGATTTGTCTCCATGACCACCCCTGAGTCTTCTTCCGCAGGGAATTTCATTCGCGAGATCGTCGCCCAGGACCTGAAGGCCGGCAAGCACGGCGGGCGCGTCGTGACTCGCTTTCCCCCTGAGCCGAACGGCTACCTGCACATCGGGCACGCCAAGTCCATCTGCCTCAATTTCGGGATCGCCCAGGACCACCCGGGCGGGATTTGTCACCTGCGGTTCGACGACACGAATCCCACCACGGAGAACATGGAATATGTGGAGGCCATCCAGGCCGATGTGCGCTGGCTGGGCTTCGATTGGGACAATCGGATGTTCTTCGCCTCGGACTACTTTGAGCCGCTCTATCAGTACGCTGTGCAGTTGATCAAGAAGGGGAAGGCCTACGTAGACAGCTTAAGTGCCGACGAAATCCGAGAGTACCGCGGCACCTTGATCGAGCCGGGCAAGGACAGTCCCTATCGCACCAGGTCGGTCGAAGAGAACCTGGATCTGTTCCAGCGCATGCGGGCGGGCGAATTCGAAGACGGGACCCACGTCCTTCGCGCCAAGATTGACATGGCCTCGCCCAATGTGAATCTGCGCGATCCGGTCCTCTACCGCATCCGACACGTCGCCCATTACCGGGCGGGAACGAAGTGGTGCATCTATCCGACGTACGACTATGCCCATCCCCTCTCGGATGCCATCGAAAGGATCACCCATTCCATCTGCACCTTGGAATTCGAAGATCATCGCCCCTTGTACGACTGGGTGCTGGACCACGTGGACGTCCCATGCCATCCCCAGCAAATCGAGTTCGCCCGCCTCAACCTCAGTCACACCGTCATGAGCAAGCGGAAGCTGCTGGAATTGGTTGAAAAGGAGCACGTCACCGGCTGGGACGATCCCCGGCTGCCGACGCTGAAAGGGTTGCGGCGGCGGGGCTACACGCCCGAGGCGATTCGCGCCTTCTGCGAGCACATCGGCGTGGCAAAGCGGGATGCAGTGGTCGAGATGGCTCTGCTGGAGCACTTCATTCGGGAGGATCTGAACCGCCGCGCGCCGCGGGTCATGGCCGTGCTGCAGCCCCTGCGGGTGGTCATTGACAACTATCCGGAAGGCCAAGTGGAACAGTTGGAGGCGGTGAACAATCCGGAGGACCCGAGCATGGGAACCAGAAAGGTTCCTTTTTCCCGGGTAGTGTACATCGAGCAAGAGGACTTTCGTGAAGTCCCCCCGAAAAAGTTCTTCCGCCTGGCACCCGGCCAGGAGGTGCGTCTGCGCTACGCCTACATCATCAAATGTGTGGGGGTGGTGAAGGACGAACGCACCGGCAAGGTGGTCGAGCTGCATTGCACCTATGACCCGGAGACGCGCAGCGGCTCCTCTCAAGCAGGCCGCAAGGTGAAAGGCACGTTGCACTGGGTGTCGGCCGCCCACGCGCTGGAGGCTGAAGCGCGCTTGTACGATTCCCTCCTCATGACTGACGCCGGCGATACTGAAGAAGGCCGGGATTGGACCACTCGTCTCAATCCGAATTCCCTTGAACGGGTGACAGGATGCCGTGTTGAACCGAGCCTCGCGGACGCGAAGCCGGGCAGCCGGTACCAGTTCGAGCGACAGGGCTATTTCTGCGTGGACCCGGATTCGTCCAAGGACACGCTCGTCTTCAATCGGACGGTTCCGTTACGGGATTCCTGGGCCAAAATCGAAAAGGCCCGGCAGGAGCAATAGAGCCCAGGGGCCGGCCCGCCATCCTCTCGATGCCATCTCACGACTTCCTCAGACCATGAGCACGCCCCCGGCAGCAGGCCGGCCTCGGCCGGCAGCAGGCCAACGTCAGGTGACCTGGTTCACGGCCGCCTGTGTGCTGGTGAGCAACATCATCGGCGGCGGGATCTTCACCACCACCGGCTTCATTGCGCGCGATGTGGGAGACCCCATCCTCATCCTGGCTCTCTGGCTGGTGGGCGCGCTCCTCGCCCTCGCCGGGGCGATGTCCTACAGCGAACTCGGCGCAGCCCTCCCGCGCGCGGGCGGCGACTATATCTATCTTCGCCAGGCCTACGGGCCGTTGGTCGGCTTCCTCAGCGGTTGGGCGTCCTTCACCGTCGGCTTCGGGGCCGCAATCGCCGCGTCGGCGGTGAGCTGTGCGTCCTATGGCTTACGGGTCGTCCCGCTGGCGGAGGAGAACAGTCTCGTCGCGAAAGCGCTGGCCTTGCTCCTCGTCTGGAGTCTCACCGCGGTCCACGCCGCCGGGGTCGGCGCGGGAGGCTGGCTGCAGCGGCTGCTGACGACGACGAAAGTCGTGGCCATCCTGGTGTTGATCCTCGGCGGGCTCCTGCTGGGAGCCGGCAGTTGGACGAATCTCACCGTGCGGGTTTCGGAGACCAAGCCGGGCCTGGGCCCTCTCGTCGTCGCGCTGATCTTTGTCCTGTATACCTATCTGGGCTGGAACGTGGTGGGCTACATTGCGGGAGAAATCGCCGACCCGGGCCGGACTATCCCCAAGATCGTGATCGGCGGGACCGCCTTTGTGGCCGTGATCTATCTGCTGCTCAATCTCGTGTACCTGTATGCGCTGCCGGTGACGGCGCTGGCCCAGCCGCCGGTCCTGCCGGTCGCCGAGAAAGCCGCGGCCGCGTTGTGGGGGCCCACGAGCGCCCGCCTCCTCGCCGCAGTGCTGTGCATCTCGATCGCCGGAGCCGTGAGCGCGATGGTCTGGGCCGGCCCGCGCGTGTACTGGGTGATGGCCGTGGACGGCGTCTTTGCGTCCTTCTTCAAAGACCTCCATCGGACCACCGGCGTGCCTGTGCGGGCCATTCTGCTCCAGAGTGTCTGGGCGTCGCTCCTCATTCTCACGGGCACCTTCGAGCAGCTCGTGATCTTCGCCGGCGTCATCCTCGCCGCCTTCACCGCCCTCACCGTGGGCGCCGTCATCGTCCTGCGGCGGCGGCACCCCGACCTCGCACGGCCCTACCGCGTCCCCCTCTATCCCCTGGTGCCCGGCCTGATGATCGCCATCTCGCTGGCCATTGTCGGCGACAGCCTGATCCAACGCCCCATCGAATCGGCGCTCGGGGTCGCCACCGTCATGGGAGGCATCCCGCTCTATTTTCTCTGGCGCAAGCCGTCCAGCCGCGGATAGGTGACTCGACACGATCTCTCACGTGCCCCCAGCACTCGGAAAAGGCCACAAGGCCCTTCCTGCCAGACGAGGCTCAAGCAGAGGCCCGGTTGAGCTAAAATGAGGGTATGGATTCCGTCCGTGCCAAAGAGAGGCAAGCCGAACGCTTTGCCCACCTGCTGGACGACGCGTTTCGTCTCGGCAACACCGGTTTTCGCTTTGGGCTCGACCCGCTGGTCGGGCTCGTGCCGGTGATTGGCGACGCCCTGGCGACCGCCTCTGGGGCAATCATCCTGGTGATCGCCAGGCAGTTGCGCGTCCCGGTCATCGTGCTGATCCGGATGGCGTACAACCTGCTACTCAACGGCCTGCTCGGTGCGGTTCCCTTCTTTGGCGATGCCTATTCGTTCTGGTTCAAGAGCCATGCGAAGAACGCGGCCCTGTTGGTGCGTGCCGTGGCACGAGGCGATGAAGGGGAGTGTGACATTGTCGCCTCATCACTCACCATCTTCGATGTTGGTCTGGTGCTTCTCATGACCGCGCCGATCGTCGTGCTGGTGGGATACGTGAGCCTCTGGTTGTGGGAGAGCGACGTTAGCTTCTTGTCATTCCTGTTCTAAATGCGGCACGGCCCGACCTGGGACTTTGCCAGCCCTGTCATGTGCGGAGTGCCGTCACGCGGCATCAACGGATTCAATCGGAAGAACAAGTTCCGGGCCCTTTAGCACGGCTCCTTCGCCACCGTGGCAACCAGCGCGGGACAGTCTGACAGTAGGCGTCGTACTCGGCCCCGAACATGCGCCGGAGGGTGGGCTCTTCGTACAGGAGGACGAACAGATGGGACCCAAGCCAGCATGCAGCTCCATAGAGCAGGAGTGACGGACTCCGGAACAGGGCCGCCTCGCCGAGGAGGATGGTCACCGCGCCGAGGTACATGGGATTCCGCACGAAGCGATACAGCCCTTGCACGACGAGCCTCCGCGGCGGGTCAATAGGCGCAGGCGTGCCCCTGCCGGACCTGGCAAAATCCCACGCGCACTGAAGAAGCGTGCCCCAACCCAGCGCGATGGCGAACAGGCCGACGAGCCCCAACAGATCAAAAGCGGGCACTTCGCCTCGCGCAGTCACGATCAGGTAAGGGACCAAGACTGTGACCGTGCCTGGGACGAGGAGTATGAACAACACGACCTTGAACGCGAGCATGGCCTCTGACCCCTGTACAAGATGTGCCCATCACCCGAATCTCAGGTTGCGCCACCCCCACCATTCATTGATAGCCGTGACGAGGTCCACCGGGGCATTTCGCTGAAACAGTCGTCGCTGAGCCTGAGGCCGAGCACGCCCTCATAAAAGCGCCGGGCTCGCGCCATGTCTGTGACCGGATAACGGTGAAGGCGATCGATGTGATCATAGCGGCTCCTGATAACAGGAGAGCTCCCCGGCGATTGGACGCACAGGCTACAAACGGGGAATGCGTGCGAGAAAGGCGGGCATGGCCTCCCAGATGTAGTCCACGACCGAGAGGGCGTAGTCGCGGGCCGCCTCCAGGTTGTTCGGCCAATCCGGGATCGCCTCGTGAATGTCCAGCACAGGTTCCTCTTTGTGATAGCACACCTGGTTGAACAACAGCGCTTCCCGGTCAAAGTGCCGGCGGATGAAGTCCCGGTGATCCAAGCCCATGGCCACAGCCAGATCGGCGCCATCGAGCAACTCGCGCGTCAGTTTCCGTTGCACATGTGGTGAGGGATCGGCGCCTCTTTCGCGCAAGCGGTCGCGAATCAGCGGAGACATTGCCTGGGGGACTGCCTCGATGCCGGTGGAGCCGACCAGGTAGCCGGCCTTCGGTCCCAGGCGGGCCTTCAACGCGTACTCCGCGACCAGGCTCCGAAAGATGTTCCCCGTGCAGATGAACAGGATGGATTTCACAGGGCCCTCCGGCATCCGAGCCTATCGTACCACGCCCGTACCGTGACCCGTTCCTGCAAGTTCCCCTTTTTTCCACTAGCCACCTATCCCCGCAGCCTTCTCGTAGTGAGCTTTCAGCAGCTTCAGCATGGCCTCTACGCTCTCGCGCGCTTCTTTGGCGGTCCACTTTGAGCCGTCCGGCCTGTTTTCGACCTTGAAGATCTCCCGCAACACGTTGTCCCGGGTCTGGATCAGGTCCAGGAGCGCGGCTTCCGCATTCTTGTTGTCTTTGAGCTTCCCGATCAGTCCATCTGTCTTCTTGAGAATCTGATCCACCTGCGCGCGGAAGGCCTTCGGATCAGCAGGGAGCCCCTCGACGTTGAGCGACTCTGCGGCAAAAGCGGGCCCGGGCACTCCCGGCTGCCCTACTATTCCACCAAGCCAGATAGAGAAAAAGCCCAATGACGCCACAAGGAACGCCAGCATCCCGCTCGTCATCCTGACCATACACTCCTCCTTTCTTGCCAATGGCCGGTTGTGAGGCGCAAGGCCCAGCACCCTCCGGCGAGGCCACGGACGGGCGCTGAACGAAGCTCGATGGGCTCAGGGAACCTTGGCACGGCCGATGGTGTTGGCATCGGTCCCGAACCAGATCTCACCCGCTGGCTGATAGTAAAACATATTCCGAACTGTCCCGCCGCCGCTCTTGATCTTGGTGACGCTGAAGAACGTCGATGTGGCGGGGTCGAACCCCACGAGTCGGTTGGGCTGCGGTCCCGTCTCGACGAACCACAGCCGGTCGCGATCATCCACTGTCATGCCATAGGGTCGCGCATCAGTACCTCCTGGAACCGGCCATTCGGTGATCGCTCCGCTCGACGGATCCAGCCGGCCCAGGAACCCCCTGGCATAGTCGACATACCAGATCTGACCAGTCGAGGTGGCGGCCAGACGCCTGCACCGGGCTTCGACACGCGGCAGGTTCACTTCCCGGACGGTCATGGTCGCGGGATCAATGGTCCCCAACTGGTTAACGCCGAACTCCGTAAACCACGGCCGCTTCCGGGGATCCAGCACGATCCCGTACGGATGGGCCTTCGCGGTCGGGAGTGGGATCAGGTGGACCGTGCCGGTCGCCGTCGCTAGCTTGCCGACGAAGTTGCTCACAATGACGGTGAACCAGATGTTGCCCTGATCATCAAACAGCAGCGTGTGCGGATCCCGCGCAGCCGGATCCGGCAGGGGGAACTTGGTGATCCGACCGGTCTGGGGATCCAACTTCCCGATATGCGCGGACTGGATCCCCGCGTACCAGACCATCCCCTCATCGTCGACGATGACATTATGCGGGCCGGTGCCCGGCTCGAGGGTAAATCGCGTGAACTCGCCGGTTTTCAGATCGAGCTTGGCCACGTAGTTGCCGAACTGTCCCACGAACCAGACCTGGTGATGCCGATCAACATAGGGATCGCGCGGGCGCGTGCCCTCCCAGGGGACGCGCCATTCCGTGATTTCCACACGAACCGGCTCGGCGCCCACCACCGGTCGTTCAGGCAGGACGCCGGCACCCGGCGTGGTGCAGGCCCACAGAGCAGCCAGAATGCCAATAACACCTGGCATGGAGGTGAATGGTCCTGGTGCCGCCATGGTATCTCCTCAACGCTGGCCTTCTCAAAATTCGACAACTCGGTCAGTGCTTATGCCGTCGACGCACACGAATTGTTGAAAACGAGGTCTCTAGGAGGAAGATTGCAGGACCGAGGAGCTCAGTACCGAAACTCCATCTTGTCTTCGAAGCGAATCGGACCTCCGGGACGGCCTGCGAAGCCAACGGCAGTGGCGGCCGTGCTCGTGACCCGGAGAGGGCTGAACGGCCCACCCATGTCATACGACGTCGTCTGTCGGGAAAGGCTGGTCACAGTGCCGTTAGGATCAAAGAAGACGTGCAGGTCATATCGGGTGTCGGGAAGCCCGATTCCGTTGATGAGAAACCCATACAAGAAAATGTATTCGAGCGGGTTGATGGTAGAGACGGCATAGCGGTAATGCCACCATTCCCGGCTATAGCCTGCCAGCTCAGTGCTCCGCTGGTCGGTGGGCTCGCCCAGCAAGGCGGCGATCTCCTGCTTGGTGGTCTCCCCGACCTTGATCTGGGCGATCGTCACCTCGTGGGCGAGATCTGCATTCCCAAGCGCCACGCACCCCGCGAGCAGCAGACCCCAGAGACTCACGATCAGTCTTCCCGTCATCATCGCCTCCGAATGGGATCGCTACCCATATTAGCCGAGGCGGGGACCAGAAACGGGGATAGGCTACTTTTTAAGAGGAGAAGAGTCAACAAAACCCGTTGAGTTACCGCCACGGTGCGCCAGGGCTCGCAGTGCCTCGGATGGAAGGGATGGTCACGGAGGATTTGACTCTTCCTTAATGCTTCTCAAAAGGGCGACTTGGCTGGTCCCCAAACTGCGCGCGTCATCGCCCGTTGCACTGGCCCATCGCAACAAGAGAGCAATGGGCACCCCGGGCAACGGGTACCCGGGGCCTTCTGAGACCGCGCGTTGCGCGAGCACGGGGGATTAGCCAGGCCGCCTTATGATTTGCCCCAGAGTTCCTCTAGGCGCTGGGCGCGCCCGCAGTTGTATTTGTAAAACTTGTACCGGATGGGGTTCTTTTTGTAGAAGTCCTGGTGATACCCCTCGGCCGCGTAGAACGCTGTCGCTGGG
Source organism: Nitrospirota bacterium (assembly GCA_016207025.1). Lineage (GTDB taxonomy): Bacteria > Nitrospirota > Nitrospiria > Nitrospirales > Nitrospiraceae > JACQQM01. The sequence continues at coordinate 190 of JACQQM010000151.1, read as the reverse complement.
ACGATCTGGGTGACGATCGGTTCTTTGAAGGGCTTGGATTTCTCCACCGCCTGCTTCGAGTCCTCCGCCAGCCGCTTCTGCTCATTGTCGTGATAAAAGATCGCGGAGCGATATTGATTTCCCCCATCACAGAACTGCCGATCCGGGGTGGTGGGATCAATGTTGCGCCAGAAGACCTCCAGCAACTTGC
>JACQQM010000004.1 GCA_016207025.1 Nitrospirota bacterium | reverse complement strand
GTAGTAATAGACGGTATAACGGGTGGTGATGAACGTGCCGTCCTGCGTGACCGCGCTGTCTTCGATGTTGATGGTGAAGGCGATGTGAGGCGTTTTTCGGTTGATTTGCGTGATCCGGTCCCCCTTGATCCGATAGAACGAATGCATGCCGTCGCCGTGAATGAACAGCTTCGGTCCCAGCGGGTGATCGAGATCATCACCCAGCGTCAAGGCAAACTTCCCGTCGGATTCCTCAAAACTGCGTGGTCCGCGATGGACGGCGATCATGGCGATCTGGTTCTCGGCCCACTTCTGAAGCTCGGGGTCGGGGAGGTTGAGTGTCACCTCTTTGGGTCCTTTCACCGTGAGGGAGCCCTGCACCTCCTTGCCGTTGCCGTTGACCCTGAGATCGGCGGTGAACCCTTTGAAGTCCGGCTGCCAACGGGCCGTTTTCTCGAACGCCTGGCGCAACAGAGCGCGCGCCTTGGGGTCATCCTTCACGTCGGTCGTGGTTGTGTCGCGTTTATATATCTCCATTGGGGTGGCTCCTTCTGCTATGAGCGGGTTGTTTCTTGGTTCGAACCAGGAAGTCTCGCGGCTGATTATAAATCCAGCACCAGCGGCCGCACAACCGCTAGTTCCAGATGCCCGGAATGCGGTTCCCGCAGTTCGGGCAGGCGCCGTTCTTCACGGAGAACTCGAGCACCCGGTATCCTATCCGCTTGACGACGATGGTTCCACAGATCGGGCAGAATGTGTGCTCATAGGGCCCGACCAGGCCGGGCAGATTGCCTGCGTAGACATAGCGCAGGCCGCTGCGCTGTCCGATCTCGGCCGCGCGGATGAGCGAGCGGGCGGTGGTATTATCGGGCTCAATCATCTTGTAATCCTTGTGGAAGGCCGTCACGTGCCACGGGAGGTCAGGGGAGACGGAGACCAGAAATTCGGTCATCGCTTTCAGCTCTTGTTCACTGTCGTTAAATCCGGGCACGATCAGTGTGACGATCTCCACCCAGAATCCCATGGATGCTAATCGTTGGATTGTCTCAAGGACTCCGGTGAGCTGACCGCCCAGTTTGCGATATTCCTCCTGCGAAAATCCCTTCAAGTCGACTTTGTAGAGGTCTACCCAGGGCTTGAGATAGGCCAGCACTTCCGGCGTCCCGTTGCCGTTGGAGACATAGGCCGTCCTGAGCCCCTGCTCCTTCGCCACTTGAAACACCTGAACGGCCCATTCAGACGTGATGAGCGGTTCGTTGTAGGTGCTGGTGATGACCGGCGAGCCGTATTCTTTTGCCAGAGCAACAAGCTGGGATGGCGTGGTCGGCATGATCGTGCTCACCGCCTCCGGGTCCCGCAGGGCCTGGGAGGTGATCCAGTTCTGGCAATAGCCACAGTGATAATCGCATCCCAGCATGCCGAAGCTGAGCGCGCTGGACCCCGGCAAGACATGGAAAAAAGGTTTCTTTTCAATCGGATCACATTGAAGGGCCCCGACGTAGCCGGTCGGGACCTTCAGGACTCCGCCTTCGTTGTACCGCACCTTGCAGATGCCGACGCGCCCATCTCGGATAAGGCACCGGTGTCCGCACGCAAAACACACCACCTCGTTGCCGGGACGCTTCTCGCATAGCTCTGGAGCCGCCTCACGGGTGTAACTCGTGAGCGTCTTCGCGAGGGGGGACTCTTGGACGGGAGATCGGGCCATTGGCAACCTGTGATGGGTGATTATACGGGTTTTTTTGCTCTGCTACCGACAAAACCTGAAACAGACAGAATTTTTATACTTTTCAAAGACTTATAAACAAATATGCCTGAAAAAGTCATAAAAAGAGGCTTTTTATCGTCTATTTTGAGGGGTAGCCTCAATAATCATGGTACAATCATGACCTCCGGGACTCTAAGTACTCGATGCAAAGCTGAAACCACCCATCTTGATAACGGGCGGATGGAGAAAGGCATTCGGATGGAACGACGGACAGCCTCTCATACCGAGGAAGAAGAACTGAATCAGCGGAGACGACTCCTGAACCTTGCCAGGAAAGGCGATCCCAAGGCCATTAACCGCCTTTTCGAATTGTACCAAGTCAGAGTGTTTACCGGTGAGGTGCTGAGCAAAGGCGGCCGTCTGCCGCAGTGGCCCACTGTGCATCCAGCGCCGCCGAAGCGCACGGTACGGAAGCGGGTGCTTCGCAAAAGGATGTCTCGAAGAGGTGTCAGAAAGCCGTCGCGCGCTGCTCGACGTGCGGTCTCCAATCGGCGTGCCGCTTCCAGGAAATCCGCTCGGAAGAGAACGCACCGCTGACCGTCTCGGATCGCTCAGCGAACTCAGTCGGTCAAGAACGGCAGAGAGGGCGGCTTCCTTCTGGAGGCCGCCAAGTCTTACTGAATTGCCACTCGCAGGCCGCCTGCCGCAAGGTGTTTGGCGATTCCCTCCGCGATCTTCCACTCTCCAGCATAGACTGTCGCGCTTCCCACATGGTCAATGCGCCAGGCCAACTCAAACGCCCTTGCTGACGTCATCCCTGGAATCGCCTCGCAAAACAGCGTGATGACCTGTTGGTAGGTGTGACAGTTGCAGTTGTATACGATGACGCGGGCTTCGAGGTCATCGCCCGTGCCGGTGGACTGGTCTTCAATTGTTTCCGGAATGGCGAGTGTCGTCGGTGATTCGGGCATCCCAATTATTGTAACAACGCCGCGAGGGCTGTGCCAAGCCCCAGAACCAGCCAGCCCCGGAGGTCCTCACTTAATAGCCATTTCTAATACCCTTGGCGAGGAATCCACCGATTGGTCAGGGTAAGCTGGTCTCTCGCAAGGGTCTGCTGGAGCAGCCGGAAATGGGCTTTCGAGTCCGTGACCGCCTCCAACCCATGCCGAAGGCAAAGTCGAACGGTGTAGGCCAGAGACGCGGACGTCTTCACCAGCGCCAGCGCATATTCATAGTCATACCCCTCCTCAAGCGATAACTGGCGCTCGCTGAGCCGTTGCAACTCCTGCACGGAATAGGCCCGACGCTGCCGTGGCTCTTCCGCCAAGCGCAGCAGGGCAGCGGGACCCGGCACCATGGAGCGTCCGATCCGCACTCCGTGTGACAAGTCAAACAGTCCTCGCTGGAAACGGCGATCGGCCAACAGCGCGATGTGGAATTGCGATCGCCAGGCGTCGTCCTCCAGATCCCGGTTCACGGCCGTGATCGCCTCGGCGTCCAGCGGGCCGCTGACCGAGTAACCCTGGACGATCCGCCCGGATGCAACCAGCTCCGGGTGGGCATCTCCCATCCGGTCCATGTACGCGGTGGTTCCGCTCATCGCCGTTACCCGCAAGGCCATGTAGTCTCTGAAATGCACGGAGGCATATTCCTCGAGCAAACTCCGGAGGGTCCGTTCATGGCAGAGGTGAAAGGGGTAATACAGGGCCAGGCGTTCTCCCGGCGGTGTCGTCGACAAGTTCATGGAGCCTGTGCTACGGTTGCGGCATGCGTCGGCTCTTTGGCCTCGGCGCGGGGCTCAATCTGCTGCTGGTGTTCGTTCCTCTTGCGCTGACCTTCGAACTGCTCCACGCCGATCCCATGCTGATCTTCATTTCGTCGGCCTTGGCGATCGTGCCGCTGGCGGGGTTGATGGGAAAGGCCACCGAGCATCTGGCCAGCCATGTCGGGGCCGGTCTCGGCGGATTGATCAATGCTTCCTTGGGAAACGCCGCTGAGCTGATCATCGCCCTCGTCGCGCTTCGGGAAGGGTTCCACGAAGTCGTCAAAGCCTCCCTGACCGGGTCCATCATCGGCAATATCCTGCTCGTCCTCGGCCTCTCCATGGTGGCGGGAGGTCTACGCCACGAGCGCCAGCGGTTCAACCAGACGGCGGCAGGGATGGGCGCGAGCCTCCTGCTGCTCTCGGCCGTCGGGTTGGTCGTGCCGGCGCTGTTTCATTTTACTGCGTCGGAGCGTGGAATCGCTGTGGAGCGGGAACTGAGCCTGGAGATCGCGGTCATTCTTTTCCTCATTTACCTGCTGAGCCTGCTCTTCTCGCTCAAGACGCACCGCCATCTCTTTGCGGCAGAGGCGCCGGACGCCCGCGAGGCTGGCGAGCGGCCGTGGCCATTGCGCCGGGCGGTTGGCGTGCTGGCCATCGTGACTGTCGCGATCGCGGTCATGAGCGAGTTCCTCGTCGGGGCCATCCAGCCGGCCGCCGCCCGTTTGGGCCTGACCCAGGTGTTTGTGGGCGTGATCCTCGTGGCTTTGGTCGGCAACGCGGCGGAACATTCGACCGCGGTCGTAGTCGCGATTAAGAATAAAATGGACCTGGCCTTCGGGATTGCCGTGGGTTCCAGCCTGCAGATCGCGCTGTTTGTGGCCCCGGTGTTGGTCTTTGCGAGCTATCTGCTGGGCTCGCCCCTTGATCTGATCTTCACGCCATTCGAAGTTGCCGCCGTGACTATTTCAGTGCTGGTCGTCGGGTTTGTCGCGATGGATGGGGAATCTCACTGGATGGAAGGAGTCATGCTGGTGGGGGTCTATCTGATCCTGGCGACCGCCTTCTATTTTCTGCCGGTCTGATTACCATCTGTCCATGTCGATGACCTCGGTGGCGTCCCAGAGATGTTTCCATTCCGCATCAGCGAGGTCCAGCTCCTTGTCCCTCTCGGTCGTCTCGCCGAAGTTCTTGGACGCCTGCGCGGCCTCCTTCGACTCGGCGCCGGCTTTCCTTACAGCCTCGCCAGGCTCAGCTCGCTTGGAACGCTTTTTCGGATCCATATTGACAGGCATGGTGACCCTCCTGCCCCATGGGCTCAGTTAAGCGCGTTATATGTTGTTACTACAACCGACCGGCGGTTGTTGTCAAGGGCGCCAAATTGACCGGATCGCTGAAAAGTAAGGCCGGTGCCTGCCTCGCAGCCGCAGGCTCCCACAATGTGCGAATCAGAACGTGTTGACTCGTGTCAGGTCCGCTGCTAGAGTGGGCCCGTTTGTCCGCAGCCGTCAGGGCAGGTGGAGAGAGCAGGGGGAATGACGTGGCGCTGAGCGCAAAGGTCCTCTGGCCGCTCTTTCCGCTCTTGCTGCTGATCGTGGTGGTGTGCTTGACGTGGGCGCTCGTGTATGTGGTGCGGCGATCGAGCGGCACGACGGCTATCTGGCTGCAAGGAGGTGCCTTGGCCTGTTACTTACTCGCCGCCGTGGCGGCCATCGCCAGCGAGCGGGGGACCATGTCTGCGAACATCCACCGCCCCTTTTCTCTCCTCACCCAACTTGCCATCGCCCTGGCCCTTTTTCACGTGTGGAAGAAGGATCGCTCGCTCGTGCTTCTGAACGTGGCGGCTTGGGCGGCTATCCTGGCCGATACTGCGCTTCATTATCTGCTGACTCGTTGACTCGCTTACAGTAATTCCACCGCGACGGAGTCGGCGAAGCGGCGGCCCAGACCGGTCAGCCTGATCCGCCCGGACCGTTCTTCCAGCCATCCCCGTTCAACCAGCCGGTTGAGCGTACGTTCCCACTCGCCGTTCATCGAATCGGATGAAAGCTCTCCGAGATCCACGCCTTCGGTCAGGCGCAACCCGAACGCGACCGCTTCCCGCACGCGTTGGCCAGGGCTGAGCTGTTCGACTTCCAGAATCGGTAGCCGTCCGGCTTCCAGCGCGCGGTGATAGGCGGTGAGATCGTCCACGTTCCCGAAGCGACAGCCGTTAAGATAGGACTGAGCACTGGGCCCTAACCCGAGGTACTCGTCGCCCTGCCAATAGAGCAAATTGTGCCGGCAGGTATAGCCAGGCCGGCTGAAGTTCGAGATCTCGTAGCGTTCATAACCGGCCGCCGCTAACCGGCGAAGAGCCTCGTCTTCCATCACGTTCTGAAACTCAGCATCGGGCTCGGCGCGGTCGCCTCGCCGGACATCCACTTGAAATCGCGTGTGGTCTTCTAGCGTGAAAGCGTAACAAGACAGGTGAGTGGGCTCCAACGCAATGGTCTCGTCCAGGGTTGCACGCCAGCTCGCAATGGTCTGTCCGGGATAGCCGTAGATCAGATCCAGATTGATGTTCGCGAATCCGGCCCGTCGGGCCGCCACGACAGCAGCGCGGGCAGTCGTTCCATGAGTCCGGCGACCGATCAGGACCAGCTCATCGTCGTCCATTGACTGCACGCCGAAGCTGATCCGGGTGAAGCCGGCTCGCACGAGACACCGGAGTCCCTCCGCGGTCACGGTGTTTGGATGTGCTTCCAGGGTGACCTCGGCGCGCTCCTGGAGCCCGAAGCATTCCCGGATCAGCTCCAAAATCCCGGTGAGCTGGTCGGGGAGCAACGTCGTCGGCGTGCCCCCGCCGAAGTACACCGTATCGAGATGTCGGCCTCCGAGGCTGTTCAAATCTGCGTGAAGACGAATCTCACGGGCGAGCGAGGCCAGGTACCGCTGCGCCTTATCGTCGCGGTGAATCTGAAGATAGAAGGCGCAAAAATGACAGCGCGTCCGGCAGAACGGAACATGAATGTAGAGACCGATGGCCATAAGATTGACGTCACGCTTACAGGCGCAGCGGCTTGATCGGCGCCAGCACGGCCGCCGGGTCCCGCTTCCAGATCGCGGGATCGGCATCCACGTACAGTTCGACTTCATTGCCGTCGGGGTCCGCCAGATACAGGCTTTGGCTGACCGTATGGTCACTCATGCCGGTGATCACCACGCCGGCCTCTTCAAGTTCAGCCTTTGCGGAGCGGAGTTCTTCCAGCGAATCGCCGATCTTGATCCCGATGTGGTAGAGCCCCAGCCGATGGCCGGAGAGCGGGCCCGGCGCCGCACCGACCTCGATCAGCAACAGTTCGTGGTGGGTCCGGCCGGAAGTCAGTGCAGCGGCGGCCCCGCCGAATGCGCGCCCGATCTCGCGGAATCCCAAGAGATCGCGGTAGAAGGCCAGGGATCCTTCCAAGGCCCTCACATAGAAGACGATGTGTCCAAGGTAGTGCGCTTTCATTGGCAAGTCCTTCGGACGCGCGCGAGCTAGTTCAATCCGGAGAGGTCTTTTGAGAAGTCTTTCACCATGGCGATTTCAATTTCATCCTCAGGTGACACGCCGCGATTGCGGACGTGCACGGTCCAGGATGGATCCCGCCGCAGGGTGTCAAAGATGATTTTCAAGAGTTCGGGCTTGACCCGTGTTCGCCAGTCCTTCAGCCACGCGTAGTTATCTTCGTCCCCCTCATAATCCTCGGGGAAATTGGCCTCCAGGCTGAATCGCAAATTAAACCCCTTTTCTTCCTGAAACATGAACCCCTCCAAGACTTGAGTGCGCCGTTGCTTCTGGGCGATCTGGAAACCTATAATACCACCGCGCGTATTGAACAGGGAGTAGAAACCATGCCGATCTTCGAATACATCTGTCAGGAATGCAACCATCGTTTCGAGGCCATTGTTCAGGGGGCGACGGTGCCGGCCTGTCCGTCCTGCAAAGCCACCAAATTGCAGAAACAGTGGTCGGCCTTCGCAGTGGGCGGGACCAGTCCCTGGGTCTCCTCCAGCGGCTCCGGCCCCTGCGGAACATGCGGTGACCCACGCGGTCCCGGTGCCTGTTCGATGAATTAGTTGACGCCCCAGGACCTGGAAGTGAGCGAATCCAGCGAGCAATACCTTCGGCGAACCATCGAGACGCTGTCCCAGTCAGACCCCATCGTCAAGCTGCTGCAAGAGATCAAGCTCGGGCGCATGAGGCCGACGGATGCTGGCCTGCGCGCGATCACCGAGGCCTGGCTGGGTACCTATCGAAAGGTATTTGAGAACGCTCCGCTCCTTGACCAGGGGGTACTCATGCGTCTTGATCCTTCTCCCCGTCTTGACGTTCTGATCGCCGCCGGGGTCGTGAGCGCGGACAATCCCGTGGTGATGGCTCTTCACGCCTCGTTTCAAAAGGCGCTCACAGATGCGCGACACCGGAGTGGCGTCTCGGGGTAAGCTCTGTGCGAGCCGATCATCAGCCCCTCGCGATAGATGTCATTGC
>JACQQM010000149.1 GCA_016207025.1 Nitrospirota bacterium | reverse complement strand
GGAAAGGATAGGGGCCCAGCAGTTTCGTGTAGGCCTCCAGATAGCGGACCGACGCGTCCAGGTACTCCTCGGCCAGGGATGCCTCCTCCGGGAACAGATAGGCGGCTACCTCGATCGTCTTCCCTGTTGAATCGCGCCAGGTCCGGCGGGCTTTGACAAACCGGTTCGCCACCAGCGTGAGGGCTTCCGTCCTGGCGGTCACCTCCCAGTCGGCCATGACGGTCCGGTCTTCGGCGAGTCGGGAAACCTGTCTGCCATGTGTCACCGCCTCCCAGCCCGCAGGGGCGACGATTCGGACCCGGTAGGTCGGAAGCGCTCCCTCGATGTCCGGATACCAGTGCGTCTCCCCGCTCAGATACACGCCCTCGCTGCCGATGTGCCCGCCGGTTTCGCTCGGCGTGACAAACCGCAGATGGCGCGGCTCGCGCGGGGGATCGTTGATGGCGCCCTCGTAGGTCCATTCCAGGGTGAGCTGTTGGCCGACTCCAACTGGTCGGTCAAGTCGGACGGTCACCATCTGCACAGTCTGATCCTGCTGGCTCCCGCCCGATCCCGGCGGGGGGCTGTCCTTCCCCGTCACTTCGCGTCTGGTGCCTGGTCCCTGAACGGTGAACGAGAGGGGGCGCGATGCTGCGCCGTGCTGTTCATGAATACGGCCGACACGCAAGGCGGCGTTCAGGGAGAAGGAAACCTGCTCAAGGCCGGAGGTCAGGACTTTGAGGACGAGCCGATCGGTGGCGAGTAGTTGATGCCGGTCAGGGATCAGTTCGACCGACAGATCGTGGGTCAGCAGCTCGACCGTGCGGTCATCAGAGAATCCGGCCGATTCAGAACCGGCAAAGGATTCACCGGCACCGGACACCGGGAGCGCAAGGTTCGTGATCGGTTCGGCGAGGATCAGGCCTGTGACCAGAATCACCCTGCGCCACGACACCGGCCACCTGACCCGACTTCGGAGCAGCCACCACACGCCCGCCACACGACCAGGGTCACGGAGTTGTTTTCCGCGAAAACCGCCGACGATCCGTGAGGGCCAAGCCCACCTGAATCACCAACGCCAGACGCTCGAGGTCAACCGGCTTCCCCATGACATCGACCAAGCCCAGATCCAAGGTCTCCTGGAGCAACTGCTCATCCTGGCTGGCGGTCAGCGCGATGGCCCCGCCCTTGTAGTCCTGAGCCCGCAGTTGGCGCAGGACTTCGACCCCGTTCATGCCCGGCATGTACAGATCGAGAATGACCATCCGGGGTTGCTCCTGCTGCACCTGGGCCAGGGCTTCCGGTCCGTTCTTGGCCGTCCGGACCCGGTACCCTCGTATGGTCAAAAACTGGGAGAGCAACCCACGGAGCATGGGTTCGTCGTCCACCACCAGGATCAAGTTTCCCGTCTTACTTTTCCCCGTTGCTCCCTGGCCCTGTTGCTTCATCACCTCATCCAGGTCGTTCACGAGGGTCTCGAACGAAACACCCTTCTTCAGAAAGTCGGTCACGCCCAGAGCCCGGGCCTGGCGTTCCAAGGCATCCACGCTGGCCTCCGTCAGCATGACCACGGAGGCTTTCGGGTCAACGGCGCGGATTTGCCTGAGGACTTCGATTCCGTCCATGTCCGGCATGCGGAGGTCCAGCAACGTAATCTGTGGTCGGCGCTGACGAAACAAGTCGAGGGCCGGCCGGCCGGTGTTCGCGGTCAGCACGTCGTGGCCGTGGCGGCTTAACACCGCCCGCAGCACGTCACAGATCTTCTGCTCGTCGTCCACCACCAGAATCGTCGCCATCAGGAACCTCCTTCGTGACGAAGGATAGAACCATCACTTCATTGAGTCCTCGAGTCGTTGAGTCAATGATGATGCACTCTTTCCTTTCGACTGTCTTCAGTGAGAAATGCCGTGGCAATGATAGCATACGACGTTGGGCGTGAGAAGGAAATGGCGAGAAGAGAGAATGCCGAGTGTGCGGTCAGCGAGGATCGACTGAGCTACGCAAGCCGGCCGAACAGCGCGTCCACGAACTCCTTCGCGTGGAAGTCCTGCAGGTCCTCCGCGGCTTCGCCTACGCCGATGAGACGCACCGGGATTTTCAACTCGTCGGCGATCGCCACCACGATCCCGCCGCGGGCCGTCCCGTCCAGCTTGGTCAGCGCGATGCCGGTCACACCGACCGCCTCGTTGAACAGCTTGGCTTGAGACAACGCGTTCTGGCCGACCGATGCATCCAGGACGAGCAACACCTCATGCGGGGCGCCCGGCAGTTCGCGGGCCAGCACCCGCTTCATCTTGCGGAGCTCATCCATGAGGTTCGCCTTCGTGTGCAGGCGGCCGGCCGTATCGATCAGCACGACGTCGGCGCCACGCGCCTTGGCCGCCGCCACTCCATCGAACACGACCGCCGAGGGATCCGCTCCCTGCTGGTGCCGGATCAGATCCACGCCGATGCGATCCGCCCACACGCCTAGCTGCTCGATGGCGGCCGCGCGGAAGGTATCGGCGGCGACCAGGAGGGGCGTTTTCCCCCCCTGCTGCAGCCGCTGCGCCAGCTTGGCCACCGTGGTGGTTTTGCCGACGCCGTTCACGCCGACCGCCAGGATCACAAATGGCCGGGGTCCCTTGTCCACCACCCGTTTGATCGGCTCCCCTTCGCAGGCACGCAGCGTATCCAGGATCGTGTCTTTCAGCACCCGGAGCAACTGGCTCTCGGACGTCGTTGAAGGATCGCCCCGGCCCTTCTGGGTCTGCAGACGAGCCATCAGCCGCTCCACCGCCCGCACCCCGAGGTCCGCCGCGATGAGCGCCACCTCCAATTCCTCCAGCGCGATCGGATCGGGTCCGCGGCCGATCAGATGATCCAGCGAGCCGCGGACCGCATCTCGGGTCTTGGCCAAGCCTGCGCTCAGTCGTTCCCACCAGCTCATAGATTCGTTTCTACCTGAACAACTTCGGCAGTGGCAGCAGGGACTGCAGGATGGCTTGCTCCTTGCGGCGCATCCGGCGTGCTTCCCGCTCCCCCCGTTCGTGATCGTACCCAAATAGATGCAGGACGCCGTGGATGATCAGCGTGACCACCTCGTGATCCAAGGATTGTCCCGCAGCCTTGGCCTGCCGCGCCGCCGTGTGCAGCGAGATCACCACGTCGCCCAGTATTTCAGGTGTGACGGGTGACGGGTGACGCGTGACACGTGACGCGTGTGAGGAGGCCCGCATCGGGAAGGCCAGCACGTCGGTAGGATGATCTCTCCCACGGTATCGGCGGTTCAAGCGGCGCATTCGGCGATCGCCGACCAGCACGAGGCTCAGCTCGGCGCCGGAATCCCCGGCCGCCTCCAACACCCTCAGGGCCGTTGTCTCTATTTCAGCGTGGCGGAGAGAGACGCAGCGCAGCCAGCTCCGCACCAGCACCTGTGGTGAGCCCCTCGACGTTGCTCGGGACAGGCTCAATCGAACCACCTGTGGTGAGCCCTGTCGAACCACCGGCATCAGTGCGGCTGGCCCCCGCCGTCATGATCCTCAGACTGCAGCCTGGGGTACTGCCGCACACCCGACCGGCGAGGCGGCTTCCTGGCGGCATGGGCAGGCCGCGCGGCGCCATGCCGGTCGTAGGCTTTAATGATCTCCTGCACCAGCCGGTGGCGCACCACATCGCGCTCGTCGAAATACACAAACTGAATGCCGGGGATCTCTTTCAGGATCTCCCGTGCTTGGATCAGTCCAGACACGCGGTCGGTCGGCAGGTCCACTTGGGTGATGTCTCCGGTGACCACCGCCTTGGAGTTGAAGCCCAGCCGGGTCAGGAACATCTTCATCTGCTCGGCGGTCGCGTTCTGTGCCTCATCCAGGATGACGAACGAGTCATTGAGCGTTCGGCCGCGCATGAACGCCAGGGGCGCGATTTCGATCTCCCCCCGTTCGATCAGGCGGTTGGCGCGCTCCATATCCATCATGTCATAGAGCGCGTCGTAGAGCGGTCTCAGGTAGGGATTGACCTTTGCGTACATGTCGCCGGGCAGGAAGCCGAGCTTCTCCCCCGCCTCCACGGCGGGTCGGGCCAGGATGATGCGGCTGACTTCTTTCCGGGTCAAGGCGGCGACCGCCATCGCCATCGCCAAATAAGTTTTCCCCGTTCCAGCTGGACCTATTCCGATCACGATGTCGTATTTCTGGATCGCGTCGAGGTAGGCTTTCTGGGTGACCGACTTGGGAACGACGAACCGCTTTTTAGTGGCAATCGCAACGGTGTTGAGGAGGAGGTCTTTGAGCGGGGTGTCTTGGTTGCTGCGGGAGGCCTTGAGCGCGATGCCCACATCCTCGGCTCTGAGTTCATAGCCCTCGGCGGTCAAGGCAGCGAGCTCGGTCAGAACTCGCTCCGCCCTCCGGGCCGCCTCAGGCGGACCGTCCAGCGTCAGCTCATCTCCGCGTGCCGAGACCTGCACCCCAAGATCTTCTGCGATCATCTTGAGATGCAGATCGTGATACCCGAACAGGCTTGCGGTGTTCGTTCCTTCTCGTAGCTTAATCTTGCGCACGCCCGGTCTGTGAGGTTC
>JACQQM010000147.1 GCA_016207025.1 Nitrospirota bacterium | reverse complement strand
CTTCGTTGGCCTTCTCTAAGGTCGCCTTGCGCTTGTGAAAACTGCTGTGCGCAATCCCGTCTACGACACTGCTTTCAATTTCTGCCTGTGCTAATGCAGAGAGCCACAGCCCTCCAATCAGTAGACACAAAGTGCTGAGCGTCAGAGCCCTCATGACACACCTCCTAACATTGAATGGGATCGACTCGATTCGTTGCTTCTCGTCCCCCCTGTGGCTGCTTGGCGCAGGCTGCCGGGAAGAGCCTGCGAAGTTTCATCCCCAGCACCTCACAGTCCCTACTGCGTCGCTGCCCAGCCTTCGTCATCGGAATATGGTAACGCCTTGCCATCGAAGATGATCTGGATGCGGCGGTCACCGTGGCTGCCCTTGGTCTCCTTCACTTCCACCACAAAGTCAATGGCCGACATGATGTAATCGCCAAAATGTTCGTTGAACCACCGCTGGATCGCTGGAGCGTAGACGTCGATGGCCTCGTGAACCCGATAGATGGACCCCACATTCCACCGGGCCGGGGGCTCTAGCAGCGGGGCGAGGCTGCCGGCCTTCAGGCCGAGCTGCTTCTCGAGACACTCCTGCGACCTTTTCTCCATCGGTGCCTGTCCGGTGAGCACTGCACCTACCCGGATCGGCATCAACTTGCAGGCCATCCCCAGCGCTTCGAGTGTCAGTTTCTTCGCCACGGCCGCTTTGTTAGCGACGGCCAACGTTGGCTTGCGTTTATCGAGACTCTCCTGGGCGATCATATCGACCACGTCGCTCTCAATTTCTGCCCATGCCGCCCCCTGCCAAAAACCTAGGAGCAGCAGAGCCAAGGCGCTCAAGGTGAAGAATTTCATGACCGACCTCCTCTGTTCATGAACATGAAATGGTTGAACGCGATGTGCGACACTCTGAGCCGCCGCCTAGCTCCATGACGACTCGCACCTGAAGGTTTCTTTAGATAGCCATAACTGTGACACCACCCCCTTCTGTCAAAATGTCTTGTATTCCAGCCACTTGCCATTCAAGGTGATCTTGCAGCGGGCCTCACCCTGGCTCCCGGTCACCCGTTCCATGTCGATCGTAAAATCAATCGCGCTCATGATGCCGTCGCCGAACATCTCGTTGGCCATTTCTCGCAGGGCATCTCCATACACTCCGATGACTTCCAGGAGACGGTATTTGAACGGGTCGGTGGCGTTCGGAAAATCGGTTCGAACTGGAAACTTGCTGAGCGCCTCGGTGGTCTCCTTATCAAGCCCTAGCGCGTGTCCTACCTTCTTGGCCTCCTCCTCGGTCAGACGGTGGTTACCCTGCAGGGCCGCTGCCACGAACATCGAATTTTTCCCAACCGTCTTGGCCAGTTGGGCAATCGTTACCTTTTTCTCCAGCCGCTTGGCCTTAATCATATCCCTCGCCTTCTTTTCTTCCATATGGCCTCCTCCTTGCTTTTATCTCCCCTCTCCACATACTAGGGTATGGAGGTCTTTAGATTCATTGATGACTATGGGGCGGCTGGGCTCTACCGCGCGCCTATTATTTGCTTTCTTCGCTTCTACAACCAGTAGGGTTGGCCGGACTGTCCTTTACTGCGCGCATCCAGCGAGCACATTCCGATCGTGCGCGACGCGCGAGCACGGAAGTTAGCCCGGACATCCATTGCCCTCATTTCAACTCACAGATCCCGTACTTCCGCATCTTGTACGCCACCTGCCGGGGCGTCAGCCCCAGGGCGCGAGCCGCCCTCGCCTGCACCCACCCGACTCGCTCGAGCGCATCCAGCAGCCGCTGTCGTTCGATGGCTTGCAGGCTTGCGCCAAGCGGCTGCCCTTCCGCCCGCTCTTTTCCGCCTTTACCTTGATCCGCGCCTGTAACCTGTCTCATGTCCGCAAAATAGCCGCGCAGCGACGGGGGAATGGTCTCGAACGTCACCAGATCGTGATCGGAGTCGGCCATGACCACCAGCCTCTCCACACAGTTCTGAAGTTCCCGCACATTACCTGGCCAATGGTACCGCCCCATGAGGGCCAGCAGATCATGGCCCAAACGCACCTGCCGGCGGTTCTCCCGATTGAAGCGAGCCAGGAAATGCTCGATCAAGAGCGGAATGTCCCCTTCGCGCTCTCGCAGCGGCGGCAACGCGATGGGGACGACGTTGAGGCGGTAATACAGATCTTCCCGGAACTCCCCCGCCCGCACCATCGCTTCCAGATCGCGGTGGGTGGCGGAAATCACACGCACATCCACCATCACCAACCGGCTTCCCCCTACCCGCTCGAAACATTTGTCCTGCAGGACGCGGAGCAGTTTGACCTGGATGGCCAGGGGCACATCGCCGATTTCATCCAGGAACAACGTGCCTCCATCAGCCAGTTCGAACCGTCCCTTGCGCGTTTCCACTGCGCCGGTGAACGCGCCGCGCTCATGACCGAACAGCTCACTCTCCAGCAGGGTTTCGGTCACCGCCGCGCAGTGCAGACGAATAAACGGGCCATCCGCCCGAGGCCCTTCCAGGTGGATCGCCTTGGCGACCAGTTCCTTGCCCGTCCCGCTTTCTCCCCGCAGCAGGACCGTTGCCTGGCTGTGACTGACACGCTCAATCGCCTGATAGACCTGTTGCACCGCGGCGCTGTGTCCGACCAGACCCGCGTGGCGACTCGTCACCGCTGTCGCTTCTTTGGCTTGTGAATGGTCCGCCCCCCCTAGCCGCTTCGGTGGCTTGGAGAACACCTCGGCCCCAGACTCACTTGAAACGAGCCTGGCCCGCAGCACGCGGAGGCGGTGCTGGAGCAGTTCCAGCGCGTGGTCAACCCTCTGTTGCGGGGACCCTCCTCCGGCCAACACCACGGCCATGGTCTCAAGCGCGGCGCACTCGTCCGTGAGGAATTCTTCGAGCTGTCCCGCCATGACTTCAGCTACACTCATCACAATTCCTTTGCCACCGGGCTGGACGTGCCATCACAGCCGACGCCCGGATTGAACCTCAAATAAAAAGCGCCAGCCTTCTGTCCGGAGCGTTCGCTCATCGAACGCTCTCGGCAGTGCTGGCGCCTTTGCCAGTTGGCCCGTTGCACTTTCGGAGCAACGGGCACCCCGCCCGACGACGCTGTCGGACCTAAGAAATGGGCACGAGGCTATCGGCTATGGGCTATAGCCTGGAGCAGACGAGGTACTCCGTCGCACTCCTCGCCCATTGCCTATCGCCTCTCGCCTCATGTCTCACACGTCGTAGTACATAAAGAATTCGTAGGGATGCGGGCGCAGCCGAAGCTGGTCCACTTCACGACCGCGCTTATACGCAATCCAGGTCTCGATCAAGTCCTCGCTGAACACGCCGCCCTTGAGCAGGAACTGATGGTCCTTCTCAAGATTTCTGATGGCGTCATCAAGACTGCCCGGCATGGTCGGGATCCTGGCCGCTTCCCGAGGCTCGAGGTCGTAGAGATCCTTGTCCATCGGCTCGCCCGGATCGATCTTGTTCTCAATGCCGTCCAGGCCGGCCATGAGCATCGCGGAGAAGGCCAAATACGGATTGCAGGCCGGGTCGGGAAACCGCACTTCGATCCGCTTGGCCTTGGGGCTTGGCGAATACATCGGGATGCGGATGCCGGCGGACCGGTTGCGGCTGGAATAGGCCAGCAGGACGGGCGCTTCGAACCCAGGGGTGAGTCGCTTATACGAATTGGTGGTCGGGTTGGTAAAGGCCGCCAGGGCCGTCGCGTGCTTCAGGATGCCGCCGATATAGTACAAGCAGAGCTGGGACACCCCGGCATACTCTTTGCCGGCAAACAACGGTTTGCCTTCTTTCCAGATGCTCTGATGCGTGTGCATGCCGGAACCGTTGTCGCCGAAGAGCGGCTTGGGCATGAACGTGACGGTCTTGTGGTGCCGGCGGGCTACATTCTTGATGATGTACTTGTACATCATCATTTTGTCGGCCATGTTCACCAGAGAGTCGAAGCGCAGGTCGATCTCGGCTTGGCCGGCCGTCGCCACCTCGTGGTGTTGCTTCTCGACCGACATCCCCACCTTCTGCATTTCCAGGATCATCTCGCTCCGGATATCCTGTTGAGTGTCGGTCGGGGCCACCGGAAAGTACCCTTCTTTGTGCCGGGGCTTCGAACCAAGGTTCACCCCTTCCTTGCCGGAGTTCCAGATTCCCTCCTCGGAATCGATAAAGTAATAGCCGCTGTGGCTGTTCTGGTCATAGCGGGCCTGGTCAAAGATGAAGAACTCAGCCTCCGGCCCCCAATACGAGATGTCGCCGATCTTTGTGCCCTTGAGATACTTTTCGGCTCTCTGCGCAATGTTCCGCGGGTCCCGGTCGTAGGCTTCCCGGGTAATCGGATCCACCACGTTGCAGACCAGGCTCAGCGTTGGCACCGCCATAAAGGGATCCATGCAGGCGGTGGCCGGATCCGGGACAACGAGCATATCGCTGGACTGGATGGCTTTCCATCCTCTGATGGATGATCCGTCGAATCCGGAACCGTTCTTGAACGTATCCTCGCCCAACTCCTCGATCGGGATCGAGAAATGCTGCCAGGTTCCAAGCAGATCCACGAACTTGAGGTCCACAACCTGCGCCTTGTTCTTTTTTGCGTACTCCAACACTTCGCGGGAATTCATTCCGATCCTCCTTTCATCTCCGACTCAGGATGATGTCCCGGATGATACACGTTCCTGCTCACCCACCTTATCCTCCAGGAAGCGATCAATCGCATCCTTGATCGTCCCGCGGATCACCTCGAGGCGGGCATGGTCTCTGATCTTCGCCCCCGAGAGATCCGTCACATAGAACACGTCCGCGACCTGATCCAGCCGTGTCGAGATGCGGGCCGCGTGCACGGAGAGCCCCAGCTTGAAGACGGTATGCGTGATCACGTACAGGAGCCCTTGCCGGTCGTCGGCGAACACGTCGAAAATCGTAAAGCGGTCCGAGGTCTCGTTGTCCACCTGCACCTCGGTGGGTTGCCGGCTGGACGGGAGCCGGCGACCGACAGGAAGCCGGCTGCTTCGCTCCACCAAGTTCTCGACCGTGTCCTCCCCTTTCAGGATCCTGACGATGGTCCGGGCGATGCTGGCCCGGCGCTCCTCCGGTGGCGACCCCGTGTAGTCCAGATCAATGACCTGGAAGGTGTCCACCACAATCCCGTCGTTGCGGGTGATGATCTGCGCATCCAGAATCTGCAGTCCCTTGGCAGCGATCACGCCCGCAATTTTCGAGAACAGGCCAGGAGTCAGCGCATCGAACGTGACAACCGTATACTCACACGTACCCGTCACTTCATTGAAGTGCTCCTCGACGAGCACCTCTTGTTCGCGCAGCTTTCTCACCGCCGCCAGATGGGCCGCAATCCGATTCGGAGCCGTCCCGAAGGCGTACCGCAACGGGAACTCGCGGAGTTGCGACTCGATCCACTGGACATCCATCGTGTTCTCTGCCATCCCCGCAGCGACGCACGCCACGTCATGCGCAATGCGCGCGAGACGGTCGGGCACGTCCGCCGCATCCCGCTCGCCCGAGACCTCCGGTAGCGTGCGCAGGTACAACTCGATGAGCAGGGATTCCTTCCACTTGGTCAGCATCCCCGGCCCCACCGCCGCGATATCGGCCGCGGTGAGCAACAACAGCTTCCGGAGCACCTCCGGTGTCGCGACGGCCCGCGCGAACGTCAGCAGAACTTTTTCGTCATAGGGGTCGCGTCGGAAGGCGGTGTGGGCCATTAACAGGTGGCGATGCACGAGAAAGATCAACGTTCTCGTTTCCTGCTCATCAAAACCCAAGCGGGCGGCGGTTTCCTCGGCAATCGCTTTCCCCACCTCGCTATGATCCTGTTCATGCCCTTTCCCCAGATCATGCAGCAGGATCGCCAGGTGCAGGATGTCCTTGCTTCGGATTTCCTTGTACACCTCCCCCAGAATCCCCTGCTCCTGACCCAGCGCCTCGGCTTTAGCGACCGCAAGCAGACTGTGCTCATCCACCGTGTACTTGTGGTACTGGTTAAATTGCATCAAGCCCCGCACTGTCGCGAACACCGGGATGAGCTTCTCCAGGAGACGCGCCCGATGCATGGCTTCCAGCGTGCCGGCGACCGACCCCGGTCCCGAGAGGATCTTACGAAAGACCCGACTGACCTCAGGAGTACGAAACGCCTCTTCCGAGACGGCGTCCATGGACCGATAAATCTCGTCAAGCAGATCAGTGTCGATCGGGAGACGTCGGGATTGCGACAGGTCAAACAACCGAAGCAACAGCTCGGGACTGCCCAGCACCCGGTTCCGGAGCTCAACCGGAACCGTGATATGCGGTCCCCTGACAATGAAGTATCCGTCCACCTTTGGGGCCGGCAACAGCCGGACGAGCCGTCGCCAGACCAGAACAGTCCGGCAGCGACCCACAAACCGGACACAGGTTTCATGGAGGCCCATCGTATGCCGATAGTACTGTTGCATGAACTGCTCGACGGCCAACAAGTGCGGCCGGTCGCGGAAGCCGAACTGGGACGCCAGCCGAATCTGTTCATCGAACGTGAGGATCTCCTGCGCTCGGCCGGCATGAAAGTGCAGCATCGCTCGGACGCGCCAGAGAAACTCGCGGGCCTCAACGAGCGCCAGATAATCCTTCCGGGAGAGGATGCCTCGATCGGCTAAATCCTGGATGGTGGGGGCCTGGAACCGCGCCATGCCCGCCCACTGCAGCACGTGCAGGTCCCGCAGCCCTCCTTTACTCTTCTTGACGTTGGGCTCGAGCAGATAGACCGTCTCGCCGAACTTCTCGTACTCGCGGCGGCGTTCTGCCGTCTTCTGCTCAATGAAGCGGTCCGTCCTCCGGCAGACAACCTGCCGCAGGTACCGGCGGTGAAACTCCTGGAAGAGCTGAGGGCTGCCGGCCAGGAACCTGGCTTCCATCATGGAGGTCCGGATGGTCAGGTCGGTGGCTGCCAGCTCGATGCAATCCTGGATAGTCCGGACGCTGTGCCCCACCTGGAACCCGAGATCCCAGAGGTGGTGGAGGACCTGACGGGATAGCGTGGGCACCACGTCCTGCGCCTCTGGCCGAAACAAAAACATGACGTCAATATCGGAGAAGGGAGCCAGTTCCCGGCGGCCATATCCACCCAGAGCGACCAGGCAACAGCGCTGGGATCCTGCGATCACCGTCGTTTCCTCCGCCTCCCGCAGGGCATCCCGGTACCGGCCGATGATCACCGTATCCACCAGTTCCGAGAGAGCCGCCATCACCTCTGTGCCGGAGGCCCCCTCCAGAAGCCGCTGGGTGAGCGCCTGCCGCTGCGCAGCGAGCGCCGTGTTGGTCGCCTCGATCTCCGCGTCCCGCAGGAGGCCGACCGTCGTCTCACCGATCGGATGGGATGTCACAGTGCGCTTTCCCCCGTCTCGCCCGTGCGAATGCGGACCGCCGCATGCAGGTCCCGCACGAAGATCTTCCCGTCACCAATACTGCCGGTCTTCGCCGAGCGCGTAATCGTCTCGAGTACGCGTGGGACCAGGTCATCCGCCACGGCGACCTCGATCTTGACCTTCGGCACGAACTCGATCGTATATTCGGTCCCTCGGTAGGTTTCCTTATGCCCCTTTTGCCGGCCAAACCCTTTGACCTCGGTCACGGTCATGCCCTGGACACCGGCCTCAAGGAGGGCGTCCTTGACCTCATCCAGCTTAAATGGCTTGATGATCGCCTCGATTAATTTCATAATCCGCGCCTCCTCAAGGAGCAAGAAACCAGCAGTTGACAGTTCCCTCTGATCTATTCTTTGCTATCCGCTTATGGCTCACTCGATCACGAATAGGCTCGCTCATTGTGTTGGCTGAGATCCAAGCCGATCGCTTCCTCTTCCGAAGACACCCTCAATCCCATCAGGCCGTCGACCAGCTTGAGGATCATGTACGTGCCGATGAAGGAGAAGAGCACCGCCGCGCATGCCGCCATCGCCTGAATGCCAAACTGGGCGGGATTTCCAAAGAAGAGTCCGTCCGCCCCCGAAGGATTAATCGCCTTGGAGGCAAGGAGCCCCGTGGCCAGAATCCCGGTGATCCCACCAACCGCATGGATGCCGACCACATCAAGCGAATCATCATAGCGAAGTTTCCCCTTGCAGACAATGGCGAAATAGCAGAACGTGCCGGCCGCGAGCCCGATCAGGATGGCCGAGAAGGGCGAGACATAGCCGGCCCCAGGGGTCACGGTGGCCATGCCGGCCACCGCCCCGCTGGCCACACCCAGTGCCGTCGGTTTGCCGCGATGGAGCCATTCCACCACCATCCAGGTCAGCGCCGCAGTGGCCGCGGCCGTCTGGGTCGCGACAATGGCGCCGACGGCGGTGCCATTGGCCCCCAGCGCGCTCCCGCCATTGAACCCGATCCACCCAAACCACAGCAACCCGGTTCCCAGAAGGGTGAACGGCAGGTTGTGCGGCGCCATATAGTCGGTCCCGTACCCCCTGCGCTGGCCCAGCACCAAGGCGCAGGCCAGCGCGCCGACGCCCGCACTGATATGCACAACCGTGCCGCCGGCAAAATCCAAGGCTCCCAGCTTCTTCAGCCAGCCACCGCCCCAGACCCAATGCGCCAACGGGGCATAGACCAGAAGCGACCATAAGACGGCGAACAGCAGCAACGCGCTGAACCGCATGCGCTCGGCAAAGGCGCCGGTGATGAGGGCCGGGGTGAACACGGCAAACATGAGCTGAAACACCATAAAGGCCTGATGAGGAATCGTGGGACCGTACCTCGGATGGGGGTCCACTCCGACGCCGCTCAGCCCCGCCCAGTCCAGACCTCCGATCACCCCGCCTTTATCCGGCCCGAAGGCCAGGCTGTACCCGCACAGCACCCAGATCAGGCTGACCAGGCAGAGGATGATGAAGCTGTGCATGATCGTGCCCAGCACATTCTTGCTCCGGACCAGCCCGCCGTAAAACAGGGCGAGGCCCGGGGAGACCATGGCCAGCACCAGCGCTGAGGCGGCCAGGACCCAGGCCGTGTCCCCGCTATTGATCTTGGACACAGCAGGCAATTGCGATGCCTCTTGGGCCCAGGCTCCGCTTGCCCACACGGCGACACCGAACACGGCCGAGATGATTCCGATCCCGTACCGCATCACCATTCTCACAGTGGCCTCCTTGTCAAGACCGTCATGAACCCTTTCGGCAAACTCGCCACCGGCATCTTGTGTGCGTCCATCCAACGCCCGCTGCTCAACTGTTCCGGTACCCGTTTGTGATCGGCATCCGACGGTCCTTGCCGAAGGCCCGATGGGTGATCTTGATCCCGATCGGAGACTGACGCCGCTTGTACTCGCTGCGATCCACCATTGCGATCACCCGCTCCACCGTTTCCCGTTCAAAGCCCATGTCCACAATTTCCTCCGGAGAGCGGTCCTCCTCCACGTAGGCCTTGAGGATCGGGTCCAGGATCGGATAGGGGGGCAAAGAATCCTCGTCCTTCTGATGGGGCTTGAGCTCGGCCGACGGCGGCCGCTCAAAGACCCGCTTGGGGATGACTGCCGCCTGGTCCATACGATTGCGAAGGCGCGCCAGATCATAGACCATCGTTTTGGGCACGTCCTTGATCACGGCAAAGCCTCCCGCCATGTCCCCGTAGAGCGTGGCGTATCCCACGCTCATTTCGCTCTTGTTGCCGGTCGTCAAGACGAGGTGTCCGAACTTGTTGGAAAGCCCCATGAGGATATTGCCGCGGATCCGGGCCTGCAGATTCTCCTCGGTCGTGTCGGACGGTCGGCCTTCGAACGATGCGGCAAGAGACTTCAAGTAGGTCTTGAACGTGTTCGTGATCGGGATCGTCCGCAACGGAATCCCCACACGCCGCGCCAGTTCCGCCACGTCCTCACGACTCTCCCGGGAGGTGTACGGGGACGGCATAAAGACGCCCAACACATTGGCCGGCCCCAGCGCATCCGCCGCAATGACGGCGGTCAGCGCCGAATCGATGCCCCCGCTCAAGCCGATGAGTACGCGCTTGAACCTGTTCTTTCGGACATAGTCACGCACGCCCAGCACGAGGGCGCGGTACACTTCATGCAACGGGTCCAGCGGAGCCGCGCCAGCGGGAACAATCCGCGCACGCCGCTTGGGCAGGTAGTCTGCCGAGATGACGACGCGCTCCATCGCGGCCGCCGTCCTGCCGGCGAACCATTTCTTTCGCCCATGAGCGATCCGGTTGCGGGCCACCGCCGCAACGTTCAGATCCACCACCAGCAGGTCTTCTTCGAAAGCCTTGCCTCTAAGAATGACCTCCCCGGTCTGGTCCAGAACCAGGCTGTTCCCGTCGAAGACCAGCTCGTCTTGCCCGCCCACCATGTTCGTATAGGTCACGATCACGCCATTGTCCCTGGCCCGTGTGGCCAGCATCTGCTCGCGGAACCGGCTTTTGCCCACGTGAAACGGTGACGCATTGATATTCACGATCACCTCGGCGCCTGCCGCGGCCTGAGCCCGTGTCGGCCCTTCCGGAAACCAGATGTCTTCGCAGATGTTCACGCCCAGCACGGTGCCGTTCAACACGACGACCGGGATGCGTCGGCCCTGGTGAAAATAACGGCTCTCGTCGAAGACGCCGTAGTTGGGCAAGTAGGACTTACAGTAGGTCGTGACCAGTTTCCGTTCGGCGATGACGGCCGCCGCGTTGTACAGCTCGTGCCGGCCGGCCGGCACCACCATCGGGCGGTCACGAGTCGAGTCGGAGACTCCGCCTTCCGCAACGTAGCCGACCACGGTGGCCACGCCCTTGGACTGGCGAATCACTTCTTCGAGCGCATGGCGGGTGTCCTCCACGAACCGCGGCTTGAGCAGCAGATCCTCCGGTGGATAGCCGGTGATCGCGAGCTCCGGAAAGACAACCAGGTCCGGTTTGACGTGACGCGCCTCCTGGATCCACCGACTGATGCGCCCGACATTCCCTGCCAGATCGCCCACGATGGGGTTCATTTGAACCATGGCAATGCGGAAGATGCGCATAACGACCTCCCCCACCCTCCCCTCCCCCGCCACGGGGGAGGGTTAGGGAGAGGGTCAAAAAAAAACGCCCTCGGTCCCACATGGGACTGAGGACGTCATCGTCCTGCTATCCGGCATTCACTGCCGCATCATGGCTACCGCACATACGGGAAACGCCGTTGTCTCCCGCCAGTAACGTGTGCCCGCTTATAGCATCGCCTCGGAGACCGTGTCAAGATTTTTTTAGGTCGGCCTGCTTCTCGATCCCGAGCGTGAGGATCACCGCCTCGGCGATCTCGCGCATGGATTTGCGCGAGTCCATGCTCTGGCGCTGCATGAGGCGGAACGCCTCTTCTTCTGAAATGCCCTTCGTCTGCATGAGACTCCCCTTCGCGCGTTCAACGAGCTTCCGGACTTCCAAGGCTTCCTGCATCTCAAATGATTTTTCCACCAGTTTGGTGTTTTCGATCGCGATGGCCGCTTGGTTGGCGACGGCCTGGAGGACCTTGATCTCTTCCGACGTAAATGCATGGGGCACGGACGTATAGCTGTTGATCACCCCGATCGCCCGATCCCGGAGCAGCATCGGCACCGAGAGCAGCGAACAGAGGCCCTCTTTACGAGCGATCTCGGGAAACATGTAGTCGCGCTCGCGGGTGACGTCCGACACGATGATAGGTCGGCGTTCCAGCACCGCCCGGCCGCTGATGCTCTGGCCGATCTTGAGACTGGGCTTCCGCCTGTATTGTTCGCTCAGGCTCTGGGTGGCCACGATGCGAAGCTCCCCGGCCTGCTGATCCAGCAACATGATGGAACAGATCTTCGAATTCATCATTTGGGCGGTCATCGTCACGATCAACTGCAAGACGTCCTCGAGCAGGCGGTTCGAGGCAACGGTTTCTGACACCTGCGAGAGCGTGTCAACCTGCAGCGCTTTGCGCTTCATCTCGGCATAGAGGCGGGCGTTTTCAATGGCCCCGCCCACCTGATTGGCGATCGTGGTCAGCAGCGCCAGTTCGTCCGGCCGGTACCGCCGCGACCGTTTGTGCTGCACGTTGATGACCCCCACCACCTCTTTCTTGGCCATGATCGGGACCGATACAAAGGCTTGGTAGCGGTCTTCGGGGAGATTGTGGAAGAACTTGAAGCGGGGATCATCGTTGGCGTTGCTGGGAATCACCACACGCGTCCGCTCCCGTGCCACCCATCCGGTGATGCCCTCCCCCAGCCCGATCGTAATCCGACCGATGAGCTTGGGATGGGGGTTCTTCGACGCTCTGAGAATGAGCTCCTCCCGGCTGTCAGAGAGCAGGTACAGCAGGCAGGCATCCGCCTTGGTCACTTCGACCACTACCTCGACGATGTGCTTGAGTACCGCCTCCAGATCGAGCGTGCTGCTGATGGACTCGCTGATCCGATGCAGCACATCCACTTCGCGCGTTTTTTCTCGTACGGCCTGCTCGAGCTGTTGAACCGACAGACGACGTCTCGACTCCATCCTACGGAAATCTCCCTTCCCCGATGTCCCTGCCCTTTTCCCAGATTGCTCAGGCCCGCTGCGACGATTCGGCGCGACGACGCGAATGACTCCGATGGGGTTCCCGAGGGCGACTCGCAAACCACCGTTCGAATGTGGCGCGCTCGAGCGGCTCGATCACCACCTGCCCGACCCGCACGGGCAGGACGCAGTACAGGCGGCCCTGCGCCACTTTCTTGTCGTGTTGCATGGCTCCCCACAGCTCGGAGAAGGTCACGGGCGGGAGGGTATCGGGTAGGCCGGCCTCGCGCACAAGTGCGCGCTGGCGAGTCGCCACCTCTTTGTCGCAACGACCGACGTGCCGTGCCACGTCCACCTCCTGCACCATTCCGATCGCCACGGCCTCCCCGTGGAGGAGCGCCCGATATTTCCCCAGGGATTCGAGCGCGTGGCCGACCGTATGTCCATAATTGAGGATGCGACGGCGATCCGCCTCCCGTTCATCTTCCATCACCACCGACGCCTTGATCCGGCACGATTGAGCGACGACGTGAACGATCGGCCCCTCTTCCATCCTGAGCAGAGCGCCCATGTGTCGTTCGAGGTAAGAAAATAATTCCTCGTCCGCGATCATCCCGTATTTGATCACCTCGGCCAAGCCAGCGACCCATTCGCGCGTCGGCAGAGTCGTGAGCGTCGCCGGATCAATGAGCACGAGGCGCGGCTGATGAAAGGCGCCGATCAAATTCTTGCCCAGGGAATGATTGACACCCGTTTTGCCCCCCACGCTGGAATCCACCTGCGCCACCAGCGTGGTCGGGACCTGGACGAAGGGAATCCCACGGACGTAGACGGCGGCCGCAAAACCGGCGATGTCGCCGACCACGCCGCCGCCCAAGGCCACCAACACCGATCCTCGCTCAAAGCGCGCCTTCACCAGCTCATCGAGGATCGCGGAGACCCATCGAAGCGTCTTGGCGCGCTCGCCTTCCGGAATCACGATCGAGCGGGTCTTAAAGCCGGCCGTTCTGAGGGAACGCAGCACTGCGGGCGCGTACAACCGGCCGATCACCGGGTTTGTCACCACCGCCACCTTGCCGGCGAACCCGAGATGACGGAGATGCCGGCCCACTTCGGTCAATAAGCCCGGCCTGATCAGAATGTCATAACTGCGTTCGGCCAATGAGACCTTGACGCAGTGTTCATCGGTTCCTGTCATGACGCGCCGCTCACGCGATGACACACCCCGGGAAGCCGGGAAGGCACCGCCTCGTGTCCCACGTGTCCGTTCCGTGTAAGCGGATGGACACCTGGGTATGAGAGAGACTAAGGAATGGGTTGAGAGCAGGGGGGATGGTACCACACAGGGGTCAAAACTAAAAGGATTGGACGTAGGCCCGATACGCGTCGTAATTCCGTTTCATTTCCTCTAAGCTGTCCCCGCCGAACTTCTCGATCATGGCATTGGCCATCTCGAAGGCGACCACCGCCTCACCGACGACCCCTGCCGCCGGGACCGTACAGATATCCGACCGCTCAACCGTCGCGTCGAAAGGTTCCTTGGTCTGAATATCCACGCTTTTCTTGGGGCTGTAGAGGGTCGAGATGGGCTTCATGGCCACCCGCAGGACGATCGGCTCGCCGTTGGTAATCCCGCCTTCGAGCCCGCCCGCGTTGTTTGTTTTGCGGATAAACCGATGCTCGTCGCGGTCGTAATAGATCTCATCGTGCACTTCGGACCCGAACCGGCGCGCCGCGCCGAAGCCCATCCCGATCTCCACGCCTTTCATCGCCTGGATGCTCATGGCCGCCATGGCCAGCCTGGCGCTCAGTCGGCGGTCCCACTGCGCATAACTGCCCAGCCCGATCGGCGGGTTCGTGACGACCACTTCGAATACGCCTCCCAGGGTATCGCCGCGATGCTTGGCGGTCCTGATTCGCTCGATCATCTGGGCGCCGGCCTCCGGGTCCGGAGAACGGACCTCCGACCCTTCCGCACGTTCGTAGGCCTCGAGCGGGTCTTCGCAGCGGCGGGCGACCACACCGCCGATTTCGATCGTGTAGCTGATGACGCGCATGCCGAATTGGGCCAGCAAGGCCTTGGTCACCCCGCCTATGGCGACGCGGATCGCCGTCTCGCGCGCGCTGGCCTTTTCCAGCACGTTCCGGATGTCGCGATGCCCGTACTTGATGGCGCCGACCAGGTCGGCGTGGCCGGGACGGGGCCGTGTGACCACTTTTTCAGGAGGGACGGGGCCCGGCTCGACCGCCATGACCTCTTTCCAATTTTCCCAATCCTTGTTCGCGATCAGCAGGCCGATCGGATTCCCTAATGTTTTCCCCTTCCGAACTCCGCACCCGAACTCGACCCGGTCTTCCTCCACGCGCATGCGGCCGCCTCGGCCGTAGCCTTTTTGACGACGAGCCAAGTCATGGTTTACGGAGTCGGCTGTCAACGGGAGGCCGGCCGGCACGCCTTCGAGGATGGCCAACAGATACTTGCCGTGCGATTCGCCCCCGTTCAAATACCGCAGCATGGAAGGATTCGAGGCATCAGCTCTTCACGATCGTGGGGGTCAGGAAGATCAGCAACTCCTGCTTGGCGATGCTCTCAACCTTGTTTTTGAACAGCCAGCCGAGCACAGGAATGCGGGAGAGCCAGGGCACACCGCCCACCGTGTTCGTCTGGGTATCCACAAAAATCCCGCCGATCACCATGGTCTCGCCATCGCGGACGAGGACCTGGGTGGTGGCTTCACGTTTGTCGATGCTCGGCCCAGCCGGGTTGCTTCGGGCGCCGACCGCGTTTCGAGTGGCCCTGATCTTCAACAACACTTGCTTTCCGATCTCTCTCGGATCGCGCGAGGTGATCTGAGGCGTCACCTGAAGCGTGAGGTTCGCATCCACGAATGTGGTCTGGGTCCCTTGCAAGGAGGTGGTCTGGAACGGGATGGATTCACCCTGTTCGATCTTGGCCTCCCGCTTGTCGAGGGTTGTGATCTTGGGAGCCGCAATCACCTTGGTCAGACCCAGCAGTTCGCCGGCCGAAAGGCGCATATCGAGCTGGAACCCATCAGCCGCCAACCTGCCCCAGCTAAAGCCAGCGGCCGGAACCGGGGACAATCCGGACACTGTGGCGGGCAAATTGACCAGAAAATCTGACGTCTGCGAGCCGAACGTGCCACTATCTCCGCTCTTAAAACTCGCCGCTCTTGCGTTCCCCAAATTGTTAATATTTTGGATCCCCCACTTGATCCCGAGCGACCGGGAATAGCTGGTATCCGCTTGGACGATCCTGGCCTCGATCTGGACCTGGGGGACCTCCAAATCCAGGTCGCGCACGAGCTTCTTGAACGCCAGCATTCTGGACTCCGTGTCTTGAACGACGAGGGCGTTGCTGGGCTGGTTGACCTGGAGTTGCCCGCGCGGACTCAAGTATTGCCGGAGCGTCGTCTGAATCTCTGTCGCCGCAACGTTTTGTACGTAGATCACGTCTGTGACCAAATCTTCCGCCTTGATCCTGGACTCCTTGGCCTTGGTTTCCTCATCCTGCTGCTTGGCGATATTGGTCAGCGTATCGATCCAGACGATGGTTCCCTCTCGGATCATGCCGAGGCCGTTCATCTTCAACAGCATATCCAAGGCCTGGTCCCAGGGGACACTGACCAGCTTCAGCGTCACTTTCGCTTTCACCCCTTCACCGACGACGATATTGAACCCGCTGACATCGGCGATCAGCCTGAGGACATTGGTAATATCCGCCTGCTGAAAGTCGAGCGAAATGCGACGCCCTACATACCGCTGCGGCCCCGCCTCGTCGGGTTCAGCGGTTCCTTTTGCTTCCGGTGCCATTTGAGCGAAGCGAGCGGACTCTTCAATGAGAGCCAGCCGCTCTGGAAAAGGGACCCGGCCGGCCGTTGCGAAACGGACGCGTTTGTCGTCCTGCTCGCCCCCCTCCGCATCAGAGCCCTTCGCGGCAATGTCTGGGTCGCCAGCCTGTCCCAACGCGGTCAGCCGGATGGCGAGCGAGCGACTCCCGGGCTGCACCGAATAGCTGGACGGCCTGGTCAAATCCAACACCAACCTTGTCTTGTTTGAATGATGCCCCACCCTGATCTGCTTGAGGAGCGGGTGGTCAACTGGCAGTACCGGGACTCTCAGCGGAGTGGATACATTCGCCAGATCCACAATCAGGCGGTTTTGACTCAACCGTCTCACGTCGTAACGGAATTCGCCGTCACCGTGAATCACCACCGTCGCTTCGGCCTCGCCCCGCTTCACCTCCACCTTGGTCATCGTGCTTGCGGACGCGGCCGGCGCCGGCGCTGCCTGTGTATTGTTCGGTTCCCCGGCAGGCGGCTCTTGCGCGCTGAGCGCGGGTGACTCGGATGTTTCCGCTGGAGCGGCAGCCGCGGCGTCAACCGGACTCTGGACCTTTGGGAAATCGATGACCAAGCGAGTGTCTTCCTTCCGGACCTCCGGCGTGACCGCAGAGGTCAAGGTAAAGACCAGCTGCACCGCCGGCCTCGGCTTCGAGACCTCCGTCGGGATCACCTGCAGAACTGGAGGCTTGTTGAGCTCGATGGGCTGCAAGCCCTTCCCTTTCGAGAGACCGGGTATCTCAATCGTCACGCTGGTGGGAGCGACACCGGTTGAGAGGGAATACGTGACCCCGCGATCTCCTTCCACCTCCACCCGAAGCTTGTCGCCAAGATCGGCGACTCGAATGTTCTCCAGGGGCCTCGTCCCTTGCTTCAAGTCGGTGCTTGTCGGAGAACGATGCACACAGGACAAGAGCCCCAGCACCACCATGGGAACCACAAGGCTCGCGTAAATGTGTCGTGCGCTCATTCTGACCCCTCTTTCGGATGCAGGAGCTTGACGTATTCGCGCACCTGTTTTTTGCCGTACACGTCGGTGAACTGCTCCCGAAGCACCAGCGCGCCTTCTGTGATCTCACTCACCACGCCATCGTTCGGCCCGATGCGCGTTCCTCGACGAACCGTATAGCCCTTTCCATCCGGCGTCTGCACCATTGCAGTATAGCCGAACCCTCCCCAAATAATCCCGATCAAACTGAGTTCCGTAAATCCTACCCGTTGGAGCGGAGGCAGATCCGGGTTCTTCGGCCCGCTCGGGCCCTGCGGGGTGACGATCGAAGCGAACGGATCCCGCCTTCCTGACGGATTATACGAATAGTTCTCAACTGCAGGCGCGGGCACCGACGTCTGAGCAACCCGCGCATCGGCGGGTGGGACTCCGGCGATTCTCCCGGCTGCGGGGTCGGTCGGGGTGGCTTGACCGACCGCAGGTGGCCCTGCGGTGTTTCCGCCCGGTGGATTCGAGGAGTTCGTCCCCGCCGGATTGACTTGGGCGGCCAGCGCAGGTTGAAACGCAAGTCCGGATGAAACACCTTGTGCCAAGATGGCCGCCCCTATGATGCTCATCGTCACCCATCCCCGTTGCCGCTTCAACTGACGAACCACTCGATCCTCTAGCATTCCACCCTCGCGAGGATCATTCTCCGCCATGGCTACTTAGCCGCAGGCGCGGTCGGGTTGCTCTCCGGTGGCGCCACGAATGCGGTCAATTCAAACGCGGTCTGGATCACGACCCGATCCTGTTCGATCCTGGACGAACCCATCCGCAAGTCCGAGACGTTCATGATCCGTGGCAGCCTGTTGATTTGGTCAAAAAAGAGCGCCGCCGTATGATATCCCCCCGCCGCCTCAATATTGACCGGCATCTTTACGAACAACTTCGAGGGGTCCGGCACCTGGGTCCCAGGTTTCCAAAGCTTGATGTCCAGCCCTAGCCGAACTGCCATGTCCGACAGTTGCTTGAGCAGCATGATCGCCTCTTCTTCCGGCGGAAGCCGCTCTTTTTTCTTCGCAAGCTCGATCTCGAGCTGCTTATTCGCTGCGATCAGCTCGTCCAAATGTTGGACCTTGATGCTGGTGGTCTGAATCTCCGTATCAAGCTTGCCGATGTCAGTCTGCAGATTCGCAATCATGACGTTCTTGTCTGCGACGACAAGGTAATAGAACCCTGCGCCGATCCCAGCCACTATGAGGACAAGCAGCAGAATTTTTTGGGCGACCGGGACTGTTCGGAGCACATCAAGATTGATCTTGGGAAGCTCCATATCACCCTTTCAACGCCAGGTTGATCCGAAACTGATACACATTGGTCTTGGCCTCGGCTCCGGATCGCGTCTCCAGCAGCCGGATATTGGTGAAATAGTCCGTCCGACGAAGATTGTTCACAAACTCCACGACGTCATCGTTCGTCAGCGCCCGTCCCTCCAGTTCCACGTCCTTGCCCTTCACATTCAATCTCACGAGCCAGAGCTTCAGAGGCTCCAAACTCTGACTCACATAATCCATCACGCGGACCGGCCCCCCACGAGAGTTCTCCAGCTGCTCGATGATTCTGTTTTTATCTTCGAGCGTTTTCTTTCTTTTCTCAAAGTCCTCGACCTGCTTGATTTTTTCCTTGAGAGCGACCAACCGCTTTTCCTTCTCCTGCTTTTCAAGTTGCCGGGCCTCAATTTCGCGATCCAACACGCTTGAATAATGGAAGCAGAGCCCTAACGCGACGACGATGAGAGCGACCGCGCCGGCAACTTCGACTCGGACGTCCCACCGCGGCGCCGCACCCCGTACGGCTCGCCGCCCCGGGAGCAGATTAATCCGGATCATCGATCACCAACGGTCCGCAGCGCGAGCCCGACTCCCACGGCAGCTTGTGATGTCACGTCAGCCAGCAATTCAGGATCGAATCCGGTCGCCGTGGTATCCACCTGGTTGAATGGGTTCGCCATCTCAACCGCGACCCCCATCCGATCGCTCAACTGCGCCAGCAAACCCGACACTTTCGCACAGCCCCCACACAGGAGAATTTTGTTGATCTCCGCGTCGACGTAAGTCGTCTTAAAGTAGTCAATGGATCTGGCAATTTCCGACGAGACCTCCGCATTCACGCTCTCGATGACGTTGGCAACAGCTTCCGCGTCAACGCCCTCACGACGTTCGCCCTTTTTAGCCGCTTCGGCCTCCTCGTACGACATCCCCAGATCCCTTTGAATGGTCTCGGTATAGCGATTGCCACCGATAGAAATATCGCGGGTAAAGACGGAGCTGTCGCCTTTTAAGATATTGACGTTCATCACGCTCGCGCCGATATTCACCAACGCCGTGATCTCCTCCGGGTTCACCGTGTAATTGATGCCGTACATGTTTTCGATGGCGAACGCGTCCACATCCAAGACGACCGGCGTGAGCCCGGCCCCCTTCACGAGCTCAGTCAACTCGTTAATCTTTTCCTTTTTCGCGGCCACCAGCAGGATGGACATTTGCGGCTGTCCATCTTCCGACTGTTCATTCGGGTTCAAGACATGAAAATCGAGGTTCACTTCGTTGATATCAAACGGAATGTATTGCTCCGCCGCGAGTTTCACCTGAGCCTCTAATTCCTCGTCCGGCATCGGCGGTAAATTTATTTTCTTCACGATCACGGAGTGCCCTGACATCGACATCGCGACATTCTTCAGCTTGACATTTTCTTCCTTCAGGAGGTCTTGGATGGCCGTGATGACCCTTCCCGCGTCCATCACGGTCCCGTCAACGATCACTTCCGGCTCCAGCGGCTTGATCCCGAACTTTTGCAAGGTGTAGTGTCCCTTGGTCTCCTTCATCTGAACCAGTTTGATGGCACTGGAACCAATGTCCAAGCCCAGCAACTGTTTTCTGGGGCCGAACAGCGCTCCCACGTCAAAATTCATGAGCTGCTTGAGGGGCTCAAACATCCTGCACCTCGGTCAGGAAACCGCACTGCGGGTCTGTATGATTCGCTTGATCTCTTTGATGTTCTGAGCCGTATAGATCCGCCAGTTTCGCCAGTCACGTTGAGGGCCGGAAATCAGGCCTTCGCGCTCCCACCGAAAGAGTGTTGCGCGAGACACATCGAACAACCTGCACACTTCGTACGTCTTGTACTGCTTCTTCGAATTGGCTTCCGCGCTCTTCACGTGACGACCACGACCCGATAACGATATATGCTGCTTATACGTAGAGACCAGTTAACTTGCTAAGTATAGTCAATATACTAGACCTGTCAAGTCATTGGTCGACGGTGGCGCACACCGAGGCGCCCTTATTGATACCTGGTGTCGACGAAAGAACTAACCCCCTATAACTTGTAGTGGGGTCAGGATTTGCGGACATCGCGATGCCGCAGCGTGACCTCATGACCCATGTCGGCAAAATTGTCACGCAGCCGACACGCGATGGCCACGGAGCGGTGACGCCCGCCCGTGCAGCCGAAGGCAATGGTGAGGTAACTGCGCTGTTCTCGCTCGAAGAGCGGGATGAGGAACTTGAACAGGGACTCCAAGTGATCAAGAAACGCCTTGGCCTCAGGGTCATCCAGGACGTAAGCCTGAACGCGAGGATCCTCGCCGGTCAGTGGCTTCAGATCCGCAACAAAGTTTGGATTCCGCAGGAAACGGAGGTCAAACAGAAGGTCTACATCGTACGGAACGCCGAATTTGAATCCGAAGGTCAACAGCGAGATGGCCATGCGAAGTCCCTGGCCCTGTTGCAGATAGTGCCGTGCCACCAGGTCTTTGAGCTCATGGACAGTGAGATCCGACGTATCGATAATGCGGTCGGCGCGACTCCTCAACTCGCTGAGCCGCTCCCGCTCGAGCTGGACCCCCTCCATCACCGGTGACTGTGGCAGCAAGGGATGCGGGCGCCGCGATTCCGAGAAGCGACGCACAAGCACCTCGTCTTTTGCCTCAAGAAACAGCAGCTCAACGGTATGCCCGAGCGACTTCAAACGCTCCAGATTAGCCCAAAAGTCAGAAAAGAAGCCGCGTTCACGAATATCGATGCCGAGCGCGACGTTCTTCATCTCCCCTCCGCGCTGCGTGCAGAGCTCGGCAAATTTCGGAAACAATGCGGGGGGCAGGTTGTCCACGCAGAAGAATCCGAGATCCTCAAAACACTTAATCGCATGGGTCTTGCCGGATCCGGAAAGGCCACTGATAATGACCAGGCGGAGCGTGTGCATCAGCCGTCCAGGACTATCCCGGTTGAGGATCGATCAATTCGACGTCGCCGTTATCCAACCGCCGCACCACTTGGACTCGATTCGAAGAGGCGTTGATGAAGACAACGAGGGCACCGGGGACTCCGCCCAGGCGTCCCACAGCCTCGGCAACGGTCAGGATGTGTAACGGCGTGTGGACGGTATGGACGTCCAACGGCTCCAACTCGGCTTCGCGAGGCTCTCGAATAGGTCGAGGCGCAATGGCGCGGGATTTGTGATCGATCAGTTTTTCCTTTCGCTTCTGGACCTGGCGGCTGATCTTGTTCAGCAACTGGTCAAGCGAGGCGTGCATCTCATTGGTGGATGCTTTGCTCTGGATCACCGCTCCATTGAGGGTGAGAACCGCCTCGGCGGTATGACGGTATTTCTCGACTCCCAGCACAACCTGAACGTCGCCGACTTTGGCGCCATAGCGCTGCAGCCGCGTCATTCTGGTCTCGATGTAACGCCTCAACCCAGGGGTAACTTTGACGTGACGACCGGTAATCGTTATGCGCATGAACGATCCTTTTCGTTGAGAAAGCCGATCACTTCACCGCGTCAGGCTGCTCTCCAACAGACCCGCTATCTTTACACATTCGCGCGCGCATGAAGGCCCCCTACGTTGTGAGTGGCGCTTCTCATCGCCGTGCCTCTGCAAGAGTTGACGGGTGTTGTCGAAGCCTGGAGC
Organism: Nitrospirota bacterium; assembly: GCA_016207025.1. GTDB lineage: Bacteria > Nitrospirota > Nitrospiria > Nitrospirales > Nitrospiraceae > JACQQM01. The sequence goes on along the minus strand of JACQQM010000147.1, from coordinate 19,762 downwards.
CGCGCGATAACTGTGAGATGTCAAAAAAAACGCTTGCGTTGACTCGCGGACGGGATGTTCACCTCAGAGCGATACTTTGCGACCGTTCGGCGGGCAATCATAATGTTGCGACTTCGCAGCCGCGCCACGATTTCTTGATCCTTCAGAGGATGGTGTGCGTCCTCTTCCGCCACCATTTGACGGATCATCTCCCTGACCGTTACCGAGGACAACATATCTTCAGCCTGATCGGAACGCTGGATCCCGGTGTTGAAGAAAAATTTCAATTCATACATTCCCTGCGGGCAGTAGAGGTACTTGTTGGCGGTCACCCGGCTGATCGTCGATTCGTGCATGCCGATATCTTCGGCGACCTGCTTCAGCACCAGCGGCTTGAGATGCTCCACGCCGTGTTCAAAAAACAGCTCCTGGAATTTGACGATACTCTGGACGACCTTGATGGTGGTCTTGTTCCGCTGTTCGATGCTCCGGATGATCCACTGCGCTCCACGAAGTTTCTCTTCCATGTAGGCTTTGGTCGCATCCGACTGATCCTTCTGGCTCGCCATCAGCTGCTTGTAATACGGACTGATGCGGAGACGCGGCAGCCCCTCATCATTCAGGAGCACCACCCATTCACCCTCGTTCTTGACGACAAAGACATCGGGCACAACCGCGTAATTATTGGCTGTGAAATAGGGGCGACCCGGTTTGGGCTCAAGCCCCTCGATCACGTGGGTTGCTTTAAAGACTTCCTCAGCCGTCACGCCTAAGGCCTTGGCAATCCGTCCATAGTGCTTTTTTTCCAGGTCCTTGAGATGATCCGCCACAATCGCTTCGACCAGCGACCCCCTCAGCCCATCAGACCGTTTTCCAACCGAGCCGATGGGGTTGCGATCGAGATGGCCCAGTTGAATCAACAAACACTCGCGTAAGTCCCGCGCCCCTACACCAGCCGGATCAAACGTCTGAACGTGTTTCAGGACGTTCTCGGCCACACTTTCCGAAACCCCAGCGTCTGCCGCAATGTCGCTCAGCGTGGTTCTGAGATACCCGTCTTCATCCAGATTGCCGATGATCATCCGGCCGATCGCCTTGTCGGTATCGGAAAGCCCCGAGAGTGAAAGTTGCCACAGCAAATGATCTTCCAGGGACGTCGGCTTGACGACGGTTTGATCGTAGGAGGGAAACTCCTCCTGAGCGGCCGCGGGGTCCTCAGTATCACCGGCCCGTCGCTCACTGTCGAAGTAGTCGTCCCAGCCCATTTCGTCTGGGCTGTCAGGACCTTCAGATTTCGACTCGTCAGTCTCGCTCACGCTTTCAGTCTGTTTGACTTCTTTGCTCTCCTGATCTTCACCGAGAGTCGTTTCGCCCTCCTCCACATCAGCCTGCACCTCTTCCAGGAGCGGATTCTCCATCAGGTGCTGCGTGAGCGTTTGTTGGAGCTCCAGCCGCGACAACTGCAACAGTTTGATCGCCTGTTGCAGCTGAGGCGTCATGATCAGTTTCTGACTAAGACGAAGATCAAGACGCAGTTTCATGCCGATCCCCGTGTACGTGACCCTCTGTCACAACCTGAAATGTTCGCCGAGGTAAATCGCCCGCGCGGTTGAGCTGTTGACAATGGTGTCGGGCGGGCCCGCCTCCAGGATGCTGCCCTCGTTAATGATATAGGCGCGATCAGTGATGGAGAGAGTTTCCTGCACGTTATGATCGGTGATCAGGATGCCGATCTGCTTCTGCTTGAGCCGGGTGATGATCTGTTGGATGTCACCCACCGCGATGGGATCGATGCCCGCGAACGGTTCATCGAGAAGCAAAAACTGGGGATGTGTGACCAATGCTCGGGTAATCTCCAGTCGGCGCCGCTCCCCACCGGACAGCGCATAGGCCTTGCTTTTTCGAAGGTCGCACAAGTCGAGTTCTTTGAGAAGCGCCTCGACTCGGTGCGTATGGTCTTTCGACGAAGGGTCCACCATTTCCAAAATCGCCAGGATGTTTTCCTCAACCGACAACCGCCGAAAGACGGATGACTCTTGCGGCAAGTATCCGATGCCTCGCCGTGCGCGCTTGAACATCGGCAGGTCAGTGATCGCTTCACCGTTGAGCAGGATCTGGCCAGCATCAGGTTGGCAGAGTCCCACCATCATATCGAAGATGGTGGTCTTCCCCGCTCCATTTGGTCCCAGGAGCCCAACCACCTCTCCAGCCCTGACATCCAGGCTGACTTCTTTGACGACCTGACGGCCTTTGAAGCTCTTGACCAGGCCGACAGCCTCCAGATGCTGCTCCAGCGCCGGAGAGCTCGGATCCAGACGAGGCTCCTCCTCACGGCCGACGAGTTCGAAGGCGCGCATCAGCGACCTTCTCCCCCGTCCTGATCGATCATCACGTGCGAACCTCCCTCCACGACGCTGCGGTCTTCGGCCAGATACATCGTGATTTTCTTCCCGCTCACGCGGGTGCCCTTTTGCCAAGCCACCGGCTCACCCGTCAGCACAATCTTTTCCTCATCAGCGTAATAGATCGCTTTCTTGGACGTGGCTCTACCTTCAGCCTTCTCGATCCTCACCCGGCCGGTTGCCTCAATCATGCTCACCGAACGGTTCGACATGATCGGGAGTTGTCCAGCACCCGACTGAGCCCCTCGGTCGGGTATCCCCGCAGCCGGTGGTTCGGTCGGCTTAAAGGAGACCACCATCGTATCCGAGTGCACGACCAAGGCTCCTTTCGTCAGCACGACGGTTCCTTCAAAAACGGCCTTGCTCTCTTGATTCCGAACCGTCATTTTCTGGGCCGTAATCGTGGTGCTCGAACTTTCCGTCGAAGCCGGCTTGGACGCGCCGGTCTCGGCAGCAAACGCGGCCGCGGCCACCATCACGACGACTGCGCACGCGCTACTGTAAAATTTCGACACGCACATCCTCCAACACCTTAAATTCCTCCACATCAAGTTTGCCCACTAAACCACGGCCCGTGACTTCCAAGCCATGACCGGACAGGGTGACCGGGTCTTGCGTGCTGATCTCCCGCCGCGCGTCCGCCCAGGCGAGGTGATTCGTATAGATCGTATACCCGCTCTCCAGTTGCACCGCGATCGGGCCCACGTGTTTGGCAAGCACGAAGTCCTTCTTGTGAATATCGATCGTCCCTTCATCGCCCTCCAATTTCATTTCCCACCCGTTCGCGCCGTACAGCGTGACCCGGACCTTCTCGAGAGCCGCCCGGTGCTCGGTCTCAAACACACGCGCGCGCTGGGCCTGGACTTCCCATTGCACCGCTCCCGATTTGGTTTGGGTGAACGTGAACTGGTCAACCCCCGCGTCGGCTCGATTCAGCGGGCTTGAGCTTGCCGAACTGGGGGGCGGAACCGATTCCACGCGAGTCGCAAGGAGGTAGAACAGGAAGGAGGCGAGAATAACACTGAGTGCAAGGAGGCTGCCACGGGCCCAGCGCTGCCACATCTCTCTACCCAAATCAATCGCTTCACTGAGTCTTAACTTGCCAGGCACGATAATAGCATACGCAGATAGGCAAGTAAATAAACGGCGGGCCGATCAAGTGTCCGTCACCATCAATGAAAGGGCCGGCAGGTAAGAGGCACGCGCGTGGGAATCGAGAGAGAGGACGAGGAATAGAAAGGAACGCAATGAAACGGCGCGATCCGCGAAAGGCGCCTTTTGCACCTCTATTGGGGACTTACGTCCTTGGTTGGCGTCCTGGACCCTTTCTCGGAGTCAGACGCTCCAGGTTTGGCCTGGGGTGCGTCGCTGCTTTTCACAACTAGCTCAATGGCCACTAACTCGGCCGCATCGCCCACCCGCCGACGGGTTTTGATCGTCCGCGTGTAGCCACCGTTTCGGTCCCGAAACCGACCGGCCACCTCGCCAAAGAGCTTTGACACCACATTCTTGCTGCGGAGAAATCCCAGGGCCCGGCGTCGAGCGGGCAAGTCGCCCTGCTTGCCCAGCGTGATCATGCGTTCTGTGAACCCGCGCACTTCTTTCGCTTTGGCCTCGGTGGTCTCGATCCGCTCATGCTCAAGAAGCGACGTGACGAGACTGCGGTACAACGCCCGCCGGTGGCTCGTATTTCTCCCCAGTTGCCTTCCTTTTTTTCTGTGACGCACGGCTCCCTCTCGTTCACGCTTCGCGTTTTGCGCTGCTGTCTCCGGACGGTAGCGAGTCGATTTTTGTTCCGAGGCTCAGTCCCATCTCGGCCAGGATTTCCTTGATCTCGTTGAGCGATTTCTTGCCGAAGTTTTTGGTTTTCAACATCTCCATTTCGGTCTTTTGCACCAGATCGGCGATCGTCTTGATGTTGGCATTCTTGAGGCAGTTGGCCGCTCTGACGGAGAGCTCCAGTTCGTTCACGCTGCGGAAGAGGTTCTTGTTGATTTCACGCCGCTCTTCCTCCTTGCGGGTCTCGGGCTTCGTTTCCCCCTGTTCTTCAGGATGAATGAAGATGTTCAGGTGGTCCCGCAGAATGCCCGAGGCGGTTGACAGCGCGTCCTGCGGGGTGATGCTGCCGTCAGTCCAGATATCGAGCAGCAGCTTGTCATAATCCGTGACCCGACCGACCCGCGCGTTCTCAACCTGAAAATTCACACGTTTCACGGGCGAATAGATCGAATCTACGGCAATGACGCCGATGGGCAGGCCCTCCTCCTTGTTCCGCTCAGCCGGAACATACCCGCGCCCCGGCTTGACCACCATTTCCATGTCCAGGGTCGCCTCTTTATCCAGCGTGGCGATGTGCAAGTCCTGATTGAGGACCGTCACGTCCGCGTCATGAATAATATCGGATGCCTTCGCCTCTCCCGGACCTTTCTTCCGGAGACGGATGTTCTTGGGCTTGTCGGTGTGCAACTTCAACCTCAGACTCTTGATATTCAAGATGATCGCGGTGATGTCTTCGGTCACCCCTGGGATCGTGGAGAACTCGTGCAGCACGCCTTCAATCCGCACCGTCGTCACGGCGGCACCGGTCAGCGAAGACAGCAGCACCCGCCGCAGGGAATTGCCGATCGTCGTCCCGAACCCTCTTTCAAACGGCTCCGCGATAAACTTGCCGTACGTTGGTGAAAGAGTGTCCTTGTCGGCCTCGACCCGCATCGGGACCTGGAAGTCCTTCATTGCCTTAATCATGGTTCTCCCTTCGCCTTGTCGCATTCACCAGACATCACTTGGGCCGTCCGCCCGTGGCCATTCGCTGGCCGGGCCAAGTGCTATCGGGAATACAATTCCACCACGAGTTGTTCATTCACCGGAATCGCGATTTCTTGCTTCGTCGGAACGGCCCGAACCGTTCCCTTGCACGCCGCACGGTCTTGCTCTAACCAGCCGGGAATCCCCCGACCATCCGACGCCTCCAGGGCCAACTGGATGGAGGCGAGGTCCCGGCTTCGCTGGCGGACTTCAACCACGTCGCCGGCTTTGACAATGTAGGAAGGCACATCGGTCTTCCGGCCGTTCAGGAGAAAATGTCCATGGTTGATCAACTGCCGAGCCTGCTTCCGCGAAGACGCAAATCCAAGTCGGTACACCACGTTGTCCAGCCTGCACTCGAGCAGTTTCAACAAGTGCTCTCCCGTGATCCCGGTCCGGCGCTCCGCTTTCCCGAACACGCCCCGGAATTGCCGCTCTTGAAGACCGTAAATTCGCCTCAGCTTCTGCTTTTCGCGGAGCTGGGCGCTGTATTCTGAGAGACGCTGTCGGCCTTGCCCGTGCTGTCCGGGCGGGTAGCTCCGCCGCTCGATGGCGCACTTCTCGGTCATGCATCGGGCACCTTTGAGAAACAGCTTTTCTCCCTCGCGCCGGCATAACCGACATACTGGGCCTTTGTATTTTGCCACTGCGGTACTCCTCCTCTGGCGGCCGCTCAGACCCGCCGCCGCTTGGGCGGCCGGCACCCGTTATGAGGAATCGGCGTCACATCGCGGATGAGGTTGATGCGCAGCCCGGCCGCTTGCAATGATCGAATCGCCGATTCCCGCCCGGACCCCGGCCCGTTCACGTAGACATCCACTTGGCGCATCCCGTGTTCCATCGCCTTTTTTGCCGCGTTTTCACCGGCCCGCTGAGCCGCGAAGGGCGTACTCTTGCGCGATCCCTTAAACCCTTGGTTACCAGCGCTCGCCCAGACCACCGCGTTGCCGCTCATATCGGTAATCGTGACAATCGTATTGTTGAACGAGGCCTGGATATGGGCGATCCCGCTCTGGACGGTCTTCCGCTCCTTCTTTTTTCCTTTTTTAACGCTCATGCGTGGCTCCTCTTACTCTCCATTCCCGTGTCGGCTAGGTTCTACTTGGGGCGGTCGCGGGCTTGCGCGCTTTGCCGATCGCAGCCCGCCGGCCTTTCCGTGTCCGCGCATTGGTTCTCGTCCGCTGTCCGCGGACCGGCAGGCTCTTGCGATGTCTCAGGCCGCGATAGGTTCCCGTGTCCACCAAGCGCTTGATGTTCATGGACACTTCTTTGCGAAGATCTCCTTCGACCTCGTAATCACGCTCGATGGTCTCACGCAGCTTGACAATCTCATCCTCGCTCAGGTCCTTGACACGAGTCGCGCCGTTCATCCCGGCTTTTTTCACAATCTGGGCGGCGGACGCGCGCCCAATCCCATAGATGTAGGTCAACCCCACATCCACTCGCTTCTCCCTCGGCAAATCCACCCCGGCGATCCGAGCCATAGTTCCTTCCTTTCTACCCCTACCCTAGAGGGTGACCGGAGTGCCTCTCACTGCGCGCGTCCACCGAGCACTCTACTCTAGTTTCCATCTCTCAATGGTCTTGAGTGCGTGGTGCGCGAGCACAAGAGGCACTCCGGTCGCCCTCGCCTCACCCTTGCCGCTGTTTGTGTCTCGGGTTCTCGCACAGGACTCTCACCACCCCTCGGCGGCGAATGACCCTGCACTTTGAGCAAATCGGTTTGACTGACGACTTGACCTTCATAATGCACAATCCTCTTCGATCCGCGGCGCCATGGGCCTGCGATACTTCACCGGCTCCATCGGTGCTCGAACTTACTTGAACCGGTACGTAATCCGCCCCCGGGTCAGGTCGTACGGAGACATCTCCACCGTGACTTTATCCCCCGGAAGGATCCGAATAAAGTGCATCCGCATCTTTCCGGAAATATGCGCCAGGATCTTGTGCCCAGTCTCCCGCTGGACTCGGAACATGGCGTTCGGCAGCGTCTCGGCCACCGTCCCCTGCACCTCGATGACGTCTTCTTTCGGCATTGATGCCGCCCGCTCTTCTCTAAAGTTTGGTCAGGATCCTTGGGGGCCCGCTCGGCAGGATCGCAATGGTGTGCTCGAAGTGAGCCGAGAGGCTTCCATCCCGCGTCACAGCCGTCCACTGGTCATCAAGAATCCGCACTCCGTCTGAGCCCATATTGACCATCGGTTCGATCGCCAGCACCATACCGACTTGGAGGCGAGGCCCCTGCCCCGGCTTCCCGAAGTTCGGTACCTGCGGTTCTTCGTGCAATTGACGGCCGATTCCATGACCCACAAAATCGGTCACGACCGAAAAGCCCGCCGCTTCGGCGTGACGTTGAATCGTGTGAGAGATATCGGAGAGCCGATTGCCGACAACTGCCTGTTCAATCCCCTTGTAGAGCGCTTCCTCCGTGACCCGCAGCAGCTCCGCCGCCCTGGGGTGGATGGCTCCAACCGGAACGGTCACCGCCGAGTCCCCATAGAACCCATCAACGATTGCGCCGAGGTCCAGTCCGATGATATCCCCTTCCTTGAGCACCCGTTTTGACGGGATACCATGCACCACCTGATCATTCACTGATGCACAGAGCGTCTTCGGATAGTTGCGATAGCCCTTGAACGCAGGGATGCCTCCCCGCGATCGAATGAAGTCTTCCGCCAGCCGGTCCAGTTCTTCCGTTGTCACTCCGGGCCGGACTTCCCGCTTCAATGCCTGCAGGGTCTCGGCGACGAGCTTGGACGCCTTCGCCATCACCTCGATTTCGTCCGGCGTTTTCAGAATGATCATGCCAGCCCTTTCGCCGTCAGCAGAGCCATCAGCCGCCGGTTCACCTCCTCGATCCGGCCCGAACCGTCGAGTTCGGAGAGTACGCCTTGCTGCCGATAGTACTCGATGAGCGGCGCGGTCTGCTGCTCATACACCGAAAGCCTGGCTTCAACCGTCTCCTTCCGATCGTCACTGCGCTGAGCAAGCTCGCCGCCGCATCGGTCACAGATCCCGGCCTTTTGCGGGGGCGCGAAGTCGACATGGAAGACCGCCTGGCACTTCGGGCAACTCCTCCGACCGGTCAATCGCCGGACCACCTCCTCTCGAGACACCGAGACATTGATGACTCGATCAAGCCGGAGCCCCTTGGACTCCAGCAAGGCCCCCAGCTCTTGGGCTTGCGGGACAGTCCGGGGAAATCCGTCGAGCAGGAATCCGTTCGCGCACACCGGCTCGGCCAGCTTTTCCTTGACGATCCCGATCACGATGGCGTCCGGCACGAGTTTCCCCGCATCCATGCACGCTTTGGCTTGCAGCCCCAACGCCGTCTTATTCCGAACCGCCTCCCGAAGAATATCGCCGGTTGAGATCTTGGGATGGTGGAACCGAGACGCCACCAATTCCGCCTGCGTGCCCTTGCCCACTCCCGGGGGACCGAGGAATACCAACCGCATGCGGAACCCTTACCCGCTCCGTCCCCTCAGCCGCCCCTTCGCCAGGAACCCTTCGTAGTTCCGCATCAGCATATGCGACTCGATCTGCTGGGCGGTATCCAGTCCCACTCCGATCACGATCAGCAGAGATGTACCGCCGAAGTAGAACGGGACATTCAGTTTATAGATCAAAAATTCCGGGATCACGCAGACCGCGGCCAGATAGACCGCCCCCGCGGATGTGATGCGCGTCAAGACGTTGTAAATATAATCGGACGTCCGTTGCCCCGGGCGAATTCCCGGGATAAACCCTCCGTACTTTTTCATGTTATCGGCCATGTCCACCGGGTTCAACACGACCGCCGTGTAAAAGAAACAGAAGAACAAGATGAGCCCGACGTAGAGCAGGGTATATAACAGCGATCCGGGCGCGAGTTGTGCGCCGAGCGACTGCACCCACGGGATCTGAATGAACCCTGCGATCGTGGCCGGAAACGCGATGATCGAGGAGGCGAAGATCGGGGGGATGACCCCAGCCGTGTTGATCTTGAGCGGGATGTGCGTGCTCTGTCCGCCGTAGACCCGCCGCCCGATAACGCGCTTCGCGTACTGCACCGGGATCTTGCGTCGCCCGCTCTCCAAAAAGACGATCGCCGCCACCACGCCGATCATGATGAACAGCAGCGCAACCAGCAGCATGAAACTCAACTGTCCGACCTGGTACAGGTCGAACGTCTGCGCCACCGCGCTGGGAAGTCGAGCCACGATCCCGGCAAAAATGATCAACGAGATCCCGTTGCCGATCCCGCGCTCGGTGATCTGTTCCCCCAGCCACATCAAGAAAGCGGTTCCGGCCGTCAAGGTAATGACGGTCATGAGGCGGAACGGCCAGCCGGGATTCAACACGAAGGCGCCCTGATTCATGCCCTCCAGACCGACCGCAATCCCAAACCCCTGAACGAGCGAGATCCCGATGGTACCGTACCGTGTGTACTGGATGATCTTCTTTCGTCCCCGCTCTCCTTCCTTGGCCAGCTTTGACAAATGCGGAATGACGACCGTGAGCAGTTGCAGAATGATCGACGCGCTGATGTACGGCATGATGCCCAGCGCAAAAATCGTCAGCCGTGACAGCGCGCCGCCCGAAAAAATGTCCAAAAACCCGAGGAGCGACCCTCCCTTTTCGAGCAAAAACTTGTATAATTCCTCGTTATTGATGCCGGGCGTCGGGATGTGGGCGCCAACCCGATAGACCGCCAGCATCATGAGCGTGAACAGAAGCCGGGTTCGCAGTTCCGGAATTTTGAAGATGTTCTGGAAACTCGTCAGGAGTCGTTCAAACACCGCCGATGACCTCAGCCCTCCCGCCAGCAGCCTGTATTTTTTCCATCGCCGACTTGCTGAATTTATGGGCCTGGATAACGATCGGCTTCCCCAGCTCGCCGAGGCCGAGGATCTTCACTGGCAAGGTCTTCCGCTTAATAAGCCCGGCTTCGACTAGCATCTTGGGCGTCACCTGATCCGTCGCCCCCAGGGAGGCCAGTGACTTCAGGTTGACGACCGCGTATTCTTTTCGAAACGGATTGGTGAACCCGTATTTCGGCACACGACGGACGAGGGGCATTTGCCCGCCCTCAAACCCCGGCCGCTTGCCTCCTCCGGACCGCGCCAGCAGTCCCTTGTGGCCCTTGGTCGCGGTCTTCCCGTGCCCTGAACCAGGTCCCCTGCCGATCCGTTTCCGCTTCTGCGTCGCCCCGGCCGACGGAGTCAATTCATGCAGTTTCATCGCCCGCTCACTTCCAGCAAATACGAGACCTTGTCGATCATGCCCCGCACCTGCGGGGTGTCCGGACGCATGACGGTATGGTTCACTTTCCGAAGGCCCAGGCCGCGCAAGACCAGCCGGTGCCGGTACGGAGTGCCGATCGGGCTGCGCGCGAGCGTGATGGACAATCCTTTTCCTTTGGTTCTCGTCGCGGTCTTCGGCATACGTTTATCCAGTCTTTTCAAGCCCGCCCTCGAGACCGCCCCGGCGAAGACGCGTGGCCTCAGCAGGATCTTTCAGCTGGCACAGACCATCCAAAGTGGCTCGTACGGTATTGAACGGATTGCCCCGTCCCAACGTCTTCGCGATGATGTTGTGGGCGCCGGCCAATTCGACCACCGCGCGCACCGCGCCCCCGGCGATAATCCCGGTCCCTCCCGCCGCCGGCTTGAGCAGCACGTGTTCGCCGCCAAACAGGCCGTGTACCTCGTGAGGAATCGTCCCGCCCTTGAGCGGCACTTTCACCAAGTGCTTCTTGGCCTGCTCGACGGCTTTGGCGATCGCCACCGGCACCTCCGCCGCCTTGCCTTTCCCGACCCCGATCCAACCTTGGCCGTCCCCGACCGCCACCAACGCGCAGAAATTAAACCGCTTGCCGCCCTTCACGACCTTGGCGACCCGGTTGATAAACACCACCTTGTCTTTGAGGTTCAGCTCTTCAGGATTAACTCGCACGCAGCTTTGCTCCTCTTCATCAAGAATGTCAGACCTTCAGTCCACCCTCGCGCGACCCCTCAGCCAGAGCCTTGATGCGGCCGTGGTAGAGACGCCCCCCTCGATCAAACACCACGCTGGTGATCTTCGCCGCTTTCGCACGGTCGGCCAAGAGCTTGCCGACCGCTTTCGCGGCCTCCGTGGTGGCGGCTGACTTCAGGGATTTCCGCAATCCCTGGTCGAGCGTCGAGGCGGCCGCCAGCGTGCGCCCGGTGGTGTCATCAATCACCTGGGCGTAGATATGGCTCTTGCTCCGATACACGTTCAACCGCGGGCGGGCCGGCGTCCCGAACACGCGCTGGCGCACGCGCTGCTGTCTCCTTTTCAGCTTCTCTCTTTTCGCGAAGATATTCATGGCGCGCTCTTATTTTCCGGTCTTCCCTTCCTTCTTCCGGAGCACCTCGCCCGCGTACTTGATGCCCTTCTGTTTATACACATCAGGCGGTTTAATCGCGCGGAGGTTGGCGGCGACCTGGCCGACTTTTCTCTTGTCAATCCCCTTGATCGTAATGACGGTCTGCTTATCCACCTTGGCTTCTACCCCAGCCGGAAGAGGGTAGATCACCGGATGCGTGTACCCGACGCTCAAGTTCACCGCCTGCCCCTGAACTTGCGCCTTGTAGCCCACCCCCGAGATCTCGAGCGTGCGTTCAAACCCCTTCGTCACGCCCCGGAGCATGTTGTTGAGCTCGGCCCACACGAGACCATGGAGGGCTCTGATTTTGGGATCGTCAGCCGCACGGCTCACCCGTAGATGACCATCAGCGACCGCCACGGACACTCCGGTCGCCACCGGCCATTCGAGCCGGCCCAGAGGTCCTTTGACCGACACCAGTCGATCGGCGACCTTGACCTCAACGCCTGCGGGAATCGGAATCAGTTTTCGCCCTAACCGTGACATGGTAACCTTACGTGAATGTGTTCGTTCTTACCAGACATGGCAGACCACTTCGCCGCCCAGGCTCGCGCGGCGCGATTCCTGATCCGTCATCAGGCCCTTCGACGTGGACAGAATCGCGAGGCCCATTCCGCCCATGACCGGTTTGACGTCTCGCTTGCCGACATAGACCCGTTTGCCCGGCTTGCTGATCCGGCGCATTCCTGTGATGATGGACTGGCCCTCCCCCACGTAGCGCAACTGCACTCGTAACGCGGGATGCCCGTCTGCGGTGACCGGCTCGTAATTGCTGATGAAACCCTCAGCCTTCAGGATCCTCAGGAGGTCGGTCTTCAGCTTGGACGCAGGCACGGTCACCGTCTCGTGACGGCGCTGCGCTCCGTTTTGAAGCCGGATCAGCAGGTCCGCGATCGGATCGGTCGTCATCGTGTGTACCTCATAGGTCGTGCATGCGGCTCGCTTTGGTTGACCGTCACCCGGCTACCAACTGGCCTTCGTCACCCCGGGAACTTCCCCGCGCAGGCTCAGAAAACGAAAACAGATCCTGCACATTCTGAAGCGCCTCAGAAAGCCTCTGACGCGCCCGCAGAGGGGGCACCGGTTGTATTGCCTCACTTTGAATTTCGGTTTACTCGCCGCTTTGAGCCGCAAGGCTTTTCGTGCCACTCCTGGTCTCCATCCTCATGTGAAAGGACCCGTCGCCGACGGCGTCCTCAATACCCCGATCCGCTCAGGCTCTGAAGGGCATGCCCAAATGGCGCAGCAACGCCTTCCCTTCGTCATTGGTCTTTGCGGTGGTCACAATCGTAATGTCCATCCCGTGGATGGACGCCACGCTATCGTATTTAATCTCCGGAAAAATCAGTTGCTCTTTGAGACCCAACGTGTAGTTCCCGCGTCCGTCAAAGGCCTTGGGGGACACGCCTCGAAAATCCCGTATCCGCGGAAGCGCCACGCTCACGAGCCGATCGAGGAATTCATACATCCGATCGCTTCTGAGCGTCACTTTCGCCCCGATCGGCATCCCCTGGCGAAGCTTAAAGCCGGCGATCGCTTTCTTGGCTTTCGTGACGACCGGCTTCTGACCCGAAATCACCCCTAACTCAGCGGTGGCGCTTTCCAGGAGCTTCACGTTTTGAATCGCCTCGCCCATCCCCACATTCAAGACAATACGATCCAGTTTCGGCACTTGCATCGGATTCTTATACGCAAACTCTTTCATCAGGGCCTGCACGATCTGCTGACGGTAGGCTTCCTTCAGACGTGGCGGGGTTTTGGGCCCGCTCGGTTCTTTGACCGCAGGGGCCGCTTCCTTCTTCGCCGCTACCTTCTTTTCCTTTTCGGCCCCCTTGTCAGGCGCCGCCTTTCCAGCCTTTGCCATCGTTCGATCCCTTATGCCCTCAAGACTTTTCGACGATTTCCTTGCACTTCTTGCAGATTCGCACGCGCCGTCCCCCTTCCAGAGCCTTGATCCCCAGACGGACAGGTTTCTGACAGTTCGCGCAGAAGAGCATCACGTTCGACAGAGCCAGCGGAGCTTCCCGTTCCAGGATCCCGCCCTGCCGTGTCTTCTGGCTGGGCTTCGTGTGGCGTTTAATGATGTTGAGTTTTTCAACAATCAGCTTCCCGTCAGCCAAATGGAGCGACAGCACCTTGCCCGTCTTGCCGCGTTCCTTGCCGGCGATCACCATGACCGTATCGCCTTTTTTGATCTTCGCTTTCTCGACCGCCTGTTGACTCATCGCTTCCGATTCCCTACCCCCTAGAGGACCTCTGGCGCCAGCGAGATGATCTTCATGAATTTCTTCCAGCGCAATTCTCTGGCGACCGGCCCGAAAATGCGCGTTCCGATCGGCTCGCCCTGAGCGTTGATGAGGACACAGGCATTCCGATCGAACTTGATGTACGATCCATCGTCCCGTCGGATTCCCTTGGTGGTCCGCACGATGACCGCCTTGCTCACGTCCCCTTTCTTGACCGCCGCCTGCGGAATCGCTTCCTTCACCGCGACCACGACGACATCGCCGAGCGACCCATACCGCCGCTTGGAACCGCCCAGGACATGGAAGCACATGACCTGCTTCGCGCCGGAGTTGTCGGCCACATCGAGATAACTGTAATTCTGGATCATGACGCTTCCTTGGATGCCGCATCCGGCAGCATGTTCACGGACCGATGCGAGCGAGGTCCCTAGTCAGGCTGCCCACGTTCGATGATTTGCACGACGCGCCAGTGCTTGTGTTTGCTGATCGGCCTGGTCTCGATCAGCTTCACCCGATCGCCCACTCGACAGTTGTTCTGTTCATCATGGGCCTTGAGCTTCGTCACGCGGCGTATCACTTTCCGATAGAACGGGTGCCGGACAAACCGGTCAACCGCCACCACGACCGTCTTATTCATCTTGTTGCTGACGACGTGGCCGATCCACTCTCGCCGCCCCTGGATTTTCTCCGTCATCACGCTCATCCCTTGTTCTGGCTCGTCGGCTTGCCGCCGGCGCTGATTTTCTGCTCCATAATCGTTTTCACCCGGGCCAGGTCCCGACGGGTCTGGCGAATCCGCATGGGATTCTCAATCCGACCAGTGGCAAGTTGAAAGCGCAGGTTGAACACTTCCTGCGTCAGCTGGCGTTCCTTCTCCGCCAGCTCGGCCACCTCCATGTCTCTGAGTTCTTTCATGTCCATGTTAGTTCCCCTCAGGTCGGGCCGCTCAGCGGGAAACGAATTTCGTCGCGACCGGCAGCTTGTGCGCGGCAAGCCGCAAGGCCTCTTCCGCCACCTCGCGGGTGACCCCATCCATCTCGTAGAGGATGCGGCCCGGCTTGACCACCGCTACCCAGTACTCGGGGTTTCCCTTTCCTTTTCCCATGCGGGTCTCGGCCGGCTTCTTCGTAATGGGCTTATCCGGGAAAATGCGCGTCCAGACCTGCCCTCCTCGCTTCACGTGCCGTGTGATGGCGATGCGGGCCGCCTCGATCTGACGGCTCGTGATCCGGCCGGGTTCGAGGGACTTGAGGCCGAACTCCCCCAGCGTAATGTGGCCGCCGCGGTAGGCTTTCCCACGCATCCGTCCCTTCTGCATCTTTCTGAACTTGACCTTCTTCGGCGCAAGCACGCGTGTTCTCCCTTCGCGAGCGAAAGCGAGTCGTCCTTGCCAGCAGGCAAGCCAGTGACACTCTCAGGCCCACGCTACCTGTGATCGAATCCGCTCTCGACTTTCTCCGGCTGAGCGGGAAGAGCTTCCCCCCGATAGATCCAGGTTTTGACCCCGATCTGTCCCATCGTCGTATGGGCTTCCGCAAACCCAAAATCAATGAAGGCGCGGAGCGTGTGCAACGGGACGCGTCCTTCGCGATACCATTCGGTTCTGGCAATTTCGGCCCCACCCAAACGGCCGGCGCAGTTGATCCGAATACCCTGAGCTCCCAGCCTGAGCGCCGCCGCGACGCTTCGCTTCATGGCCCGGCGAAATGCCACCCGCTTTTCAAGTTGCACTGCGATGTTCTCGCTGACGAGTTGCGCATCCAACTCCGGCTTTTTGATCTCCTTCACCGTGATATACACCTGCGTGCCGTATTCCTTTTCGAGCGTCGCCTTTAGCTTGTCCACCTCCGCGCCCTTGCGACCGATAATGATTCCCGGGCGGGCGGTGTGAATGATGACACGGGTCTGGTCTCCCGATCGCTCGATTTCAATTCGCGCGACTCCGGCGTGATATAGTTTCTCCTTGACCATTTTCCGAATCTTGATGTCCTGGTGGAGCAGCTTGGCGAACTCTTTTCCCGCGTACCACCTCGAGCTCCAGGTACGGTTGTAGCCCAATCGGTAGCCGACCGGATGTGTCTTCTGTCCCATAACCTCCTTGCTGCCCCTCGACGGCTTACTTGCGCAGCGCGGCCTCTGGCGCCGACACGACGACCGTGATATGACTGGTCCGCTTGTGAATGGAGTTGGCCCGTCCCATGGACCTCGCTCGAAAACGCTTGTAGGTGGCCCCCACATCCACATAGGCCTTGGAGACCCACATCGCGCCGCTGTCACCCATTTCCTTCTGTTCGGCATTCGCCACCGCCGACCGCAAGACCTTCTCCACGACCTTGGCGGCCGAGCGGGGCGTGTATTTCAGCACGGTCAAGGCATGCGGAACCTTCTGTCCGCGGATCAAGTCCACCACGGCGCGGGCCTTGCGAGGGGCAATTCGAACATATCTCAGGATCGCTTTTGCCTCTGCCATCCCAAAACCCCGTTAACCGTTAAACGTCATTCGTGAAACGTTTCGCGTCTTATTTGAGGGGAATCGCCTTCTCCGTCTTCACAGCGCCGTGGCCCTTGAAGAATCGGGTCGGGGCGAACTCACCCAGCTTGTGGCCGACCATGTTTTCGGTCACAAAGACCGGGATAAACTTTTTCCCATTGTGAACCGCAAACGTGTGCCCAATCATGTCCGGGACCACCATGGAACGGCGCGACCATGTCTTAATGATCTTCCGGTCCCTGACTTCGTTCATCTGCTCCACTTTCTTGAGCAGGTGAGCATCCACAAACGCCCCTTTGCTGACCGATCTGGGCATACGAATCTCCTTAGACTGCGACTAGCGGACACCTTTTTTGCGCCGCGTGAGAATGAACTTGTCGGTCGCCTTGTTCTTCCGGGTCTTGTACCCTTTGGTCGGAAGCCCCCACGGCGAGACGGGATGCGGGTTCCCTTGACCCGACTTGCCCTCTCCCCCGCCGTGCGGGTGATCGACGGGGTTCATCGCCACCCCGCGCACATGCGGCCGCCGCCCCATCCATCGAGACCGCCCCGCTTTGCCGATGGACTCATTTTCATGATCCAGATTGCCAACCTGCCCCACCGTGGCCATGCAGGTCGCCAGAATCCGGCGCATCTCGCCAGACTTGAGACGAATCTGCACGTATGATTCATCGCGCCCCATCACCTGTGCGAAACCGCCGGCGCTACGGATAAGCTGCCCGCCCTTGCCTGGCTTCAGCTCAATGTTGTGGATCGTCGTCCCCAACGGCATGTTCGCGAGCGGAAGGGCGTTGCCCGGCTTCACCTCGGCGTTTGGACCGGACTGGACCGTATCGCGCACCGCCAGCCCTTGCGGCGCCAGGATGTATCGCTTGTCGCCGTCGGCATAATGCAGCAAGGCAATCCGGGCCGACCGGTTCGGATCATATTCAATGGCCGCCACACGCGCCGGGATGCCCACCTTGTCCCGCCTGAAATCCACCTGCCGATACAGGCGCTTGTGCCCGCTCCCACGAAACCGGATGGTCATGCGCCCATCGTTGTTCCGTGCGCCGGAACGAGGATGGAATTCCGTGAGGCGCTTTTCCGGCCTCTTCTTGGCCAAATCCTCACCGGTCACGATGGTCATGGCCCGTCGTCCCGGCGAAGTCGGTCGAAATTGTTTCAGTCCCATCGTGCTTCCTTCGCTCACAATCCCGCAGGGGTGGCCTGGCGGCCTCCTACTACGCGCGTCCGCCGAGCACTTTCGTCACACGCTCTCGTACATCTCCAGCTTTTCGCCGGCTTTCAACGTCACAATCGCTTTCTTCCAGTCGGGCCGTTTGCCGGCAAATCGGCCGAGCCGTTTGGTCTTTCCCATCATATTGAGAATGTTCACGCGCGCGACCTTCACCTTGAGCGCCGACTCCACCGCCCGCTTGATCTCGATGCGGTTGGCGTCTCGCTTCACCAGAAAGCCGACCTTGTTTGCGCTCTCGCGCATTGCCGTGATCTTCTCGGTCAGCAGCGGCTCCACCAGCACGTCGTAGGGTCCTCGCTTCATGACCAGACCTCCTGGACGCGCCGCAATTCCCGCTCCGGGATCAGGATCGAGTCATAGCGAAGCACGTCGTAGACATTCAACCCTTCCGGCCTCACCAGCTTCACGTCGGGAAGATTTCGGGCCGCCTGCTCCAGATCGGCGCGCCCCTCCCCCAGGACGATCAGCGTCTTGGCGGTCAGGCCCAATTGCCCCAGCGTCTTGGCCAGCAGGCGCGTCTTTGGTTCCGCAATGGCCAGCTCGGAGATGACCATAATGCCGCCTTCAGCCAGCTTGGATGAGAGCGCGGCCTGCAGGGCAGTTCGATATTTCTTCTTCGGCATGGCAAAGGCGTAGCTGCGCGGCTTCGGACCAAAAACCGTCCCGCCGTGCCGCCAGATGGGCGACCGGATGGACCCCGCACGCGCCCGTCCGGTGTGTTTCTGTTTCCACGGTTTTTTCCCGGACCCGCTGACCTCCCCGCGCTTCAGCGTCGAGGCTGTGCCCTGTCGAGCGGACGCACGCTGCATGACCACGGCTTCGTGCACCACCGGCTTGTCAGGCTCAGCTCCAAACAACCCCTCATGGAGCTCGACCGACCCCACCTTGCGTTTTGCGAGATCCACTACATCCACGGTTGGCATGCGTCAGCCTTTCTTCGACTTTCTGACCACCACGACCCCGCCGGTGGCGCCCGGTACCGCTCCGCTCACGAACAGTAAGTTCTCCTCGGGGCGGGCATCAATCACCTTCAACCGCTGGACCGTGACCCGTTCGCTGCCCATGTGTCCCGGCAGAGTCTTATTCTTCCAGACCCGGGACGGAAAGGCGCTGCTGCCGATGGAGCCCGGCGCACGATGAAACATGGACCCGTGACTCTCCGGTCCGCCACTATAGTGGTGACGCTTGATCACTCCTTGAAACCCCTTCCCCTTCGACACGCCTTCCACGTCCACCCAGTCACCTTTTTGAAAGAGATCCGCTTTTACCACCTGCCCGGGCTGGACATCGCCGGTTTTTTTGAACTCCCGCAAGTGACGGCTTGGAGGGACTTGCACCGACTTGAGATGCCCCAGTTCGGCTTTCGTGAGCTTGCGCTCTGGAAGGTCGCCGAACGCAAGCTGCACCGCTTCGTAGCCGTGCCGATCGCGGCTCTTGACCTGCGCGACCCGGCAGGGACCCGTCTCGATCACCGTGACCGGGATGAGTCGGCCTTCGCTGTCATACACCTGGGTCATGCCAAGTTTTTTCCCGAGCAACCCGTTCGTCATCGCTTCCCTACCCACCAACCTCTCCAGAGCGCCGGACGTGACGCGAGGGGCGGCCTGGCCGGCTGCCACTGCGCGCGTCATCACCCGTTGCATGAAGCTGAGCAACGGGTACCCGGCACACCAATCAACTTTGCCAAATCTAAATAGCTCTTGTGTGCGCGGTGCGCGAGCACAGCAGTCGGCCCGGTCGGCCTAAGCCCTCGCTACAACTTAATCTCGACATCCACGCCCGCCGCCAAGTTCAGCTTCATCAGCGCGTCCATGGTCTCCGGGGTGGGCTCCATAATATCCAACAGCCTCTTGTGCGTTCGAATCTCGAACTGCTCGCGGGATTTCTTGTCCACATGGGTGGACCGCTGAACCGTAAACTTTTCGATCCGAGTCGGCAGAGGGATGGGCCCGGCCACCTTCGCTCCGCTCCGCTTGACGGTTTCGACAATCTCGGCCACCGACTGATCGAGAACCCGGTAATCGAACCCCTTCAACCGGACTCGGATGCGCTGATCAACCTTCACGACCATGGTCTCCTAACGTCCGTTACGCGAGGATTTCGGTGACGACGCCGGAGCCGACGGTCTTGCCGCCCTCCCGGATCGCAAACCGCAACCCCTGGTCCATCGCAATCGGCGAGATCAACTCCGCTGTGATCGACACGTTG
>JACQQM010000146.1 GCA_016207025.1 Nitrospirota bacterium | reverse complement strand
TCCTCACGGGGCTCTCGACCTTCCTCGGCATCATCATGGGGACCGCGGCGGTCTTCACCGGGACCAACACCATGCTCGCCGCGCTCTCGGCCCGGGCACGGGAGATCGGGATCCTGGTGGCGCTGGGATTCAGGCCCGCGGCGGTCTTCATGTCCTTCATGATCGAGGCGTTGATCCTGGGCCTCATGGGGGGGCTGGTCGGCTGCGTGATGGTGGAAAAATACGACGCGGAGAAAGCGCGCGCGCTCAATTTCCAGCGGCTGCTGGCGCAGGAAGAAAAGCGCACCGGAGAGCTGGACGCCGAGCTCAAGAAAGTCAAGCGCGAGGCATCCGAGCTGGAAGCGCGAAGCCGGGAAATGACGGCGCAACTCCAGGCCGTGCGGGAGCAGTTGGCGAGAATCCAGGAAGATGCGGCCGCTATGCGGGAAGCGGCGATGTTGCGGGAGCGGGAGCGAGAAGAGCTGAGCAGGGCCCGTCAAGCCTCGAAGCCCAAGCGAGCGGAGCGGGTCATGCCGGTTCCCAGCGAGTCGGCTGCCAAGCCGGAGGCAAAGGCGGACAACAGCCGGCCGATCTATCATGAAGTGAAGCCCGGCGAGACCCTCTTCCGCCTGAGCCGCCAGTACGGGGTCGAAGTGCGGTCGATCCGGGAGTGGAACCACCTCCAGGATGATCTGATCGAGGTGGGCCAGAAATTGATCGTGGGGCATCAGTAAGCGAGCGCGCAATGACCACGCCGGCCTATTCGTTGAGTTTTGAAGAGTTCCGGGCCCTTGCCTCGCAGGGGAATTTGATCCCGCTCTATCGGGAGATCCTGGCCGACTTCGAGACGCCGGTCTCGGCCTTCACCAAGATCGACCACGGCCCGTCGGCCTACCTGCTGGAGAGCGTCGAGGGCGGGGAGAACTGGGCCCGCTATTCCTTTCTTGGCAGCGGGTCGCCGGTCGTGATCCGCGAAGAACGCGGCGCGCTGGTGATCACCGAAGGCGCCCGGGTCCGGCGCGTGCCTCTGGGAGCCAATCCGCTCGACCAGATCCAGGCCATGATGGCCGCCTACAGTCCGGTGGTGGTGCCGGGCCTCCCGCGGTTCGTGGGTGGCGCGGTGGGGTATCTGGGGTACGACGTCGTCCGCTTTTTCGAGGAACTTCCAAGACGTCGCAAGGACGACGTGGGCCTGCCGGATTTCGCATTCCTGCTCACCGACACGCTGCTGATTTTTGACAACGTGGCCCAGAAGATCAAGGTGGTGGCGAACGCGCACGTGCTGTCGCGCCAGGAATCCGAGCTCCGGCGGGCCTATGCGGACGCCACGGCGCGCATCGAGCGGATGATCGCGCGCCTCAAGCGGCCGCTGCGCCGGGCGCGTCCGAAGCATCGTCGCAAGCCGATCACCTTCTCGGCCAACATTAGCCGCTCGGACTTTGAGAAGATGGTGATGCGGACGAAGGAGTACATCCGGGCCGGCGACGTGATCCAGACCGTGCTCTCTCAGTGTTGGGACACCCGGATCCAGACCGCGCCGTTTGAGATTTACCGGGCCCTCCGCGTGATCAATCCCTCTCCCTATATGTATTACCTGCGGGTGGGCGGGGTCGAGCTGGTGGGGTCGTCGCCGGAAACCTTGGTCCGATGCGAGGACGGGCGGGTCTCGGTCAGGCCGATCGCCGGAACGCGGCGGCGGGGGGCGACGGAGGAGCAGGACCGGGCGCTCGAACGCGAGTTGCTGGCGGACGAGAAGGAGCGGGCCGAGCATGTCATGCTCGTGGACCTGGGCCGCAATGACGTCGGACGCGTCGCGCGTAAGGGCACCGTCCGCGTGGACGCGCTGATGCAGGTGGAGCGGTACTCCCACGTGATGCACCTGGTCTCCCAGGTGCACGGGGAGCTCGATCCGTCCAAAACGGCCTACGATGTCATGAAGGCCTGCTTCCCGGCCGGCACGGTGTCGGGCGCGCCCAAAATCCGCGCGATGGAAATCATCGAAGAGCTCGAGCCGACGCGGCGCGGCCCCTATGCCGGGGCGGTGGGGTACTTCAGCTTTTCCGGGAACATGGACACCTGCATCAACATCCGCACCATTGTGATCAAGGGCCGGCAGGCGTACATCCAGGCCGGGGCGGGGATCGTGGCCGATTCCGATCCGGGCCGCGAATACGAGGAGACGTGCAACAAGGCGCGGGCCATGATGCAGGCCATCGAGATGGCCGAGCAGGGGCTAGAATAGGGGAGCGTTAGGCGTAAGGCGTGAGGGGTAAGGCGATAGAGAGCCGAAGGACGTTTTCCCCCTTACGCCTGACGCCTCACGCCTAACGGTTTCACATGCTGCTGATGATCGATAATTACGACTCCTTCACCTATAACCTGGTGCAGTACCTCGGGGAATTGGGTGAGGATGTCCGCGTGTATCGAAACGACAAGATCACGGTTGAGGAGATTGAGGCCTTGCGCCCGCAGCGGCTGGTGATCTCGCCGGGCCCCTGCACGCCCAAGGAAGCCGGCGTGTCGGTCGAGGCGATCCGTTACTTCGCCGGCCGCATTCCGGTGCTGGGCGTCTGCCTGGGCCATCAATCGCTGGCGGAGGCGTTCGGGGGCGAGGTGGTCCAGGCCGATCGGCTGATGCACGGCAAGACCTCCATGATTCACCATGACGGCAAGACCGTCTTCCGTGATCTGCCGAACCCGTTCGAGGCGACCCGGTACCATTCCTTGCTGGTCAAGCGGGCGACGCTCCCGGACTGCCTGGAAGTGTCGGCCGAGACGGTGGAGGGCGAGATCATGGGCCTGCGGCACCGCACGCTGGGCGTCGAAGGAGTGCAGTTCCACCCTGAATCCATTCTCACGGCCGCCGGCATGGACCTCTTAAGAAACTTCCTCAAACTGTAGCTGATGGCCGATAGCTGATAGCCGATAGCAGGAGGCGAGGAAGAACCCCTTCGAATAGTTTCATCCGGCTATCAGCCATACGCCATTAGCCATTCGCTCATTGTCATGATTAAAGACGCCATTGCCAAACTCGCGGACCGGGCCGACCTCTCGGACAAGGAAGCCGAGGAGGTCATGCTCGAGATCATGGACGGCGCCGCCACGCCGGCGCAGATCGCGGCCTACCTCATGGGGCTCAGGATGAAGGGCGAGACCGTGGACGAGATCGTCGGCTCCGCCAGGGCCATGCGGGCTCGGGCGACGCGCATCCGGGCGGCTGATCCGCTGGTCGTGGACACCTGTGGGACCGGCGGCGATCGGTCCCATACCTTCAACATTTCCACGACGGCCGCGTTCGTGGTGGCTGGCGGGGGCCTCACGGTGGCGAAACACGGGAACCGGTCGGTGTCGTCCCGGTCGGGGAGCGCCGATGTGCTGGCGGCGCTGGGGGTCCGGATCGATCTCCCGACCGGACGTGTCGAGGACTGCGTGAACGAGCTGGGCATCGGCTTCCTGTTCGCGCCGCTCTACCATGGAGCCATGAAGCACTGTGCCGCCCCGCGGCAGGAGATGGGAGTCCGGACCCTGCTGAACGTCATGGGGCCGCTCACCAATCCGGCGGGGGCCACTATCCAGGTGCTGGGGGTGTATGACGAAAGCTTGACCGAGTTGCTGGCGAAAGTGCTGCTCCGCCTCGGCACGCAGCATTGTTTTGTGGTGCACGGGATGGATGGCTTGGACGAGATCACGCTGACCGACCGGACCCGTGTTTCGGAGGGCAAGGGGGGCGTGGTCTCCAGCTATTTTGTGGACCCGAGCGATTTCGGGCTGGCGCGCGTCCGGCTCAAGGACCTGGCCGGCGGCACGGCGGAGGAGAATGCCCAGACGACGCGCGAGATTCTCAGGGGAAAGACCGGTCCGAAGCGGGACGTGGTCTGCATGAACGCTGCGCCGGCCTTGGTGGCCGGCCGCAAGGCGAAGACTTTACAAGAGGGCTTTGAACTGGCCGGCCGGATTATCAACAGCGGGGCGGCCATGGAAAAGCTGGAGCGGCTCATCGAGTTTACGAACAAATGAAGCGAGTCGGTGTGGCAGGACTCGACGCTCCCGCGCCTCTCGGAGTGACCCTTCCGGACTCTGCCGGGCGGAAAGCCTTCGGAAATTCCCTCGAAGACTCGGTCAGTTTCCGCTTTCCTTCCCGGCAAAGTCTCGGTGGGTGCCCCACTCCTCCAGCGAAGTACGCTCTGAGTCCATGCCACACCAGCAAGTGAGTAAATCCGATTGAGCCGACTGGAGAGAGAAAGTAGCAGATGATCTTAGATCGGATTCTGGAGCACAAGCGGGCGGAGTTAAGGCATAAGCAGAGTCGCGGGTATCTGGCCGAACTCAAAGCCAAGATTCGCGATCGCGAGTCGCCGCTCGGGTTCACGATCGCGCTGGAAGTCACCCGCACCCCGACCAGCCCCGCCCTGATCGCCGAAGTCAAGAAAGCCTCGCCAAGCCAGGGTCTCCTCAGAGAAGATTTCAAAGACCAGTTCGAGCCGGTCAAGATCGCGACGACGTACCGTGACCATGGCGCGTCCGCGGTCTCGGTGCTGACCGACAAAGACTTTTTCCAGGGCAGCCTCGACGATCTGCAGGCGGTTAAGGAGGCGGTCGGCCTGCCCGCGCTCGACAAGGAGTTCATGGTGGACGACGTGCAGTTCTACGAAGCGCGGGCCTATGGTGCCGATGCCGTGCTCCTCATTGTGGCCGCACTGGAGCGCAAGCAGTTGGTGGACTTTTATGCGCTCGCCCGCGAACTGGAGCTGGATGTGCTCGTGGAGACGCATCACGAAAAGGAGCTCGACACGGTGCTGGAGTGGCTGCCGGACGCTCGGTTGATTGGGATCAATAACCGGGACCTGGAGACCTTTTCGACGGACCTGAACGTGACGCGCCGTCTCGCGAAGCGTATTCCGCCGAGCAAGGTAATCGTCAGCGAGAGCGGGATCCAGAAGCGAGACGATGTGCTGCGGCTTGTGGAAGCGGGGGTGCATGCGATGCTAGTGGGGGAGTCGCTGATCCGAGCGGAGGACATGGGGGCCAAGATACGGGAGCTACTTGGCAGCCCTAAGGACGCAGAAACGCCCAAATGATTCACTAAGAGCTGCTCATGTCCCCGACAGCCTGGCCGTCCTCGCCCCCCGATGTATAGGGACCCCGCTGCGGACAGCCGGGTGTCGTGCTCCGCTTAAAATTTGGACAGGTTTAATGAGTCAGGAGGGACCATGGAATCAGCCGTGAGACCTGTCCAGAATGGACATGGCGGAAGGCGGCGGTGGAGGCCTGTACTTGCCCGACTCTAGAGAGAATGCAATATGTCTTATGATGGAGAAACATTACAGCGCCAGCCGGTAGATGATTACACAAACGTTGTTCGGCCGCGGCTCAAGTCCGGCGACCTCCTGTTTGCTTCCGGGAATTATTTGTTCTCAAAGCTGATTAAGTGGGTGAGTCACTCGATGTGGAGTCACGTCGGCATTATTTTTCGCGCCCCACAGCCTGTAGACCGTCTGGTGGTGCTTGAGAGTGTCGAAGTTTATGGAGTCCGCGCTGTTCCTCTCAGCAAATACCTTTCTGATTACGGGTATGGGGGACCCTACAAGGGCTCCGTCTATATTGCTGAGTTCACTACAGGAGTTCCAGCGGAGATGCTCCCACACATGACACAGGCCGGTTGCGACCGCCTTGGGCGGCGGTTTGGCAATCGAGACATCCTCAGAGTTCTCATGCGTCTCATTTTCAGATTGCCTGTAAAGCCGACAGCGAATGAAATTACTTGTTCAGAGCTTGTGCGGGACTGCTTCGCTGCGTCCGGCATTGTCTTCAGACAACGCGACCAGTTCGTTGCTCCGGAACATATTGCCAGTGATCGACGTGTCGAGTTTCGATTCAGAATCAGATGAGTGGCTGTTTGGTGGAGCATAGACCAAAGATAAAAATCTGCGGCATCACGAACGCCGAGGATGCACGGGCGGCGGTGGCGGCCGGTGCGGACGCGCTGGGGTTCGTGTTTCACGAAGCGAGCCCCCGGTGTGTGGACGCAGACACGGTCCGTTGGATCGTCACCCAGCTTCCTGGTAATTAAAGGTGACGGATGAAAGCCTCAAAAGAGGATCTTGAGTGGGCTGCCTCAGAGGGATTGATCTCCTCTGAGCAGGTAGAAGCACTCTGGAAGGCGCTTGAAAGCCGGAGTACAACCCGTGCACATTTCGACCTACCTCATGTTGCTTACTATTTTGGTGCGTTGATCGTCATATCATCGATGGGTTGGTTCATGACCTTGGCCTGGGAACGGTTCGGTGGCGGTGGGATATTTCTGATTTCGGTAATTTACGCCGTATGCTTCATCCTTGCTGGTCAAACGCTCTGGTACAAGGAAAACTTAAAAGTACCTGGTGGGCTTCTTTTCACAATGGCGGTGTGCATGACACCTCTTGCGATCTACGGCCTTGAAAGACTGACAGGCATTTGGCCACAAGGCGATCCCGGTGTTTACCGGGGGTACCATATCTGGGTCAAGGGGAGTTGGTTCCTCATAGAGGTCGGAACGATCATAGCTGGCTTGATTGCTCTCAAGTTTGTCCGCTTTCCTTTCCTGACCGCCCCCATTGCCTTTTCTTTCTGGTATATGTCGATGGACCTGACGCCGCTTCTGTTTGGAAAGACTGATTTCTCGTGGCCAGAAAGTTTGCTGGTATCCCTTTGGTTTGGGTTTGCCGTTTTGTTGGTGGCATACATCATTGATCGCCGCACGAAGGAAGATTATGCCTTCTGGTTATACCTGTTTGGTATGTTGGCCTTCTGGGGTGGACTTTCGTTGATGGAAAGCGAAAGCGAATTCAACAAATTTATGTATTGTCTGATCAATGTTGGGCTTATGATCCTGTCAGTCCTGTTAGAAAGGGGAGTGTTTATGGTGTTCGGGGCCCTGGGCGTATTTGGCTATCTGGGCCACCTAGCGTCTAAGGTCTTTAAAGATTCCCTAATGTTCCCCTTTGCCCTCAGCTTTCTTGGGATCGCCATTATCTATCTGGGAATCAAGTATCAAAGAAACCGCGAGTTCATTGAACGTTCGATGCTTGGTCTTATGCCAGAGAGTCTAAGACATCTCCTGCCGAAGGAACGGGTTCGAAGGTAAAGCCATCGACAACTTCGTGCAACTTAGTAAATGTCAAAACCCAAGTACTTAGATCGTGTATGGATACCCCGCCAATGGCGACGAGCCTCAAGATTAAAATCTGCGGGATTACGAATGTCGAGGATGCACTGACGGCGGTGGCGGCCGGTGCGGACGCGCTGGGATTCGTATTCCATAAAGCAAGCCCTCGGTGCGTGGACGCGGACACGGTCCGCCGGATCGTCGCTTCCCTTCCGCCGTTCGTGTTGCCGGTAGGGGTCTTCGTGAACGAAGACATGAAGGTGGTACGGGATCTGATGGATAAGTGCGGGTTGGCGCTGGCCCAGCTCCATGGGGATGAGACCTCGGCCTACTGCGAGGCGCTCAGCCGCCCGGTCCTGCGGGCGATCCGGCTGCGCAACCGGGGCGATTTCTTGGCCATGGCCGAGTACAAGGGGCGCGCGCAGGTCCGGGGCTTTGTGGTGGACGCCTTTTCGGAGAAAGCTTACGGCGGGACGGGGACGGTGGCGGACTGGGCGCTCGCGGCTGAGGCGGCGCGCGCTTCGCAGATTCTCCTGGCCGGAGGCTTGACGCCCGAAAACGTGAGCGAAGCGATCCAGAAAGTCCGGCCCTACGGCGTGGACGTGAGTAGCGGGGTGGAGGCCCATCCGGGCAAGAAAGACCATGTGAAACTCCAGGCGTTCATTTGCGCAGCGAAGCTTGCGTCAAATCAGCTTGGGGTCTATACTTCGAAAGCTCTTTAAACGTCAGCCTTAAAACACGTTTAACGATTAACGGACTCAGCCTTAACCGCAACCTTAGCCTACAGGATCATGACGACACTCCCTGACAAGCACGGCCGATTCGGACCGTTCGGTGGGCGCTACGTGCCGGAAACGCTGATGCCGGCGCTCATCGAGCTGGAGCAAGCCTACCTGAAAGCTCGCGGCGATCGCCGCTTCCAGGCGGAACTCAACGCCTATCTCGCACGATATGTCGGCCGGCCCACGCCGCTCTATTTTGCGGAGCGGCTCACACGCCGGCTGGGCGGTGCGAAGATTTACCTCAAGCGGGAAGACCTCTGCCACACCGGCGCGCACAAGATCAACAATACAATGGGACAGGGGCTGCTAACACGCCGGATGAAGAAACAGCGGGTGATTGCTGAGACCGGCGCCGGCCAGCACGGCGTCGCCGTGGCCACGGTGGCCGCCTTGTTCGGGCTGACCTGCGAGATCTACATGGGCACGGAGGACATGCAGCGCCAGGCCCTGAACGTGTTCCGGATGCGGCTGCTCGGCGCGACGGTGACCGGCGTGGAGGCCGGCAGCCGGACGCTGAAGGATGCCATCAGCGAAGCGATGCGGGACTGGACCACGAACGTGCGGACCACGCATTACATCCTGGGGTCCGTGCTGGGCGCGCACCCCTATCCCATGATGATCCGGGACTTTCAGGCCGTCATCGGGCGGGAAACCCGCCGGCAGATTCTGGCGGCCGAGAGCCGGTTGCCGGACTATTTGGTCGCCTGCGTCGGGGGCGGGAGCAATTCTATCGGTCTTTTTTATCCGTTTCTCGCAGACCGGAAGGTCAAGATGATCGGCGTCGAGGCGGCCGGGCTGGGCATCGAAAGCGGCAAACATGCCGCGCGATTTGCAGGGGGGCGCCCCGGAGTGTTACACGGGACCATGACCTACCTGCTGCAGGATGACGACGGCCAGATCAACTTGACGCACTCGGTCTCCGCCGGCCTGGACTACGCGGCGGTGGGGCCGGAGCACAGCTATTACCATGAGGCCAACCGCGTGCAATACACCTCCGCGACGGATGAGGAAGCCCTGGCGGCCTTTGACCTCTTGTCAAGCGAGGAAGGCATCATCCCGGCGCTCGAAAGCGCGCACGCGATCGCCGAAGTGGTCAAGCTGGCGCCCCGGTTGGCCAAGCGCCAGGTGATCGTCGTGAACCTGTCCGGGCGCGGCGACAAAGACGTGCAGCATGTGGCCCGTATTAAAGGCGTGTCGCTGTGATCAATCGGTCCAATCGGCCAGTCAATCGGATCGAAGCCACCTTCGAGCGGCTCAAGGCCAAGAGGGAGAAGGCGTTGATTGCTTACCTCATGGCGGGTGATCCGTCGCTCCAAGAGACCGAAGCTCTGGTGTTGGAGCTGGAACGAGCCGGCGCGGACCTCATTGAGTTGGGCGTGCCGTTCTCCGATCCGATCGCGGACGGTCCGGTCATCCAGAAGGCCGCGGAGCGGGCCCTGCGGAGCGGCACGTCGCTGCGACGAATCCTCAGCACCGTGTCCGCGTTGCGCACCCGAACCCAGATTCCGCTGGTGCTGATGGCTTACTACAACACCATTCATGCCTTGGGCGAGGAAGCCTTTTGCCGGCAGGCTGTGGCGGCGGGCGTGGACGGCGTAATCGTGCCGGATATGCCGCCGGAGGAGGCCGGGCCGCTGGAAATCGCTGCCGCTGAGGCCGGGCCGCTGCTGATCTTCCTGTTGGCGCCGACCAGCACGCCGGCGCGGCGAGCCATGGTGGCGCGCCGATCGCGCGGGTTCCTCTATTATGTCTCACTCACCGGCATTACCGGCGCGAAGCTGACCGACGTGGGGGATGTCCGAAAGAATGTCGCCAAGATCCGCCAGGTGACGAATGTTCCGGTCGCGGTCGGCTTCGGGGTGGCCACGGCGGAGGACGCAGCGCGGGTGGCCCGGATCGCCGATGGGGTCATCGTCGGCAGCGCCATCGTCCGGCAGATCGGGGAGCACCAACATGACCCCCGCTTGCCGGAGCACGTGGGACAGTTCGTACGATCTCTGAAAAACGCTATGCATTCAGTTTCCGCACCCACATCCTAGAGGGTCCAATGGCGAGACCACGGCGAACGAATGGCCGCCAGTCCGGCCGTCGCGTTCAGGCCGCAGCCTCCGGTCCCCGCGCCTTGCCTTCGAAGACAAGGTCGCGCGCTTCCACCGCCGCCTCTGTGCTCCCCCGCGCTCTCTCTCCTAAACTCCAGCTCCATCTCCTGGAGATGATCACCGCCTCGGCGGACAGCGGACGCACTCCTGAAGACGTGGCGCAGATCTGCCTTCGAGTGTTCCTCGAACTCACCGAGGCGCGAGGGGCGGCGGTGTATCTGCAGGATGAGCAGACCCGGGAGATGCGCTGTTTGGCGGTCTCCGGCGACCCGGTGGGTCAGGCCTCCGGCGACTGGGACCAAATCGTCACCCGCGTGGTGCAGAGCGGCCGTCTGGTCGCCACTGCGGATATCCACGCGTGTCCCCTGAAACGGGGCAAGGTCGTGGAAGGCGTCCTGGTGGCGGAGGGCCTGTCCGACAAGAAGCGGGATGCCGGCGGGGTCATGGGTCTGCTGGATTTCGTCGCCGCTCGGCTGGCGGTCGGGCTGGACCATTCCAGGTTGGCCCAGAAATACGCGCAGAAGATCATGCGGATTCAACAGCTCGAGGAGGTCAGCGAGGTATTGAACGCCAGCCTCGACGCGCAAGAAACTCTGCGGCGTGCGATAGAGGGCGCTGTCAGGCTGGTGGATGCTGAGGCCGGCTCGCTGCTCTTGCTGAACGAGCAGAACAATGACTTGGCCTTTGAAGCGGCAGTCGGCGAGAAAAGCGCGCTGCTGAAGGAAGTCCGGCTCAAGGGCGGCCACGGGGTGGCCGGCCTTGTGGCGCGGACCGGGAAACCGCTGATCGTCAACGATGCGCAGCATGATCCGCGCGTGGCCCGGGACGTGGACCAGCTCACAGGCTTTTCCACCAGGAATATCCTCTCCGTGCCGGTGCGGACGCGCAACAAGACCCTGGGAGTGCTGGAGGCGGTCAACAAGCGGGGAGGGAGGCCATTCAGCAACTGGGACTTAGTCGAGTTCGCCAGCCTCTCAAATCAGGTGGCGATCGCGCTGGAGAACGCCCGCCTGTTCCGGGACTATCAGGGCAAGATCAAGCGACTTCAGAAGCTGCAGGAGATCAGCGAAGTCCTCAACTCCACCCTGAACCAGGCGGAGATCCGGAAGCGGGCCATCAAGGCAGCGACCGATCTGATGGATGCCGAGGCCGGGTCGCTGCTGTTGCTGGATGAAGCCGCCGGCGAACTGTATTTCGAAGTGGCGTTGGGGGAAAAAGGCGAGGGCGTGCGGGAGATTCGCTTGAAGCTGGGGCAGGGCATCGCCGGCCACGTGGCGCAGACCGGGGAACCGGTGATCATCAACGACGTCCAGAACGATCCCCGCTTTGCGCGCCAGGCGGACAAGAAGAGCGGCTTTGTCACCCGCAATATGGTCTGTGTGCCGGTCAAGGCGCGCGACAAGCTGCTCGGCGTGCTGCAGGCTATCAACAAAAACAATGGCGGCCTGTTTGGAACGGAGGATCTGCAGGATT
>JACQQM010000148.1 GCA_016207025.1 Nitrospirota bacterium | reverse complement strand
TTTGCTGAGCCGGCAGGACTTGGAGGAGACGAGGGTTCCGAACCTGACAAAATTGGCGCGACCCCTCGACCAAGTGGAACGCTCGCTGCGTTGGCCGATGCAGAGTGAATTCGCCATCGAGGTCAAGTTGGTGGAGACGGGGTCGTACAAACGCGCGGCCGAGGAGCGCTCCTTTCTGGCCGGAGTTGTGGCCCGTCTGCCTCTCCCCAAGCAAAAAACCTTGAACGCCCACGCCCGGTTTTATGAAGCCGTGATCAAGGCCTCCTATACGCACAACTACCCGCTGCCGAAGCTCTCCACCTTTGCCCACACGCCGCCGCAATCGGCCTTCGATTACCTAATGAACCCCATTGACAATTACCTGGCGCCGGGGTGGAAACCGTCGTGGGAGGATCATGTCGACCTGATGTTGGAAACCGACACGCGGCTCAGGTTGGCCACCCTCCTGGCTCGGGCCCGTGGGACTTCTCGCGCGGACCTGCCGAGAATCGCTGCGAAGGCGGGGCCAAACTTCTTTGATCCGTTTGCGGGTCTCCCGATGCAGGTGAGTCTCGAGAAGGGAAAGCTCTACAGCGTGGGGCGGGACCGCAAAGATGATCGCGGGGACCCCGCGTTCGACATCAGCGTGCCGATAGGACCCTAGACAAGCTCAGACGTACTCAAACATATCCTGAGTAACCAGAAACGAAGGGGGAGCCGATCCAACCGTCTCCCCCTCGTGTGTGAGCCGGCTTAGTCGAGGCGACTACTTCGGCATCCGCGTGGCTTCCTTCACCGGAGGCTCGATTTTGATGTCAGGCCCCTGGACCTTCGGAAGTTGGCCCGCACCTTGTGACTTGAGAAGCCGCTGATTGTTCTCATCCATGAGGTTCTGCGAGACATGCGCGTCCTCAGCCGCCGCTCCTTCCAGAGCGGCTTTTTCGCCGCTCGCGTTGGTCTGGCCTGGATCATTGGCCAGGGGCTGGCCGGTCACCGGGGACACGGCTTGCCCCGCGGGATAGCCCGGATGCTTGGGGAGCATCGCCGGGTTCGCAAGCGCGAGCGAGAGGGTGAACCCCACACAGACGATCACAACTAACGCGATGACGTATGCTTTCATGGCGTTCACTCCTTTCGTGAAAATAAAAATGCCTTCTCACGCGCACACGGCTTGAGAAGGCATACGAGGAGGTGCCTGAGGATTCTGAACCGAAGGGCTCAGCCGGATTACCCGGTGCCATGGCTTACCCTCCACGTGTGACCTGTATGAGTTGTATACAGCATGCTCCGCGTATTCTGAGTTTGTCAACTTCCTCGGAGAGCAGCTTGACAGTGTTGGGCATTGTCCCCAGAATCAGACTCCGGCCCCTGCCCAGGGAGGTCTGTCATGGCCAGACGGCGCGGCTCGCGGTGAGCACGGAAGGAGATTGATGAAATGAAGAGTGAAATTTTGTATCCGGGCGCCTTTCCGATGGTGCGGATTGACTTGGCCTCGGGGGAGAGCGTCAAGGCCGAGTCCGGGGCCATGGTGGCGTCGGCGCCCACCATTGACGTGGAAAGCAAGATGGAGGGAGGTCTTCTGGGCGCGCTGTCCAGAAAGGTGCTGAGCGGCGAGAAGTTTTTCTTCCAGACGCTGCGCGCGACCCGCGGCGCCGGTGAGGTGCTGCTGGCGCCGACCGTGCCAGGCGACATCATGCTCCTGGAACTGGATGGGGTGAATGAATACCTGGTGCAGAAGGACGGATTCCTGGCGGGGGCCGAAGGGGTCAAGATCGAGAGCAAGATGCAGAGCCTCAGCCGGGGGCTCCTGGGCGGCGAAGGCTTCTTCATTCTCCGGATCAGCGGCACAGGGCAGTTGATCCTGAACAGCTTCGGCGCGATCCACAAAGTCGAGCTCAAGCCGGACCAGGAATACATCGTGGACAACAGCCACCTGGTGGCCTGGACCGCCACGACTTCTTACGCCATCGAGAAGGCATCCGCCGGCTGGATCGCGAGTTTCACCTCCGGTGAAGGGTTTGTCTGCCGGTTCCGGGGGCCCGGCGTCGTCTATATCCAGAGCCGCAATCCCGGCGGGTTCGGCGCGTGGATCCGGCAGTTCATCCCGACTTCCGAATGATGAACGCTCTCTGCTTTGGTCGCGATCTTCCGGCGGCCGGCGCACCCTGTCACGTGGAGGTGTCTTCTGCCGGCCTCTCGATCCAAGTCTCCGACTTCTCCCCTGAAACGGTCCCGTTTGCCGCGCTGGTGATCGAGGCCGGGGGCTTCGAGCACGATCACCTGGTCGTGAAATGGACGTGGAACGGGGCAGACCGGACGGTGTACTTGAAAGACCCGGCGGTTCTCGCCTCCTTTTGGCTGCATCTCCCGCCCGAGCAGATGGCCCGTCTGGAGCGCACGGCGGCGCGCGTGCGCCGCACGCGCAGGGGCCGTCGCGCCTGGCTAATGGCCGCGGCCGGCGCGGTCCTGGCTCTGGTTGCGGGATTGTGGCTGGGCTTTGACACAGTCGTCGGGCTGGCCGTGGCCCGCATCCCCGTCGAATGGGAACAGGCGATGGGGGAGGCGGCCCAGCGGGAATTCCTGGCCGGCCAGACCGTGGTCAAAGAGGGACAGGCCGTGGCGGCAGTCCAGGAGATCACGAAGCGGCTTACCGAGCAGCTTCAGGGCAGCCCCTACCGGTTCGACGTAACGGTGGTCCGGAGCGACACGGTCAACGCGTTCGCGCTGCCGGGCGGCTACGTCGTGGTGTTCACGGGGTTGCTCAAGCAGGCCGAGAACCCCGAGGAAGTCGCCGGCGTGCTGAGCCACGAGCTGAACCACGTGCTTCAGCGGCACGGACTGGAACGGACCGTCAAGACGCTGGGCCTCGTGGCCGTGGTGACCATCTTCGTGGGCAATCAGGAGGGGCTGATCGGACTGGCAAAACGGCTGGGGGTCGAGCTGATCACGTTGAAGTTCGGGCGGGAACAGGAAACGGAAGCGGACCTCACCGGCCTCCGCCTCCTCCACCGGGCCAAGGTTTCGCCCTCGGGCATGATTCGCTTCTTCGAGCGGCTGTCCGAGTCGGACAGCCGACAGGTTGCACTGCTGTCCACGCACCCGATGAGCGCGGCGCGCGCCGAGCGGCTTAAGGCTGAAGCCGCGGCCCTTCCCCGACAGGAATCGGTGCCGTTCACCTTCGACTGGCACGCGGTGCAGGCGGGACTCTGAGCATAAGGAACCCGTGTGCCGGGAGCTTTTCAGCATGGCGAAGGATTGAGGTTTGATTATGAGGAAGACTCAGTGGTACAGTGTGGCATCGTAGAGTGCTAGGTAAAGAAATGGCATCGAAGCCCCTCTCGCAAGCAAAGAAAATACGACACAAAACTGCGCGCGTTTTGAGGCGGCCCGAAGCGTCGCAACGCGTGAGCCGACAGAAAAAGTCGTTTCTGGCGATAGCGGGCATCGGCGCGAGTGGGTTCACGGATATTAGTGAGGACCATGACAAGTACTTGCATGAGAAGCCGTGAAACCGGCAGCCCGACTGCTTCGTGCAGCAGTCTTCGTTGACACCTCCGCATTCTTCGCCCTCGCTGATCAAACCGACCGATCTTCCTTTGCGCTCACGTTCGCCTTGCGGCTCCCCAACCGAGCGGAGTAGAGTGCTGCCATGGGCCGGTCGGTCGGTCGATTGCGCATCGGGGTGATCGCGGACACGCACGGGTTGTTTGACCGCGCGATCCTGCGCCATTTTGACGGCGTCGATCATATCCTGCATGCCGGCGATATCGGCGATCAGTCTGTAATTGCGCAGTTAGAGAAACTAGCGCCGGTGACAGCCGTCTCCGGCAATGTGGACGGCTACGAGCGGAGCGGCTACAAACCCGAGACCGTGGTCGAACTGGGCGGGCGTCGCATTGCGATCCGGCACATTGTATTTGAGGGCGGGAAACTCACCAAAGAGGGGCGGGCGTTCCTGGAGCGGGAACAGGCTGATGTCTGCGTCTTTGGCCACACGCACCAACCCACGGCTGAATGGCTCGGATCCACCCTGCTCTTCAATCCGGGCTCGGCTGGCCCCAAGCGCTTCAAGCTGCCACGCGGGCTGGGTCTTCTAACGATCGAGGGCAGGACGATCACATCCGCCCACCTCGCGCTCAGCGACCGGCCGGAATGAAAAGAGGGTTAATCTCAGACCAGGCGGGACAGGATCTCGGAGGGCACGCGGTTGCGAAGCTCGGGATAGTCTTCGAGCAGCCGGGCAATGTCGGCAAGGTCTTTCTGGCGTTTGCTGGGTCGCCGCGTGAGATCAGAGGCCGCCCAAACCTTGCCTTGCAGCAGGTCTTCCAAGGATGCCACGGGTAGCCGCAACCCCAGGACCTCGCGCACGCTGCCCCTCTCGACGAAAGGCGCGTAACGCGGGTCAGTCTGGATTTGGGCCCGAAGGTCTGAACCGGGCTCCGACACGTTCAGACTGTGCGGCTGTCGCTTGACGGTGAACTCGCGGCTCAACAGCCCCTCTACCTCTGGCAGTTGGTCCACCGCGATGACCAGGTCGAGGTCCAGGCTTACAACCGGCTCGACGTAGGCATTGACGCCCTGCCCGCCGAGTACGCAATAGCGGATGTGATGCTCGGCCAGGAGCGCAATCAGGCGCGCCAGGAAATCAGTCCGATCGGCCGTCACGGTTTTCCAGAACGTGAGCGCTTGCATGATTGAACGCCATCGAATAGTCTGCCCGGGTCGGATCATAACAGACGGGGCCTCTCCTAGCAATGTCGGTGGGCTCTAGCGCGCATTATTCATGAACGCTTCTGCTGCAATCGCGGATTCGCCGCTGCGACAAGCTTGCACGCGGTTCTCTGGCGTGCAAGCGGGCAGGCTCGCCGCTTGGTCCTTCGACGTACTGTTTCAAGT
>JACQQM010000150.1 GCA_016207025.1 Nitrospirota bacterium | reverse complement strand
ATTCATGCCGGCTCTGGAAGAGGGCAATCTGTGGGTGCGCACCACGATGCCGGTGGATATCTCCTTCGAACAAGCCGACCGACTGGCAACGGAGGTCAGAGAAATTTTCCGTCTGTTCCCGGAGGTGGCCAATGTGGTCTCTCAGCTTGGTCGGCCTGACGACGGGACCGATCCCACCAGCTTCTTCAACGCGGAATTCCTGGTGAATCTGAAACCTCGAAAGGAATGGCGGCGTGAAATCACCTCGAAGGAGAAGTTGATAGAGGAAATTGAAGGAGTGCTGGCGAAAATTCCGGGCGTGTCGTTCAACTTTTCACAAGTGATCCAGGACAATGTCCAGGAGGCGATGTCCGGCGTCAAGGGAGAGAACTCGATCAAGCTGTTTGGTCGCGATCTCAAAATCTTGGAGACGAAGGCCGCCGAGATTGAGAAGATCATGAGGCAGGTAAGGGGGGTGAAGGACCTGGGCATCTTGCGGCTGCTGGGGCAGCCGAACCTCGTCATTCAGGTGGACCGGCAGGCCTGCGCACGGTATGGGCTCTTGGTCTCGGATGTGAACGCGGTGGTCCAGGCCGCGGTCGGCGGGCAGGCCGTCACCCAGGTATTTGAAGGGGAGCGGTGGTTCGATCTGGTGGTCCGGTTTCTGCCGGAATATCGGCGGGACACGGAGGCGATCGGGAACATCCTGGTCAATACTCCAGAGGGCGCACGGATCCCGCTGAAGCAACTGGCTTTGATCTCGGACAAAACCGGTGCGTTCATCATTTACCGGGAGAACAACGAACGATACATCCCGATCAAGTTCAGCGTGCGCGGACGCGATTTGGAAAGCACAGTCCGAGAGGCGCAGGCCCGCATCCGTGAGCAGGTGACCTTGCCGGATCGCTATCGGATTGAATGGCATGGGGAATACGACCAGCTTCAGGATGAGAAGCGGCGTCTAGCCACCATTGTCCCGCTGAGCTTGGTGATCGTGCTGGTGCTGGTCTATCTGGCCGTGAACTCCTTCCGGGATGCGGTGCTGGTGCTCTTTACAGT
Source organism: Nitrospirota bacterium (assembly GCA_016207025.1). Classification (GTDB taxonomy): domain Bacteria; phylum Nitrospirota; class Nitrospiria; order Nitrospirales; family Nitrospiraceae; genus JACQQM01. Next base: position 6,349 of record JACQQM010000150.1, on the reverse strand, counting down.
TCCCTTCGCGCTGATCGGCGGCGTCTTTTCGCTGGTGTTGACGGGAACGGACTTCAGCATCTCAGCGGCAGTAGGGTTCATCTCGCTGTTCGGGGTGGCGATTCAGGGCGGCCTCATCCTGATCGTGAAGATCCGCGATTTTATGGAGGAGGGGGACGACCCACGTACCGCCATTCTGAAGAGCGCCGAAGCCAGGATGCGGCCGGTCCTGATGACGACGTTGGCGGCGGCCATCGGCCTGTTGCCCGCCGCGGTTGCCACCGGGATCGGGGCGCAGTCCCAGCAGCCGCTCGCGCGGGTGGTCGTCGGGGGCATGCTCACCTCGGCGGCGCTCATCCTGCTGGTTCTGCCGGTTCTTTACCAACTGCTGCACCGAGAACGAACCAAGACGACCGTCAACGGGGAAGTGACTTCCCACCCAGGCAAGCCGGCAGAATAGGGGCCCGACGGAAATTCCTGTGACTCTCAGGAGAACTTTCCCGCGGTCGTTGCATTTTCGTTTTTGTGCCAGGTAGGATGACACCATAGTATGTGTGAAGGAAGAAGACATCTTGATCGATGGATGACATTCGACTTGGTGATTAGCATGACTCGATTACTACTGATCGGATTAATCGGGGCGGTGAGTGCGTTCGTTCCGTCTTTTGCCCAGGCTTCCGGACATGCTGAATGGGCGCACGTTGTGCCCGCGCAGATGCCGTTTGACGCGCCTCCCAAGCCCGAGGCGGCTCCTGATGTCTCGGTGCCCCCGTCCTCGAAGCCCCTCGACTCGGACGAGGTCAAGCGGGCCGAGGCGCTCCTGCCGTTGCTCGAGGGCAAGCAGGAGTTTTGGGCGATGGGCGAGTTCGTCCATCTTGGTGCGCCGGCGGTCCCGGTGCTGGTCAAAGCGCTGAAAATGCCGGGCGCCCGCACCCGGTACAACGCGATCGAGACGCTCTTAATGATGAAGGAGCCCGGCGCGGTTCCGGCGTTGATCGAGGTCGCGAAGGAACCGAATGAAATGCCTCGAATCCGCGAACACGCGTTGCGCGTGGCTGTCCGCCTGGATCCGGCTCAGGTCCCGCCGGCGATCGAACTCATGGCCAAGGATTCGAATCCTACGATCAGAAAGGCGGCAGCCTTCGAGGCCCGGTATGTTCGGCACAAGGCGGTGATTCCCAGCCTCATCGGGCTGATCTCGGATGATGAGCGGTTTGTGGCCATTACAGCGGTCAACTCCCTGTGGCTGCTGACCCGTCATGAGAGCGAGATGCACGATTGGGATGTTTCGACCAAACAGGATCGTGTGGAGTGGGCGCAGGAATGGATTGATTGGTGGAAAGCCAACCAGGAGACATTTGAACTACCCGGTCCTCGCCGGCCGAAGAAGCCGCTGTGACGGAACAGGCCAATCCGTTTGAGGATCGGCGGTCAGCCTTGCAGGCCCGAGAGGGGCTGTGTTATAGGATACCGAAGCATGCAGACTGGACTGCGTGGAATAACGGATGAAGGGTAGAGAGAGATGGCCCTGCTGAAGATTGCCAAGCTTGGGAATCCGGTCCTGAGAAAAATTGCGCTCCCCGTCGATCCTGATGACATCAGTCGCCGAGATTTTCAGCAGTTTCTCGACGACATGTTTGAAACGATGGTCCAGGCGGAGGGCATCGGACTGGCCGCTCCACAGGTCTCCCGATCCGAACAGATTATCGTGATGGCCTGCCCCGGCGAGGGCGGGTTTCCTGAAACGGTGCTCATCAATCCCACGATCGTGTTTTATGGGCCCCACCAAGCCGAGATGTGGGAAGGGTGCCTTAGCGTGGACGGTCTTCGCGGCAAAGTGACGCGGCCTTCGATGGTTCGGGTCCGCGCCCTCGACCGGAAGGGAGCCTCGGCGGAGTTTGACGCCACCGTCCTCTTTGCCGTCTGTATCCAACATGAGATGGATCATTTGATCGGCAAGCTGTTCCTCGACCGGATGACAGACCTGTCCACGCTTACTCAGCTCGATGAATTTGACCGGTATTGGCAGAAGGAGCACGCGACCGTCATTTAGCCTCGACCTGTGGGCTGGCTGCTTGTGAAACCTCTCCTGCGCGTTCTTCGGTACCTGCGACCGTATCGCCTCCTTGCCTTGACCACGCTCGGCTGCGCCGGGTTGACCACCGCGTTGGAGCTCGTGCCGCCGTGGCTGATTAAAATCATCATCGACGACGTCATTCAAGCCCGCCGGGCCGGCCTGCTGCCCTGGGTGATCGTCGGGCTTCTGGTCGCCTACGGGCTCAAAAATCTGTTTGCCTCCCTCCGGATCCGCTTCAACAACACGCTGGAGCAGCGGGTCGTGCACGACCTGAGAGACCAGGTGTTTGCCGCCTTGCAGCGGCTGTCCATCAGTTACTATGAGAACCGTTCCACCGGCGAGATCATGTCGCGGGTGACCAGTGATACCGAGCATATGGAGCGAATCTTTGTGGATGGTCTGGAAGGGCTGCTAACCGCGTCGCTCACTCTGGCCGGCATCACCATTATGCTGTTCGTATTGAACTGGAAGCTGGCTTTGCTGTCGCTGATTCCTGTCCCGGTCCTGATCGTGTCCGCCTCGTTGTTTACGAAGCGGGTGCATCGCTACTACCACGCCATCAGGAGGAACGCGGCGGAGCTGAACGCCTATCTGCAGGACGCGCTGTCGGGAATCCGGGAGACCATGGGATTCAACCGACAGGCCTATGAGCGTGCTCGGTTCAGCGGACTCAGCCGAGAATACAGCGAGAGCAACCTGAAAGCCATGCGCCTGTGGGCCGTCTATTCACCAGGCATGATCTTCGTGGGCGCCCTGGGAACTGTGCTCATCCTTTGGTACGGAGCCCAAGAGGTCCTCCACGGAGGCCTCACGGTGGGCGAGCTGGTGATGTTTCTCTCCTACCTGGCCCTCTTTTACGTGCCGATCAATCAGATTCACTCCGTGAACCACATGCTCCAACACGCGCTGGCGGCCAGTGAACGGGTGTTCGACATCCTGGATACGCCGCCGGAGGTGGAGGATCGGCCGGGCGTGGTCCAGCCGGTGGAGCGGTTGTCCGGCGCAGTCCGGTTCGAGAATGTCTCGTTTGACTATCGCCCCGATGTGCCGGTTCTGAACAACGTGTCGCTGGAGGTCAGATCTGGGGAACGGATCGCTCTGGTGGGTCCCAGCGGAGCCGGGAAAAGCACCATCCTCAAGCTGCTGATGCGTTTCTACGACGTACGGGCCGGGGCCATCACCATCGACGGGTACGACGTGCGGGACCTACCCCTCGCGTTCCTGCGCAGCCAAATCGGTCTGGTGCAGCAGGAGCCCTTCTTGTTCAACGGCACCGTCCGCGACAACATCGCCTATGGCGATCTGATGGCTGATCAGGCCCGGATTGAGGAGGTGGCGCGCGCGGCCCGCGCCCAGGAGTTCATTGCCGAACTGCCGGATGGCTACGAGACCTGGATCGGGGAACGCGGCGTCAAGCTCTCGGTCGGGCAGAAGCAGCGGGTCTCCATAGCGCGGGTGTTGTTGAAAAATCCGCCGATCGTGGTTTTTGACGAGGCGACGTCGAACATCGATACCGAGACGGAGGTCAAAATCCGCGAGGCCCTCAACTATCTGACCCAGGGCCGCACGACCTTCATCATCGCCCACCGTCTGTCCACCCTCCATAACGTGGATCGCATCGTGGTGGTGGACCGTGGCCGGATCGTCGAGGAAGGGATCCACGAGGATCTGCTCACCCGAGGCGGCCTGTACGCCGGCCTGTACGAAGCCCAATTCCAGCTCTAGCCGTCCGTCTCCGGTCGGCTCCTTGTGTTGCCAATCGGGCGGGCGGCTGGGTATACTCGTCCCAGTCAATGATCCGGAGATGGCGCATGGTGTTGATATTCGAAAACGAACCGCTGGACAACGAGGATGCCCGCGGCCACTTTTACCACGTCTGTCGCGGTCAGATCGAGAAGGCCGAACTCTCGGTTCCGCCGCCGGACAAACCGTACGAATGCCCCCGGTGCGGCGTCGAGCTGGAGACCGAAGACTTTTGGGTGGCTCAACTGAAGGGCTCGGTCTGATCAGAGATCGAGAGCGGATAGACTGAGACGACCGGAGGAGTTGCTGCAATGCAAGGAAGCGCCGGACGAAAAACGGTCTCGGTGATGCGGGGCTTCATGATGCTCTGCGACACCTGCTACGACCACGTGATCACCGACAAGCTCGTGGATGGGCGCAATTTCGTGGCCGATCACGAGGCGCTCTTCGATACCATCTGTCCTGGCTGTACGGACATCAATCGGCCGCTGATCGACGACATGCTCGGCAGTTCGGAGTAGGGCAACCCCTTCGACGCTCATTTGCAAGTTGTTCCGTCGAAATGCTTGCATGCGGACTCGCCGCCCGCCACTTTCCAGCTTTTCAGCAAGGGGGCGTTCCCCGGCCTGAGCTCCACCACGATATCGATCATGCCTGAAATAGGAAGTTTGTCGAGGTGAGGCTTGGCTGCCTCACTCACTTCGACTCCGATGATCCCGCTGTCACTCGACACGACGATATACCCTTTCTCTTTATCAACGTGGATGATCGGGCTGAAAATGCTCTTCTCCTCGGCGGCGGCCTCCCCAATCCAACTCAGGCAGGTGAGCGCAGCGACAAGGAGAACGCTCAATCGAGTCAGCGGAGTCGAAGTTCTCACCGTATTCCTCTCATCTGGGGTTGTTGGATGCGGCGACCGCATTATGGCACCGTTTGACGCGACGGTCTACCAGAATTTTCATCCAAACGAGAGCCCCGAGGCGGATCAAGGGAAAGTCAAATCGGCAGGAATTCGGCCGGTGAGACCTCGCGGTCTTTGATCCAGTAGGCGCGAACGTCCGGTTTGGATTTCTCTTCGAGCGAAATGATCAGGTAGGCGGCCTCGGGATAGTAGGCAAGACCGATATCGGTGGCGGACGGATAGGCAGGCGAGTGGGTGTGCGAGTGATAGATCACGGCAAGCTCGAGCCGCCGCTCGCGCATGTCCTTGAACGCCGCCAGCATTTCCTTAGGGTCCATGAAATAGGCCACCTCGGCGCGGGTTGTCTCGGAAAGATGCCCCAACCGCTTGACGCCGGCTTCGTTGAAGACCCGTGTGGCCCGCGCGTCCTTCGCCACCGTATTGGTGATGCGGTACTGGCGTGCCACTGTGCCGTTCGTCCCGGCCAGCAATCCGCAACATTCGAAGGGGTCCAGCTCGCGGGCGTGGGCGACCATCTCGTCGAGAATCTGCTGCGGGATCTTCAGAACGGGCACGTTCGCGAGCGGGTTAGATGGTGCACGAGACCGTGTAATTGCCACCCAGGTCGGTGATGGTGGGGTTGGCCCCGCACAGTGGGCAGTCCGGGTCCTTGGGACGGCTCACTTTCCGGAACTTCATTTCGAGCGCATCGTAAATCAGGAGCCGATCCGCGAGCGTCTCTCCGATCCCCAGGATTTCCTTGATCGCTTCGGCCGCCTGGAGAACGCCGATCGTCCCGGCCAGCACACCCAGCACGCCGGCTTCCTGGCAGTTCGGCACCAACCCGGCCGGAGGCGGCTCGGGATAGAGGCAGCGGTAGCACGGGTACCCCTCGTGCGGCTTGATGGTGGTCAGTTGGCCCTCGAAACGGAAGATACTGCCCGAGATGAGGGTCTTCTTGGCGAAATAGCACGCATCATTGACCAGAAACCGGGTCGTGAAGTTGTCGGAGCCGTCCAGGACGATGTCGTAGTCCGGGAGGAACCGCATGATGTTGTCGGCCGTGATATTCTCCTGGTAGGTTTTGACCGTGCTCTCGGGGTTCAGCGCGGCCAGCATCTGCCGTCCGGACTCCACCTTCGGCACGCCGACCGTGGCGGTCGTGTGGAGGATCTGCCGTTGGAGGTTTGAGAGATCCACCACGTCGCCGTCCACGAGGCCCAACGTCCCCACGCCGGCTGCCGCCAAATACATGGCGGCGGGAGACCCCAGGCCGCCAGCCCCGATGATCAACACCTTGGCGCGGGAGAGCTTCTTCTGTCCCTTGCCGCCCACCTCCGGCAGAATGATGTGGCGGCTGTATCGCTGGATCTGTGAGTCAGTAAGTTCCATAAAAATCAGTGACGAGTGACGGGTGACGAAGCGCGTCTTTAGCGTGCCGCGTCTGTCGGGGCACCCGTTGCTCCTGAGGATGCAACGGGTCACCGACGCAAGATACGCAATAGACGCGCCACGGCCTCATTCCACCACGTTCAGCTCGATGGGGTCGACCAGTACCCCTTTCTTCTTCAGTCCTTCAACCGCCCGCTCGATCTCGGCGGTCTCGCCGGTGAGCTCGACGTCCATCCAGCCCGTGGTTTCCCGGACAT
>JACQQM010000145.1 GCA_016207025.1 Nitrospirota bacterium | reverse complement strand
GTGTTCCGTTCATGTGGATTCCGTGGGCATGGGCGGATCTGGCTATCCTGATTCTTTTTATTTTTGCCTGGAAGGTAACTGGTCAGGAACTGCGCTCAACATGAGCAAGGGCAGCGTACGTCCAGCGCTTCGCCCAAGCGCTTCCGCCGCGCCCCCGCGTGAGGATGTCATTCGTCATCGGTCATTCGATACGACTCGTCTTATCAGACAAATGACCATTGACGAATGACGAATGACGCTTTCTATTTCAGTTTTGCGTGCTTGGCCCTCGCCCACACCATGCCGGTCTGCTCGTTGGCGCTGAAGCCCAGCTTCTCGTAGAACGCCTGCTTGTCCCGCGTGCAGAGCCAGAAGAGCTCCACCTGCTTGAGATCGGGATGGTCCAGAATCCGCTGCATGATCTGGGTCCCGATGTCCTGCCCCTGGTAGTCCGGGTCCACGATCACATCCCAGATGGAGGCCCGGTATACATAGTCGGTGAGGACACGGCCGAACCCCATGAGCCGCTTCCCGTCCCACGCGGTGAGGACGAGGTCCGTATTGGCTAGCATCTCGCGCGCGTCCTGCACGGTGCGGCCGCTCGCCCACGGCGCGTGCGCGTAGAGCCGCACGAGCTGGGCGGGATCAAAATCCTTTCGTTCCGAGAACATGATCATGGTCTTGAGCGTGACAACCTCCTTGTAGTATTACAGTACCGCCTCTTATGTAGGTGCTGCTCCGACTGAGTAGTAAGGGTGAATCAATGGCAAAGCTGGTCCGGACCTGTCCCGCCTGCGGGCTCTTGATGTGGGCCAAGGAAGAGGACGTCGAGTATCTCGATGAAAACACGATCCGCCTCAAGTGCCCCCACTGCCAGAAAATGGTGCGGCTCAATCTGGTGACGCAGGGCTCTACTGCGGCCGGTCCCCAAATGGGCCACTGACGACCGTGACGAGCTATGAGTGATGAGTGCTGGGTGCTGAGTTCAGCTGGCCGTTGATCACTCATCACATTTTTTCAATCACAACTCCCCGGCCCACTTTCACCTCTTCTCCGTAACCCGTCTCTTACCCCATGACGCGGGTGGCGCCCAGCCCACGATCATTCTGTCGCGGATGGAAGGGATGGGCACGGAGGTTCTCGCCATGGCGCAAGTTGCCTGGTACTAGTTGTAAGGGCGCTGCGGCGCCGTTCTGTTGGTCCGACAAGGCCACGCAGCCAACAGCCAGACCTGGAACGGCTATCCGATATCATCGCATCATGGTGAGACCGAAGCTGCCCGCCCTTCGTCATCCGCGCCCTCTGCGTGGTCGACGACAGGACCCGCGTCACAAGCCTTTTCCGGCGCCTTCGAGCTCCGGTTGATTGCCGGGTAGAAGGCGGTGGAGGGCGGAGCGGTATTCCCGCAGGCGGCCCGCCTCGGCGGCCGTCATCGTAATGGCCTTCTCGCGCTGCATCAGTTCAATGAGATCAAGTGAGAGCAGCAGCGGCTGCGCGGACTTCAGCACCCATCCCGATTCAAACGCTTCCAACGATTCGATGAGCAGGTCATTGAGTCGACGGAACGCAGAAGAGCCGGCCTGACTCCGGAATCGATAGACCGCTTGCTCATAGACCATGACGGTTTCCGGTGCCGGCTTGAACCCTCCCGGCATGACCGAGAGCGGCATGACGGCGGGCAGTTTCGCGGTATACGCCTTGAGCGCCGACACCAAGTTGCCGATCACATCCAACGCTTCGCTTGTCTCCACCGTTCATCGCCTCTCGTGTGCTGACACATACCTTGCCATGTCCCGTCTGTCAAGCGCCGGTCCGGCGGGTCGTCATCGGCTGGGTGACACGGCGTCCTGAAGTGCGTCCATGACCGAGTCTATGTCCAAGGGACGTGGCGCGCTGAACTCCAGGGTGCGACCCGTCTCCGGATGCCGGAATCCCAGCGTCTTGGCGTGGAGCATCACGCGCGGGATCGCCACCCCCGGCAGGTCCCTCACTTTTCGGCCTCCATAAGTGGGGTCGCCCAATACCGGATGCCCGATGGCGGCCAAGTGCACCCGGATCTGATGCGTGCGGCCGGTGCGAGGGAACAGCTCCACGTGCGTGGCCAGCTTGCCGAACCGGTGGACCACCCGATAGGCCGTCGCCGACGGTTTTGGCCGGGCGGTGCGGGCCGAAAACTTCTTCCGTTCTTTCACATCCCGCCCGATGGCCAGCTCGATGAGCCCCTCAAATTTTTTAACGGCCCCCCAGACGAGCGCCTCATAGGCGCGTGTGATGCTGTGCTGCTTGAACTGCGAAGCGAGCGCCCGGTGGGCCTGGTCGGTCTTGGCGATCACCATGACCCCCGAAGTCTCCTTATCCAGCCGGTGGACTAATCCAGGCCGTTCCTTGCCGCCGATGGCGGACAGTGACCCTTCGCAAGAACCGAAGTGGTGCAGGAGGGCGTTGACGAGCGTGCCGGACCAGTGCCCGGGCGCCGGGTGTACGACCAGGCCGGCCGGCTTGTTCAGCACGAGCAGCGCCGCATCTTCGTACAGGATCTCGAGAGGGATCGGCTCCGGCTTCAGTTCCAGGGGCTCCGGCCGCGGGATCTCCAGGACGATTCGGTCGCCGGGCCTGATCTTCTGGCTGGGCTTGGCGGTGAGGCCGTTGATCGTAATGCGTCCCTCCGTGATCAGGCGCTGGAGGGCTGAGCGGGACAGCGACGGCTCGCGATTGGCGAGGAACAGATCGAGGCGCTTAGGCGTTTCGCCGGCTGTGACGGTGAGTTCGGTACGCGCGGCTGGACCCCCGGTGTTATGGTGCATCTGAGCCTCTTCGTGGTGGATTTCCACCAGAGACCACCGTGTCGAGTTGAGGTGGCCGCCAACGCTACTGCATAAGGGTGCGCAAATTCAACCAGCGCCTGAGGACCACCCCGGAGGCCTGCTGTTTGCACACGCCAAGGGAGGGTAGTTCACTAGTCACTCGCGGGAAGGACAGCCTCGAACATTGTGGCTTGTAAGCCTTCCAGTCGCGGCCACAGAAAGGTGAGGTGACACTATGACATACGGCAAACTGGTGTGGGGAGCCGTTGCGCTGGTCCTAGTCGGGGCAAGTTCGATCATGCTGAGGGCAGCCGAGACTTCGGGTCCGTCGGTCAGTATCCCGCTGGACATGGTCGCGGATTACGTCCATGCCGTGATCCAGGCAGACCGGGAAATTTACACGAAGAATGTCGTGGAAAGGATGCAAGCCAAAGGTATCGTGGTCGCTTCAGAGAACTGGCAGGAGAAGAACACCCTCCCTCTTCCTGCCCAGTTCTTGATGGACTCAGCCCATTTAGTTGCGAGAAGGTCAAACATTCGGTACCGGCTGTTAAGCCTGTGGCCGATCAACGCACGGAATGGACCGGCGACTGAGTTCGAGCGAGCAGGGCTCGCGGCCGTTCTCACGCAGCCAGACCGCCCGTACACTGGATTTTTTGAAAGTGGACAGAAGTGGTATTACCAAGCGATCTATGCCGACCGGGCCGTCTCCCAGACCTGCGTGGGGTGCCATAACGCACACCCAGACAGCCCGAAGCGGGACTTTAGGCAGAACGATGTCATGGGTGGGATTATGATCACCATCCCGGCGCGTCAATAACCTCATCACTTGGCAGGCGGGCGGCGGGACTTCAGTCCGAATAGAAACTTGTTGGGTAGTGAAGGGTGAAGGAAACTGCCACATGGCCCGTGTCGATAAGGCAGGCAGAGGCGTTCATGCTGTCAGTCGAAAGATCTCTGGTACGAGTTCACAGCTCTGCGCCTAGATAAGGATGGAGCATCATGTCCGCAAAAAGTTTAGCGTGGGGAGCAGTGATCGCTACGATAGCGGTGCTCGCTCTCTGGGGCATCTCCGCCGACAGCAAGGACTCCGGGGCTCAGGTCGGAATTCCTCCGGAGACCGTGGCCGACTACGTGCACGCCGTGATCGAGGCGGACCGGACTTTTTATACGGTCCACATCGTGGAGCGGATGCAGAAAAAAGGGGTGATGGTCGCCTCGGAGAACTGGCGGGTGGCGAATACGTTACCCTTGCCTGCCCAGTTCTTGATGGAGTCAGGGGAGCTTGCCGCGAAGACCGGCACCATAGTCCGCTACCGCCTCATCGGTCTCTGGCCAATCAACCAGCAGAATGGGCCGGCGACCGAATTCGAGCGAACCGGGCTTGAAGATGTCCGGATGAACCCAGAACGTCCTTACACCGGAATCGTCACAAGCGGCGAGAGTCGATACTTCCAAGCGATCTACGCCGATAGGGCTGTTACGCAAGCCTGCATCGGGTGCCACAACGCGCACCCCAAGAGTCCGAAGCGGGACTTCAAGATGAATGACGTCATGGGCGGGATTGTGATCACGATGCCGCTAGGCCCGCAGGCCGGTTAAGACGGAATAGTTCTGGCGGCGAAGGTGGTCAATCCTCGGGATGGAAGCGCCCGAGGACGGCGTGATGCAGCTCGTGCCCGCAGACCTCGAAGTCCATCTTCGGGCAATAGATGGTTTGGGTGCGGAAGTCGAAGAGCCCGACGACGACCCCGCTGCTCATGATGGGCGACTTGCTTGTCACCAACGTCCATTTGTCCTGGAGGCTTTGCTCATCCAGGAAGACGACGGTGAGACGCGGGATCTCGTGCCTCTCGTAGTAGGTTCCTGGTGTTGCGCAGCCCGCCGCGCCGAACAAGCCCAGGAAGGCCGTCAAGAGCAGCCACCCGCCGAGGCCCCGTGTTCGCCTGTATGTCAGCGTTCTCGTCATCACGGGAACAAGTGTAACCATCGGAGGGCCGGCGTGTCTGTGGCCGTCCCTACGGAGCAATTGTGCGCTGGCTTACAAAAGGGCGGGAGGAGCGGGTCAGCCGGCTTCGCGCTCGAGCTTTTTCCGGTCCGTGATGATCCAGTGACGCTGGTCGTCTTCCTTCAGACAGCCGGCTACCCGGAACGCGGAGAGCGTTTGCGTCGCCGTTTCACGGGTGAGTGCGTTCAGGTCGGCAAAGACCTGGTGGGTCAGGCGGAATTTGAGCCGGATTCCTTCCGTGTGCTCGGTCCCGTACTCGTCGGCCAGGGCTAGGAGGACGCGCGCGACGCGCTGGTAGGCGTCTCCGAATTGGATGCGCTTGACGTGGGCGAGGACGTGGTAGAGCCGCCGGTAGGCATAGGTCAGCATCTCCAGCGCAATGGTGGGATCCTTGTTCAGCAGGTCGAGGAACGTCTGGCGTGGCAGCACGAGGGCCCGGCTCGGCTCCACGGCCACGATCGTGGTGGGCTGGTACCGACCGTCAAGCAAGGACAACTCCCCGAACCAGTGGCCGGACGAGAGGATCATCAAGCTGACCTCCTTGCCCTGGGGATCGGTCAAGCTGAGCTGGACCAGCCCTTCCAGCAGGTAGAACAGGGCGTTGAACGGTTCATTGGGCCGGCAGAGGGCTTCCTTTTTTCGGTAGCTGCGGATGGACGCCGCTTGGTCCAGGAGTTGGAGCGAGTCCTCGGACACGCCGTCGAACAGCGGAATCTCCTTGAGGATCTTCAGGCTGTCATCGTTCATGTCCCCTCGGTTCTGCTGGACGGATCGCCCCATAGGCTGGGACTCATGCCGCGATCCTATGGAGGAGGCGCCCGCTTGTCAAGCGATCCGGCAGCGGCGGCGCGTTGCCGGGGAGGCATCAGGCGAGTATCCTCCTCCTTGGAAAGTGTAGGTTGTAAGCGGAAAGGGAGCAGAAATTATGCCAGCATGAGTTCTAGGTTTTTCGCGCAAGTAACGAGCTATCCGCCCAGGCAGGACTGATAAAGATGTACGAAGATGTACGGCTGTTCAGTTCTGTACCAGGTAAGACAGGACTCTACAAGACGATCTGTTCCGGCTGCTCAACCCTGCCACAGAGCGCTGTGCTCAAGCCGCCGGTCAGTGATGCTCGGCGTGGAGTTGGCCGAGCACGGCATGGTGAAGTTCGCGTCCGCAGACCTCGAAGTCCATCTTCGGGCAGTAGATCGTGTTGGTCCGGTGATCGAACACCCCGCGCACCTTGTGCACCACGGGCAACTGATTCGGAGCGGCAGGGACATCGGAGATAGTCGGAGAGACAGGGGTGCCGTGGATTCCGAACTCCTTGCCCGTTATGTCCGTCCACTTGGCCTGGAGGCTTTGTTCGTCCAAAAACACGACCGCGAGGCCCGTGATCTCGTGTTTCTCGTAATAGGTCCCGCTACCCGTGGCGCAGCCGGTCATGGCAAGCAGGACAAAGAAGGCGGCAACCGTCAAATCCCGCAGCGACCGTCCGCAGCCTTTCGTCGTTTCCCGCATCATGATTTGTTCCCTTCTTTCGCTCTAGAGTGTAGAGCCGAAGGGTCGCGGGTGTCCGTGGCCGCTCTTACGGCGAACCTGTAAGCGCCCTTACAAAATGAGCTGCCTAGGAGGTAACGGGGGATAGGGATGGGTCAGGAGTGTTTTGCGCGCCGCAGGCGTTCGGCGATCTTTTTGCGGAGGCGGGCTTTCTCTAGGCTGACCTTGGCGGCTTCTACCTCGGATGGGAGCCCGCCCATTTCCAGGCGCTGCTCGGCCTTGATCACCGCGGCTTCAGCACGCTCGACATCAATGTCTTCGGCCTTCTCGGCGATCTCGGCCAGAATCGTCACCTTCTTGGGCGTGACCTCCGCGAATCCCCAGAGCACCGACATGTAGGTGGTCACGTCCCCGACGCGATAGCGCAACTCGCCGATCTTCAGCGTGGTCAGAAAATGACAGTGGCCGGGCAGCACCCCGAATTCGCCTTCGCTTCCGGGCGCAATCACCTCGTCCACCTGTTGGCTGAGCAGCAGCCGGTCAGGCGTCACGACTTCTAATAGGAGCTTTCCCGCCATCGCTCCTCTTCTCTCCTCCTCCTCATCTTCAAGAGGGGCGGCGGCTAGGCTGCCCCCCATTGCGCGCATCCGACGAGCACAGCTTCACCGTGCGCGTTGTGCGAGCACAGGGGGCAGCCTAGCCGTCTCATCCCCTCTTGTATCCTAACTTCTCGGCCTTGGCCACGACTTCGTCAATGGGGCCCACCATGTAAAAGGCCTGCTC
>JACQQM010000011.1 GCA_016207025.1 Nitrospirota bacterium | reverse complement strand
TTTCTTGCACGTTACGCCGGCGAGCTCCATGCGGCCGGCATTCCGATTGACGACTGGGCGCGGGAACAGGTCGAGATGCGCCTGGGCTACGCCCGCCGCCTGGCGCGACGGTTGCGCGCAGTCAAGCCCAGCTTGACCCAACGGGGAGTGCGGTGGTCGCCCTGGATGAGTCGCGTCATGCTCTACTATTATTATCCGGAGAAACTGACACGTGCGCCGTCCTGGGTGCGCCAATTGGCGGAAGAGTTGGTGGCGTGCGAGCAGTTCGAGGCCTACAGCAACCGACGGCGTGGACGCGATTACTACACGCGCACGCGGGAGACGCTGGCAGAAGCGTTTGCCTACTTGGAAAAACTGCGAGGAGAGGGAATTCTGAGCGAGACCGTGGTCGCCGCGCTCCGTGACCTCGCCGCCGAGGGGGCGTTCGACCGGATTCTGGCCGAGGCGCGCGGGGCCGCTCTTTCCGGTCGTGAGGTGCGTTATCTGAGGGGCCTGGCCTCGGGAGCTGCCGCATGCCGGTGAAGAGCGTGCCGCTCAGGCTCAACATGAAGGGTGACACGCAGGTCGAGAACGTCACCGCGCTGGTGCAGCAGGCGCTGGCCGGCACTGGGCTCACAGCCGGGATCGTGACGGTGTTCATCAAGCACACGACCGCCTCCGTGATGATTATCGAGGATGAGCCCGGCATCCGAGCCGATACGAAAACTCTTTGGGATCGTTTGATTCCGGCCGATCCGGCCTGGCAGCACAACACGCGCAACCCGGGCGAGGATAACGGCCACAGTCATCTGCGCGGCCAGATCCAGGGCCCATCGGTGACCGTCCCGTTCAACGACGGATCACTGTCGCTGGGAACCTGGCAGCAGCTCGTGGTGGTTGATTTCGATACGCGCGCCCGCACGCGCGATCTCATTGTACAGATTATTGGGGATTAGGTTCGTTCTCTTGCCGTCTCTTCGACTTCGGCCAGTTCTCCTTGTTGGCCTCTTGGCTCTCGCGGCGCTGGGCGTGTACGCCACCGCCCGCGATGACTGGGGCCGCCCGCTGGGGCCAAACTATACCGGTCCGGAAGTGTTCCCTCGTCCGGTCACGCAGCCGCCTTCCGATCTGGGGGCGGATGAACGGGCGACGATCGCGGTTTTCGAGAAGGCCACCCGTTCGGTGGTCTTTATTGCCAACAGCGCCATCCGCCGAGATCCGTGGTCCCTGAACCTGTTCGAGGTCCCGCAAGGTTCAGGGTCGGGGTTCATTTGGAACAAAGAAGGCCATCTCGTTACGAATTTCCACGTGGTGTACGGTGCGGACGCCATCAACGTCACCATGGCCGATCGGTCCAACTACCGGGCCCGCGTGGTCGGCATTGACCCGGACCATGACCTTGCGGTGCTGCAGATTCAGGCGCCGGCGGATACGTTGGTGCCCGTGGTGATCGGCAGCTCGCATGATCTGCGAGTGGGGCAGAAGGTCCTGGCCATCGGGAACCCCTTCGGGCTGGACCATACCCTCACCACGGGGATCGCGAGCGCGCTGGGGCGCACGATCAAATCCATGACGGATCGCACCATTGACGGGGTCATTCAGACCGATGCGGCGATTAATCCGGGAAATTCGGGCGGTCCTCTCCTGGACAGCTTCGGTCGGCTCATCGGGATCAACACGCAGATCGTGAGCCCCAGCGGGGCCTTTGCCGGCATCGGGTTCGCGGTGCCGGTGGATACCATCAACCGGATCGTTCCCGAACTGATCAAGCACGGTCGGCTGATCCGGCCGGGATTGGGCGTGACGTTGATTCCCGATGCGATCGCGAAACGGTGGGGGGTGAAAGGGCTGGTGGTGGGGCGAGTCGGGCCGGGCAGCGCAGCGGAGCGTGCAGGCTTGACGGGCGTGCGTGAGAGCGCAACCGGCCGCATCGAGTTGGGCGACGTGATCACCGGGGTGGATGGGAAAACAGTTGAGGCCGTGGACGAGCTTCTGACGATCTTGGATCGGCACAAGGTCGGTGATAACGTGCCGGTCGAGTTTCTGCGCGACGGCCGCCGCCATCAAGTCACGGTGACGTTGCAGCCGGTGGAATAGGCGTCAAGCTTCCGTCATGCGCGAGCTGTCTGCCGCGCCCCTGCCGCGTTTGCTCCAGACGTCCATTCTCGCGCGGAGGGCTGACTGGCTCGGACCATGTATTCCACGAGTCGGTTCTCGGCCCAGTAACAGTCTTCATCCAGGCGGGGTCGTTGGAAGAACCCACAATGACCGCCATGCGTCGGGGATATCAGCCGTATCCAGGGATTCGCCGTGAGGGCAACGGTCTTGAAGATGGGATACGGAATAAATGGGTCGTCTTGGGCTGTGATCATGAGGGTTGGAACCCGGACGTCGGCGAGGACGTGCCTGGCGCCTACCCGCTCGTAATAGTCCTCGGCGCTTCGGAACCCTCCGTCCGGGGCGGTATAGATCTCGTCGAACTCGCGTAGCGTCGCGATGCCGGCCAAGCGCGACAGATCGAACTTGCCGGGAAACAGTCCAGCCTTTCTCCGGAGTCGCTCCTTGAGACGTTTCAAAAAATAGCGTTGATAGAGCCAGTTCGTCGACTGCTCCAGTGCTGCGACGCAGGCGGCAGGGTCGATATTGGGACATACCGCGATGATCCCACGGAGAGCCGGAATCGTGTCTGTGACTTCTCCCGTCATTTTCAGCGCCAGATTGCCGCCCATCGAGTAGCCTACCACCCAAAGGCTCTCCATTCCGTCACGGGTCCACAGTTCAGTGACGACCGCTGCAAGATCACCGCTGAGACCGCTGTGATAGAGGGTAGGCGTCAGGTGCTCGCTCCCGCCGCAATTGCGCTGGTTGAGGCGCACGACATTGAGGCCTGCTCGCCACGCCTTGTCGGCGATGCCCAGCATGTAATGTGAGTCGCTGCAGCCTTCCAATCCGTGGAGCAGGATCACTGTGGGGTGCCGGGGGGGATCGGATTGCCAGTGACAGAAGCTAAGAAGCTGAGTATGAGGAGCGACCGTAAAGAGCCGTGTTTCTGTTTGGATGCCGTTCAGCAATCTACCGCGTGGACGAAAACGGGGAACGACCGTCATGAGGTGGGGGTGACAGAGCAAGGGATGAGGGCGGAAATCAACAGAGGCCACACCGGTTCGCATGATCTTACCGCATCCGAGCCAGTGAGGGTCTGACATCGGCGAGTCGGAATGGGTCAAATGAGCAGCTCATGGAGAGCGTCGATGCTTGTCGGAGAACTTCCGCGGAGCAACACAGAAGAAAAGGCTGCCTTCCTCATGAAAAGCAGCCTTTTTTAACAAATTGGCTCCCCGGGCAGGACTCGAACCTGCGACCAACCGGTTACGAGTGCCCCAGCATTTCTACCGGGCTCGGACTATCTCTTCACCCGCCTGGGACCAGGGGAGGGTGTCGGGCGCTTGTGAGGCGTTATTGGGAAGGCTCCTCAGCCTCTAGTCTCTGCACGTTCCTGCCTACGCGCTGGCCCTTCGGCAGGCTTCGCTCAGGGTTACCATTCCGATCCACGAAGAGTTCGGGGCAGGCTTCCCTGACTTCACCCGATGTTTCAACCACAGTTTCCCGTGGCAGCTGCAATAATTTTACAGCCGGCCGCTCTACCAACTGAGCTACCGGGGAACACATTCAGTGGTTTTCAGTTGAGTTGGATGCACCTCCCATCCAGCCTTAAACGGAGCCGATTGTAGCATAAACCGTCTCTACCCGTGTCATCTTTTTGAAGAGCACGGAGCACTGTGGGCTTGGCGGGCCGTGAATTGCTTGTCCGTTTCAAAGCTCGATACAAGCGTCAAGCAGGCCTACGTGCCGAAGTCGGCTTCATCCTCTTCGTCGGCTGCGTCCGAGGTCCCTTCCGAGAGCGCGGCAAAGTGGCGGGCCCACGAGAGGTAGATGTTCCCGCTATCGCGCATCGCATCGGCGCCCTTGACCAGCTTGGATGCCAACTCAGGGTCCTTCCCGGTGGCCTGGATTTCGGCGGCCCGCCGCTCGAGGGCTTCCGCGAAGTGCTGCATCAGTGTCGTGATCTTTCCGATCAATTCCCTGATCACGTTGTCGTCGTTGTCCATCCCGTACCTCCCGCGTGAGCCGTTGACTCAATAAAAAACCCCACAGCGCCGGCGCCATGGGGTTTTTCTTACGATTCGCTTGCCCTGGACGGGCGTCAGCCTTGATAGGCCTGGCCGAGAGCCGCGGACTCGCCTTTGTGCGACATCAGCTTCCCGCTGGCGCTGACCGCCTGCATCTCAATCGCGTTGTGTTTGGCCGCGTTGCAGACCACCACGCAGAGCTCGCACCCTTTGCAGCGATTGATGTTGACCTCGGCCACCATCTTGGTGACGTTCAGGTCAAGACAGTTGGCCTCCGGGCAATACATGATGCAGAGGCGGCAACCCTTCTTGGCCACGCACTTCTCTTCGAGAACCTGCGCAACGTTATACATGCGTTTGTAAGGTCCTGTTCGTTAGGCAGCAGCCATCGCGGCCACTTGCAGTTCGACGTTATTCTTTTCGGCCCATTCCACGCCGAGTTCGTACGCTCTCTTCACTGTCGAAAAATTCTTTTGCAATAGCATTTCCTTCTTCGCAAATTTCTTCTTGATCGCCTCGTCCAGCGTCGCGGTCCCGCCGGAGGCCACGAACTTCTTCCCGAAGCGCTCCTGAAGCGCCAGGTCGAGCGCGTTCAAGGAGACGCACTTGGTAATACCGGCCACGGACCCGATCATGGTCATGTTCGTGGACAACTCGGTGCCCGCGACCTCCAGCGCGATCTGCGTCCCCTTGATGTAGAACACCGTCACGTTCAGATCCTTCAATCGCTGGATGTCCTCATCGGAAAGCAGGGGGACATCCGAGTTGATGATGACCACGCCGCCTTCCTTGATGCCGGAATAGAACGGCATCGTGTAGCTCTTTCCCATCGTGATCACCTGGGGATGGAACACTTCGATCACGTCGGGGAACACGAGCTCGCCTCGGTCATAGATCCGCTCGACGCCGATCCGGCAGTAACTCTCGGCCGGGGCCATCCGCTTCTCCGCTCCGAAGAAGGGGTTGGAGATCGCAAACTTGCCGTCTTTGGAGGCCGCCATGGCCATCACGTGCGCGGCCGTCACCGCGCCCTGACCACCTAGACCGGACATCCGGATGTTGATCCGTTTCTTGATCATGCTCTATCCTCCCGGCTCGTTCAAACCGTGTAGGTGCTCTTAGGCCTCTTGGGAAGCCAACTGCTTCGACGCCGCTTTCTTTTCCTTTTCCTTGGCGGCGATCTCGGCAAGCAACTGCTTGGCCGGCTCGCTGAAGTACTCCTTGTAGGCGAACCGCTCGGTGGGCTTCTCCGAGTCACGCATCTCCTGCAGACCTTCCATGCTGTTCTTGCCGATCTCCAGGATGCAGGGGGTGTAGAGTTGAAGGTAGGTCGGACCGATCTCCCGGGCGACGTAGACGGCGTTCTTGATCACCTTCTCGATCAGCGACGGCTTGCTGACCGTGCATTGGACCACGTAGTGGCAGCCGGACTCGCGTGCGATCTCGGGCAGGCGGACCTTCTCGAAGGTCTTGCCGACCGGTGCCATCTTGGCCACAAAGCCTTTCTGCATCAATCCGCTCTCCTGGCCGCCCGTATTGGCGTAGAGCTCGTTGTCAAAGCAGATCGTGGTGAACTTCTCCTGGCGGAACCAGGCCTGCAGGGTCATGTCCAGCCCGATGTCCACCGTGGCCCCGTCGCCGGCCAGCACCACCACGTCCTTGATCCGCCCAGGGAAGCGCAACGTGAGCGCCCGCTTGAGCCCTGAGGCGACGGCATTCTGGTTGCCGAACAGCGAGTGGATGTTATGCACCGCAACGTGCGGAAAGACCAGGCTGGTGCAGCCGGTGGACCCCACCATGACCGTGTCCTCGGGGTTCGGCAGAGAGGCGAGGATGTACCGGAACGCCATGGATTCCGGGCATCCCGCGCAGAGCGAGTGCTCTTCGATCAGCTCCTTGCTCGTCCCGATGTCTTTCCAGCCCCTGGATTCGTTGCCGTATGTCGCCCTCGTGACCAGATCCTGGTACTCGGGCGGCATGATATCGAAGAACTCCGGCGCGATTTTTATCCGCTCTTTGCTCATGAACGCCTCCTCTCAGCGCAGCCGTCTATCAACCATGTGGGGTTTGCGTGAACCATCCAATGCGCTTGCCTTGGAACTTTGCCCCGCTCAGCTCCCGCGTCCGGCCAGCGCGGCTGACCGCATGCCGAGCACCGTTTTGATCTCCGACACGATGATCTCCGGCGGCATCGTCATGCCACCGCACACGTGCGGGGCCGCGACGACTCGGTCGCTGTCCGGAATGCTCGCCTTGATTTCCCGCGCCATCCATCCCGTCACGTTGAACTCCGGGACAATGATATGCTTGGCGTGCTTGGTTGCCTCGCGGATCTCCTCTCCCGGCCAGGGCCTCAGCGTCTTGACCTTGACCAGCCCGACGCGGATGCCTTCCTCCGCCAGCAAGCGGATGGCTTCCCGGCCCTGCGACACCGCGGTCCCTGAGGAGACGATGAGGATGTCGGCATCGGTGTTCTCGGCCTCGATCAAGCCGTCCAGCCAGGCGATCGCATGCTTGCGCGACCGCTCGACCGCCGCCCAGACTTCCTGTTGCCAACTGGCGTGCGTCGCGTAGCTGATGTAGTTGCTTTTCATCACGAACGGATCCCGCATCATCCGGACCGGCGGGCATTCCATGTCCATGCACGGAACCGGAGACCGGTACGGGTCGTAGGGCGGGAGACACATGTCGGCCGGTGTCAGGTTCACGACGTCCGTTGTGTGGGTCACAAAGAACCCGTCGCAGCAGAGGGCCAAAGGCAGGTGCACGTCGGGCTCCTCCGAAACCATGTAGCCTTTGAGGATCCAGTCATAGAAGTCCTGCGCCGTCTCGGCGTGCCAGACCAGCATGCCGGTCTGTAAC
>JACQQM010000143.1 GCA_016207025.1 Nitrospirota bacterium | reverse complement strand
GTCCAGCGAGACTTGGCTCGCGTGGAGGACCTCCAGCACACGGTACGCCTCCGTGCCGTCGGTCTGCGGCCGGACGCGGCGCTCGACGCAATCCAGAAAATGCCGGCACTCGATGGCCAGCGGCTCCTCCATCGACACCGGCACGACCTCCGCGTCGGCTTTCCGGGCCACCGGCGCGCGGGCGATCCAGCTCACCTGATGCGGATACAGGACCAGCTTGTCCTTCGAGAGATCGTCCATCACCGCCATCTTGCGGTCCCCGATGACCACCAGCTTCTGTTCTTTGAACGGGTGCAGCCAGCTCACGAAGACATGCGCTTTCACGCCGTTGGGGAACGCCATCAAGGTCACCGTGACGTCGGGGACCCCCTGCTGCAGATAGGTGCCTCCGCTGGCCTGAACTGTCGAGGGCATCTGCCCCATCAGCAACAGGATCGTGGAAATATCGTGGGGGGCAAAACTCCAGAGGATGTTCTCTTCACGCCGAAACTTTCCGATGTTCAGGCGGGTGGAATACAGGTACTGGATCTTGCCCAGCTCTCCCTTAAGGATCAGGTCATTGAGGGCGAGCACGGCCGGATGGTACTGAAGCACATGGCCGACCATCAGGATTCGCGAGGCGCGGTCGGCCAGCTCCACCACTTCACGCCCTTCCGCCAACGTGAGCGCCAGCGGCTTCTCCACGAACACATCTTTCCCCGCCTCCAGCGCCTGTTTGGCCATCGCCCCATGGCGCCCCGCGGGAGTGGCGATCACCACCGCATCGATCGCCGGATCCGCCAACACGCGGTCGAATGAGTCACCCACCGCGACATGGGGATAGGCTTCGGCGCATCGCTTCAGCGCCGCCGGATCAGGATCGCAGATCGCATGGAGCGCACCCAGCGCGGAAAAGTTCCGGATCAGGTTTGTTCCCCACGCCCCCGCGCCGATGCAGGCGACCTTCACCATGATCAGGCCCTCATGAATAACGACCGTTGGCCCGATGGCAGGCCGGACCTCGACTTCGCGACGTCCTCGATGATCCAGTCCACCGCCTGTGCCAGGCCATCCGCCACGCGATCCGGCAATTGTCCGTCCGCTTCCAAGGCCGTGATCGCGTCCAGGCTCGTCGGTCCCGACATCACCAGCACGCTTCTCGCGCCGACCCGACGAGCCAGCTCCACGTCCCGCTTCTGGTCGCCCACCACGTACACGGCACCGGACGGATCAAGCGCCAGGTCGGCCATGGCCCGGTCCACCATGGCCGTCTGGGGCTTGCGGCAGAGGCACCCGTCATCGGGGTGGTGCGGACAATAATACACCGCATCGAGCCAGGCGCCACCTGCCTCCAGCAGTGCGCGCAGTCTGGCATGGATCGCTTCCAGCCCTGCGATCGTGAGAAACCCTCGCGCGACCCCGGACTGGTTCGTTACCAGCACGACACACGCTCCGGCCCGCTTCAAGCGCGCCACCGCCTCCACCACACCGGGGAGCAACTCCAGTTCTTCGGGAGTCTTGACGTAGCCGGTATCCCGGTTCACGGTCCCGTCCCGATCTAAAAAAACCGTTACGTTTCTCAAAACGTTTGTTCGGTTTGTCTCGTTTATTTGGTTTGTTTGGTTCGAACCAGACAAACCAGAAGAACTAGATAAACGAAACGAACCCGCGAGCTGCTTCAGCGCAGCGTCGTATACCTCATCCACCGTGACCCGTGTCATGCAGCGGTGATCGATCGGGCACTCGCGCAGCAGACACGGAGAACACTCAACGGAATGGCGGACGATGGTGTGTCCGGTTCCGAACGGCGCGGTGGTGCGTGAATCAGTCGGGCCGAAGACGGCCACCACCGGCACCCCGAACGCAGCGGCGATGTGCATCGGCCCCGTGTCGTTGGTGAGGAACAGCCCGCAGCGCTTGACCGCGGCCATCAGTTCCCGGATGGAGGTCTGTCCGGACAGCACGACCGGCTTGGCCTGCATCCGGTCCGCGATGCTGCGCGCCAGCGCCTCCTCGCCCTGCGCGCCGACGATGACGACGCGCGCCCCTCGCCCGCCGCGCGAGCCCTGTACCCGAACCAGACGGTCAGCTGTCTCGGCAAACCGTTCCGGCAGCCATCGCTTGGCGTTCCCGTACGTGGACCCCGGATTGAGGCCCACAACGAAATCGGACTGGCCGATGCCGGCTTCGGCCAATCTCCGTTCTATCGCCCGCACTTCCTCATCCGAGAGGAACAGGCGGGGCAAGCCGGCCCGCTCGCCGGCGCCCAACGGCCGGAGCAGGTTCAGATAATACTGGACCTGATGTTCGATCTTCGCTCGATCCGGCACCGCGACCGGATCGGTCAGGAGCAGCCCCCGCCCGTCCGTGGCATACCCGTAGCGGCGAGGAATCCCGGTCAGGAACACCAGCACGGCTGCTTCAAAGGCGTTCTGAAAGAGAACCGCGAGATCGAACCGCAGGCGGCGCAGATCCCTCGCCAAGGCCCACTTCCCGGTGAGCCCGGCATGCCGTTTCCGGTCTTGATAGACCACAATTCGGTCGAGCGCTGGGTGGCCGGTCATCAATTCCGCAATCGCCGGCTTGACCAGCAAGGTGATCTCGGCGGTCGGGAACAGCCCGCGCAGCGCGGTCAGCGCGGGCTCGCTCATGACGGCGTCGCCGATCCAGTTGGGCCCCCGCACGAGCAGTCTCTTAGCGGAGCGCAGAACGCTGAGCGATGAATGATGAATCGGGGAGGCAGAACCACGAACCTCACTCTCACCATTCATCATTCCGTCTTCACCCTCCACCGCTTTGCCTTGTAGCTGCTCCATCTGTTCACTTTCGTCATTCAGCGATCAGCGTTCATCGTTCATCATTTCCGAGCAGGAGACGTTCCAGCCGTTCTCGACCATCCATGACCTCGGTCCCGAGACGCAACGCCAGTATTCGATGTCCCTCGTCATCCGAACCGAGCAGTGACGCAACCTTTCCGGCATCCTTTTCGGTCGTCACGACCATCTCCGCTCCGCATCCCCTGGCCCGCCGCCCGACCTCGTTCAGGTCGGCGGCGGTGTACGCGTGATGATCCGGAAAGACCAGTTCATCAAGGACCTTCGCTCCAAGGCTGGCCAGCAAGGTTCGGAACGAGGCCGCATTGGCGATACCGCTGAAGGCCACGGCCGTCATTCCCGAGACGCGTCCCACCTCCACGGCTTCCCCGGTGCGTATGTCCACGAACCCTTCCGCTGTAAACCGGACCAGGATCGGCCGGATATCCCTGCCGGTCGCCGCCCTGATCGGGGCCATGATTGCGTCCAGGTCGGCAGCTGCGTCGGCGCGCGTCACGACCAGCGCCGCCGCGCGGGCTGCGGCCGTGAGCGGTTCCCTCAGGCGGCCGGCCGGCAACAGTGCTTGCAGGCCCGCCCGATCCGAGGCATCCACCAGCAACAAATTCACATCCCGGTGCAGGGCCAGATGCTGGAATCCATCATCCAGCATGAAGCAATCAATGGGAAACTGCTCCAGGACCCATCGGCCGAGCTGATAGCGATCCGCGCCGACGGCAACCACCGCGCCGGGACATCGCCGCGCGATCAGGTACGGCTCATCCCCCGCCTCAGCCGGTCCCGCCAGGACCGCCCGGCCGTTAGAGACTAACAGCCGAGGCGCCCGGCTTTGTCGGCGATACCCTCGGCTGAGCACGCCGACTCGCTTGCCGCGGGCCAGGAGCCATTCCGCGATCCAGATCACGACCGGTGTCTTGCCGGTCCCCCCGACCGTCAGATTGCCCACGCTCACCACACGACAGGGGAGCCTCCGCCTCGGCAGCCAGCCCTGCTCATACAACCAAGCCCGCGTTCTGACCGCAAGGCCGTAGGGAAAGGCCAGCGTCAAAAGCGGCCATCGGGCCCACGGCATGCTCACCCCTTCGCGCGTCAGTGAGCCCACCCGTTACGATTTGGCGGCGAGCGCCTGGCGAGCGGCAGCAGCGTCGTGAACCGCGGTGTCGGCATTCCGGTTCCTGAGCACGTTCCCGATCAGCCCAAGACCCCGCTCAACCGCCCCCTGGTTTTCAGTCACCACGGTTCGAGCCGCCTCGCCCATGCGCCGAAGGGCCGGGCGATCCCGAAGCCGCCTCGCCATTTCGGCGGCCAGCTCCTCCCCATCACGGACCTGCATCCCACCGCCGGCCCGTTTCAGAAGGTCCGCCACTTCTGCGCAGTGATCGGTGTACGGCCCGAAGAACACGGGCTTGCCCCAGACCGACGGCTCCAGGAGGTTATGGCCCCCGACCGGAATCAGCGTGCCGCCGACGAACGAGAGGACCGCATGGCGATAGGCGACGGCCAGTTCCCCGCGCGTGTCCAGGATGACCACCCTGGGAGTGCCATGCGGCAGCGAGTCGGCGCCGTGTTGTCCGAGCGTGCTGCGCCGGATGGCCAGCAGCCCCCGTGCCCTTACCGCAGCTTCGACCTCGGTCGCCCGTTCAATGTGCCGGGGCGCAAGCAAGAGAACCAGTGAAGGAAATTCGCAATGCAGAATTTGGTAGCACGTCAGGAGTTGTTCCTCCTCGCCCGGATGCGTGCTGCCGGCCACGATCAGTTCTTCATCCTCCGCCACTGCAATCATCCGACGCGACAGAGTATTCGCCCCGCTTGCTTCATTCGGCAGCGGCTGATCGAATTTGATGTTCCCGGTCAGCAGCACGCGCGCGGGCGCAGCGCCAAGCTTGATCATCCGCTCGGCGTCCCTCTCGGACTGCATCAAGCAGAGCGTGACGGTCTCCAGCACCGTCCTCCAAAAGGATCTCACCAACCTGTACCCCCGGAAGGAACTCGACGACAGGCGGCCGTTCACCAGAATGGTCGCCACGCCCCGCCTGGAGAGCGTCCTGAGTAAGTTGGGCCACAGCTCGGTCTCGAGGAAGAGAAAGAGAATCGGATTGAGGCGATCCGCGACCCGCGAGACGACCCACGGAAAATCCAACGGCGCATAGCAATGTTCGGCTACGCCCGCGAGTCTCTGCTCCACCGCTTCGCGGCCGGTCTCGGTGACCGTCGAGACCACAATCCGATACCCCGGGTATCGCGCGTGCAGTTTGCGCACCAGCGGCACGGCCGCAACCACCTCGCCGAGCGACACGGCGTGCACCCAAATGACCGGGTTGTCTGGTTTGTTTGGTTTCTCTCGTTCATCTGGTTGTGAACCAAATAAACCAGACAAACCAGATAAACCAGGCAAACCAAATAGACCGAGTCGCTCAGGGAGACCACGCCGGCAGCGTTTCTTGGCCAGCAGGATCAGGAGGATGAACGGGGATGCCAGAAGCAACGCTATATTATAGGCGAGATACCACATAATTTTCTTAACGGGCGACCGTCTTGTCGGCCTGCTCGGTGATCCGGTTCAGGTTCTCCTCAAGCTCGCGCCGCTTGGCTTCCAGTTCTGTCTCCGTCGCGTCAGAGGAAACCCAGATCGGCTTTCCCCAGAGAAACAGGCCCCTGCCGAATGGGTACGGGACCATGAAACGGTCCCAGCTCGCGAAGACTTTTTTTTTGAGCAACTAAACGTGAGCGGCACGATCGGCAGGCCCGTCGCCTTGGCCAACTGGATCACCCCGATCTTGACCACCTGGCGCGGGCCCTTGGGCCCGTCCGGTGTCACCACCAAGTCCACGCCCGATTTTCCCAGCCTGATGAGCTGTCGAAGGGCCACCGCCCCACCTCGGGTCGTGGACCCTCGCACCGATCGAAACCCGAAGCGGGCTATGATCCGGTGGATCAGCTCTCCGTCGCGATGCTGGCTGATGAGCACATGCCCTTCCGTCCCCCGATAGGCCAGGGGGATCATGAGCTGCCGCCCGTGCCAGAAGGCAAGGATGATGTGCCGGCCCTGGCGATACAGCTCGTCGACGGTGTCGCCCCCTTCCGTTCGGATTCGAACCGCCTTGCCTAGGAAGCGGATCAGCCAGGCACCGACTGGAGGGAGCAGGGCCATTTTGATCCGATGCATCAGCATGCGCGCCCGTACTGAACACCGAACGAAGAATGCTGATCGCTCATGATTCCGCGTTCCTCATGATTAGTCAACCATGTCTTGAAATTGGATCGCATGCAGTTTTTTATAGAGTCCGCCCCGCTGGAGCAGTTCCTCATGCGAGCCGGTTTCCACGATGCGGCCGTGGTCCAGCACCACGATGCGGTCTGCGTTCTGCACCGTGGAGAGGCGGTGCGCGATGACCAGCGTGGTCCGATTTTTGATCAAATTGGAGAGCGCGAGCTGGACAATGCGCTCCGACTCGGAGTCCAGAGCCGAGGTCGCCTCATCCAGGATCAAGATCGGGGGGTTCCGCAAGATGGCGCGGGCGATCGCCAAGCGCTGGCGTTCCCCTCCCGAGAGCTTGACCCCGTTTTCCCCGATCATCGTGTCATAGCCCTCCGGCAGGCGCTGGATGAACTCGTGAGCGTAGGCCGCCTTCGCCGCCTCGACCACCTCCTCATCCGTAGCGCCCGCCCGCCCGTAGGCGATGTTGTTCTTCACAGTCTCGTCGAACAGCACCGTATCCTGCGAGACAATGCCGATCTGCCGACGGAGGGACTGGAGCGTACAGTCACGGATGTCCTGGCCGTCGATCAGGATGGCGCCCTCCGTTGGCTCGTAGAAGCGTGGTACCAAGCTCACGAGCGTCGTCTTGCCGCTGCCGCTGCTGCCCACCAGGGCAATGACCTCTCCCGCCGCCACCGACAGCTCAATGCCGGCCAGAGCCGGACGGTCGCTCCCCTCGTACCGGAAGGTGACCTTCTTGAACTCCAACGAGCGGGCGATGGGGGCAAGCTCCTTCCGACCGCGGTTCTGCTTCTCCTCGTTCTCCATATCCAGCACGGCGAACACTCGCTCGGCGGCCGAGAGCGCCTGCTGAATCGTGTTGTTGGCCCCCGCAAGACGGCGGATGGGGGTATAGGCCATGAACATCGCCGCCAGGAATGAGAAGAAGGCACCCGGTGTCATCGCACCGTGGATCACCAGGTAGCCCCCGTACCAGATAATGCCGGCCACTCCCAAGACGCCGATGACTTCCATATGAGAGGAGGCCAAGGACGAGACCTGAATTGCTTTCATGGTGGCGCGGAGAAACGCCTTGTTGCTGTCCCGAAACCGAGCTCCCTCGGCTTCCTCACGGCCGAAGGCCTTCACGATCCGGATGCCGGACAGGGTCTCCTGCAGCGCGGACGCCATGTCGCCGATCCGCTCCTGTCCGTGCGTCGCCAATCGGCGCAGGCGTTGCCCCATCCGGACCATCGTGTAGAACGAGAGAGGAATAACGACGACCGAGACCGCCGCCAGCTTCCAGTTCTGGTAGAAGATCACCCCCAGCATCGCCACGAAGGTCAAACCCTGCTGGAACAGATCTTTCAGCACGCCCGCGACGGCATTGGCCATTAAATTGACGTCGTTGATCACGCGCGACACCAGGCGACCGGAGGTGTTGGCGTCATGAAACCCGACCGGCAGGCGCATGAGCTGCAGGAACAATTCCTGCCGCACATCGGTGATCACTTGATTGCCCACGTAATTCATCAGGTAGTTCTGCCCATAGCTGAAGAGTCCTTTGAGCACCGCCACGCCCAGGATCGCGATCGGCAGAACCATCAGGAGAAACTGATCCTTGTTGATGAAGATGCCGTCCAGCACCGGCCGGACCAGCCAGGCGTACGCGCCTGTCATGCCCGCCACGAGGGCGGAACAGACGAATGCGACGGCCAGGCGAAATCGATACCGCCAGAGGTACCGGAGGAACCGGAGCAATAAGGTCATATCTGGCACTCCGCAAGGACCGCCGCGGCGGCGCGACGGGACGCCCCGGACGAGCCGAGCGATTCCCGCACCGCGCGGAGCGCCGCGCGCATCCGGTCATAGGCGGCTTCATCGCCGAGCAGGCGTGCCGCTTCCTCTTGCAACCGTTCAGGCGTCGCCTCGTGCTGGATGAGCTCGGGCACGATCCGGCGGCCAGCCACGATGTTGACCAATCCGATGCAATCCACCCTGATCAGCCACCGCGCGACCCAGTAGGTGAGCCACGACACGCGATAGACGATCACCATCGGAATCCCGATCACCGCCGCCTGCAACGTCGCGGTCCCTGATGCGACCAGCAACAAATCGGCGGCCGCCATGACCTCGTTGGGCTGATCACGGATGACGCGGACCTCCATCCCGGCACCGGACGACAGCTCTGCGATCAGGTCGTCCGGGATCGAGGGCGCTTGCGCCACTAGGAGTCGGAGCCCCGGAAACAACCGGCTCAATTCCACCGACGCGTGCAACATGACCGGCAAGAGATCACGGACCTCTCGCTCGCGACTGCCCGGCAACAGACCGATCACCTTCGCCGCCCCGTCCATTCCGAAACGCTTGCGGATCTCAGCCCGGTCGTACGATGGGGCCACCGCGTCCAGCAGGGGATGGCCGACGAAGTCGCAGCGAACC
The DNA here is from genome assembly GCA_016207025.1 of Nitrospirota bacterium. Classification (GTDB taxonomy): domain Bacteria; phylum Nitrospirota; class Nitrospiria; order Nitrospirales; family Nitrospiraceae; genus JACQQM01. The sequence goes on along the minus strand of JACQQM010000143.1, from coordinate 42,424 downwards.
CCTGCCCGCCTGTAAAGCTGCTCTTCGAACGGCAAGATCACGATCATGCGATCCACCACCCGAGAGATCAGACGGATACGCCCGGCGTGCCAGGCCCAGATTTGGGGGGCGATGTAATATACAACCCGGTGGCCGGCCCGTTTGGCCGTGCGAGCCAGACGCAGGTTCAACCCCGGATTGTCGATGAAGACCACGACGTCGAAAGACTGCCGACGCAGGAAACGGACGATGGCGAAATAGGTGCGCGCGATGGCGCGAAGCTGCGCCAGCCCGACCAGTCCGATCGCATCAAGCCGTTCAATCCCACGGACCAGTTCCACGCCGGCGGCTCTCATCTTCGCCCCGCCGACCCCGAGGATCTCAATGTCAGGCCGGAGGGCTCGAATGGCGGCTGCGAGGTTGGCACCGTGCAGATCCCCCGAGGCCTCCCCGGTCACGATGAGAACCCGCGGCATGTTGTCCACCGTATTTCGTTACGCGCTAGGCGTGAACCGCAAACTCGCTCGCACGTGGTTTCTTTCCGTTGACCGTTGAACAACTCACGCCGTCCCGGATTCAACGGTCCGGACACCGTGGCGCTTCACGAACATCCTGATCGCGTCCAAGACCTGATGGGCCAGCTCCAGGACCGCGATACCGTCCTCTCCCGTAACCGGAGGTGGGGTTCCTGCGCTGGCGGCATGGATAAACGCCTCCAGCTCCAGCTTGAGCGGCTCCTCATCCCTTCCCTGCACCGGTTGCGCCTCGATCTCCGGCCGCGTCCCCCGCCCGGTCCGTCGCCGGCAGATCACGCCCTGGCGCGTCTGATAATCCACCGAAATATAGGCATCCCGCTGAAAGAGACGCAGCTTCCGCATACGGGTCGTGGATACACGGCTGGCGGTCAGATTCGCGACGCATCCGCTGGCGAATCCGATCCGGGCGTTGGCTATATCAATGTTCGGCGAGAGCACCGGCACCCCGGCGGCACGGACCTCTTCGACCGGCCCCGGCTTAAAAGAGAGCACCATGTCCAGGTCGTGAATCATCAGATCCAGGACCACGTCTACATCGGTGCCCCGCTCACCGAACGGGCTCAGACGGTGGCATTCAATGAAGCCCGGATGCTTGATGAACGGGCGCACCGCTTCGATTGCCGTGTTAAACCGCTCCACATGCCCCACCTGGAGGGTACGCCCACGCGCCCGGGCCAGCTCCACCAACTCACGGGCTTCTGCCGACGTGACGGCGATCGGCTTTTCCACCAGCACGTGCGCCCCGGCATTGAGACACGCCGTGACCACTTTGTGGTGCGCGGAGGTCGGCACCGCGACGCTCACTGCATCCACTTGGCCCAGCAGGGCAGCCGGATCGTCGAATGCAGGAACATGGCACCGGTCGGCAATCAGCCGCGCTCGCTCCGGATTGATGTCCGAGACGCCCACCAGCACGGTCCCCGGCAAGCTGGCATAGAGACGGGCGTGGTGCTGCCCCAGATGCCCCACCCCGATCACGCCGACCCGTATCTTCCGCATGCGCTCTGCTATTCGTGATGAGTGATCCGTGATGCGTGATCAGTGAATGCTTGCTTGCTCACTCATCACCCATTACCCATCACCCATCACGTTCTTAACTCTTGAGTCCGACCACCGCGATCCCGGCCTTGTCCGCCTTGCGGAGCATCTCATCTCGATCCAGGATCACGCTCCGGCCGGCCTCCAAGGCCAAGACCGAGGCCTTCATCGCCTTCATCGTGTCGATCGTGGCCGGACCTACCGCCGGCAGATCGAACCGGAGATCTTGCTGCGGCTTACTGCGCTTGACCACGACGGCGCCCTCGCGGGCCAGCGCGCCGCCGCGGCGGATCGTCTCGTCCGTCCCCTCCACGGCTTCCACCGCCACCACGACCCGGTCCTTGATCACCACACACTGGCCGATATCGAGCCGTCCGACCTCCCGGGCCACCTCCCATCCATACCGGACGTCCTCCCACTCGTTCTTGCTCGGGCTGCGCTTCGTGAGCGATCCTTCCTCGACCAGAATTCCGTGAAGCCCGAACGTGGATTCCCGGACCCGGATGCCCTCGCTCTCCAACTCCGCCGCCACTTCGCGCAAGATCGCGTCGTCCTTCAACTGCCTGAGACGGCTTGCCACGGCCAGGGCCCGGAGATCCGGCCTGACCGTGGTGAACACGTGCGTCTTCTTAATGCCACCGAGCATCACCGCCTGCTGCACCCCGTCCTCTTTCAGGGCGTTGATCAGTTTGTTGAACTGCCCGATTTTGATCCAGTGGATGCGCTCGACGTGCCGTTCGAGTTCAGGTGCAGTCTCGCCGATATGGGCCACCGCCGACACCGTATAGCCCAACCGCCTGACGTTCTCCGCAAAAATGATCGGAAACCGGCCATTGCCTGCAATGAGGCCAATCCGCTCGCCGGCGACCGTCGGCCCCAGCCCCTGATGACCCCGCTCGCGCACGGCTAGTCCTCGTCCTCCAGATCCTTCCCGACCGACCGGCAGACGCCGCGCTTGGACCCTTCCAGAAAGGCCAAGACCTCCAGCACATCGGCGCTGTCCTTGAATTCATCCTTGGCGCGTTTGATCGCCTCGGCCATCCGGTGGCCAGACCGGAACAACGCCTCGTAGGCCCGCTTCAGCACCGCGATGCGTTCGTTCGAAAACCCGTGCCGCTTGAGCCCCACGGAATTCACCCCGTACAGCCGCGCCCGGTAGCCTCCCGCGGCGCGCATAAACGGAGGCACATCCCGCCCCACCGCCGAGCACCCTCCGATCATCACGTAGGCGCCCACGCGCACGAATTGGTGGATGCCCACCAGTCCCCCGATGATCGCGTGATCGCCGATCGAGATATGTCCCGCCAAGGTGGCCGCGTTGGCCATGATGAGATGGCTCCCCAGGTGACAATCATGGGCCACGTGGACATAGGCCATCAGAAAATTATGATGGCCGATCGTCGTCACGCCGCCCCCGAGCACCGTGCCCCGGTTTACCGTGACGTATTCCCGCAGGATGTTGTCGTGGCCGATGACCACGCGGGTCGGCTCCCCCTTGTACTGCAGATGCTGGGGCGGTGTGCCGATGGAGGCATAGGGGTAAAGCTGGCAGCGCTCCCCGATCTCGGTCCACCCCTCCACGTAGACATGGGAGAGCAGGCGGGTCCCGCGTCCGATCTTCACATGCTCGCCCACGACCGAGAAGGGGCCGATCTCCACGTCCTGACCCAGTTCGGCTTTCGGATGGACCACTGCGGTCGGATGAATCTGCACTCGTTCCCTCCAGACTGACATGACACGTGAATCGTTACTCGTTAATCGGTCGAGTCTATCTACCTTCTGGACCCACGTTTAACGATTCACGGTTCACGATGTTCGCTCTTTTCCTCCGTCACCATTGCGGTCAGCTCGGCCTCGCAGACCAGGTCTGACTCCACGTACGCCTTGGCCTGCATCTTCCAGAACGGCGGGCGCCGCTTGAGCACCTCTACCTCGAAACGGAGCTGATCACCCGGCACGACCGGCTTTCGAAACTTAGCGTTGTCCACGCCGGTCAAATAGACCACGGGACGTCCGACCAGCGGGAACGACTTGAACGCCAGCACGCCGCCCACCTGAGCCATCGCCTCGATGATCAACACGCCCGGCATAATCGGACGATCCGGGAAGTGCCCCTGGAAGAACGGTTCATTGGCGGTGACGTTCTTGATTCCCACGATGCGTCGCCCCGCTTCGAGCTCCCGGATGCGGTCGACGAGAAGAAAAGGATATCGGTGGGGAAGCGTCGCTCGGATCTCTCCGCTGTCCATCATCATGCCGCCTCCTCTCTGGCTCCGACGCTCCCTGCGCTACTTATACCGCCGATCAAACTCCTTCACCACCTCGTCGGTCAGATCAACCGTGTCGCGATGATACAGGACGATCCTGAGCGTCGTGTCGCTTCCCTTATCAAGCACCGCCGCGCATCCCGCTTTTTCGGCCACGGCCGCCACCACCGGGTTCATCTTTTTCAGGTACTCGTCCGCCATCTCCTTCTGCTTCGTCTGGATCTCGCGATTGAACTCCTGGAGACGGCGCTGGTAGTTCTCAAGCTTGGTCCGGAACAGCTCCTGCTTCTCCCGTTTGGCCGCCTCGCTGAGACCGCTTTCCTGAGCTCTCAGTTCATTCTCGAGCTTCTTCATCTCCTCATCGTCGGCGGAGATGATCTTCTGCCGGCTGGCGGAGAACTCCTTCAACGACTCCAGGGCCTTTTTGCCGGCCTTTGTTTTTTCAAGCACCACTTGTTGATCGATCACGCCGACTTTAAACGCCTCAGCAGCCAAAGACCCAGTTGCCGGGCCGAGAACCAGCAAGAGCGCTCCGGCCGCCCCAAGCCACTTCCCGCAATTCATCGTCCTGCACTCCTTTCTCTTTCCCGATTCAGCGTTTGGCCTTTACGGGGTCCCCTTATTGAACTCCTCAATCACCCTCACGGAAATATCCAACGAGGCATCGTTGTAAAAGGTAAAGCTGCCCTTGCCTTTTTGTATCACGACCTGGAGTCCCAGCTGCTGCGCCACTTTTGCCGTCACCTTTTCAACCTTGCCCCTGAACCCTTCAAGCATTTCCTGCTGCTTCTCCTGGACTTCCCGGTTCAGTTCGTTCGCCTTTTGCTGAAACTCCATTGCGCGGCGCCGAAACTGCTCTTGTCGTTCCTTTTTCGCGTTGGCGCTGAGCACGCTATCTTGTTTGATGAGATCGTCTTCCATGCGCTTCAGTTCTTTCTCCTCCAGCTCTATGAGCGCCTGGCGATTCTTCATGAACGTATTGAGGGATTCCCTCAACTTTTTGCCGGCGTCCGCCTCCTCGAGTATCTGTTGAAAATCAATCACGCCCACCTGAGCCGTTGGTCGAGTCGATGACGAGGCGGCGCACCCCCCTACCGTGAGGGTCACCGCAACGGCCGCCGCCACCCATAACAGCCGACTTCGTGTCGGCCTCAGATGGATCATGTCACACACCGTTCTAGTCTTCATAATCCAGGTTCTCCTCCCAACGCTGTTAGCCGCTCAGCCGTCAGCCGAACGCTGAACGCCGACCACCGATCGCGTATCTCAGAACAGCGAACCGACCGAAAATTCAAACACGCCTTTCCGTTCGCCCGGATTTGGGTCCAGATTGATTCCGTAGGCCACACGGAGAGGACCGAACGGCGAGATCCACCGGGCCTCAAACCCGGCCGCCTGCCGGAGCTTCAACAGGTTCACTCCTTCACCATCATTGAATCCCTTGCCGTAATCGAAAAAGAAAACGCCGTTGAGCTTCGCCTCTGTGGAGATCGGGAAAATAAAATCGTTGTTGATGATGATCTGCCGATCGGCTCCTACCAGCGATCCGCCGCTTGTCACCGGGCCAGCGCGACCGAACACAAACCCGCGCATCGTGTTGATGCCGCCCACCATGTACCGCTCGGTGATTGGAATCGGCTTCCCTCCCAGACCTTCAGCCTGGCCGACCCGGCCTCGAATCGAAAACCGCGTGTCATAGATCAGCGGCGTATACTTGATGGCATCGAGGCTGATCTTGTAAAAGTTATTCGTGCCTCCCAAGGCCGGCGAGCCGAGATCCAGATTGACGGCGCTGCGCGTTCCGGCTCTGGGATCCAAGTAGTAGTCACGCGTGTCCCGGGCGAGCGACGACCGGAACCCGGTCGTGGATTGAGTCCCGACCTGATCCTTAATGAACTGCGGCGCGTCAGTTTGCGCGTCGGAGATCCTGAGAGCCTCTACCACTAAACTGAAGCTCCCGGAGGTGAATTCTGAAAACCACCGACCGAACGAGACGCTGACGCCATTCTTGTCTTCCAAATAGGTCGAGAAATTCGTCTTGGTCCTGAAGAGGTCCAACTGCATGGAGGTGAGCGAATCCTCGAGGTAGGGATTCCGGAACGTGATCAGACCGATGGTGCGCCGTTGCCCCAACTGCCCGCGGACCCGCACCATGTACCCGCGCCCCCCCAAGTTGCCCTCCGTGATATCCGCAACCGCCACAAACTGATCCAGCGTGCTGAACCCGCCCCCGATGCTGAACTGTCCAGTGGGTTTTTCCTTGACCTTCACGTCCAGGTCAACCTTGTCCGACTCGACCTGTTTGGGCAGGATTTCGACCGTTTCAAAAAAGTTCAGATTGGTCAGCCGCTGGTAACTTCGCTTCATCGACACCGTATCGATGACTTCCTGCTCATTGACTCGTAGCTCGCGGCGGATGACGTTGTCGCGGGTTTTGTCGTTGCCGCTGATGTTGATCTGTCGGATCCTGATCAAATCCCCTTCCTTGATGTGAAAGATGATCGCGGCGGTTTTCGCCTGCGGGTCCGGCGTCACGGACGGGCTGATGTCCGTGAACGCGTATCCCTTCGCGCCATACATCTCCGTCAGGCGGGTCATTTCGTCGCGAATCTTGGCGCGTTGGAAGACTTCGCCCGGAATAATTTTCGTCCCCTCGTGGAGCTCCGGTTCCTCGAACACCGTATGTCCCCGAAACCCGACCTCGCCAACGGTGTACGGTTCCCCCTCCACGATCGTAAAAGTGACCGTGAACCATTTTTTATCCTCGGTCAACTCGACGTTCGGGGCGCTCACCTGGATGTTCAGGTATCCTTTGTTCAGGTAGACCTCTTTGATGCGCTCGACGTCGTTGGGCAGCTCTTCGCGCTTGAGAATCCCGGCGTCCGTGAAGAGCGAGGGGATGGTGCCTGTGAAGATGGCCCAGAGCGGAGCCCACTCGCGGGTGGCGAGCACCTTGAACAGCTCTTTTCTTGTGATCACTTTCGCCCCCTCGAACGTGACCGTCTTAATTTTGGCCCGCTCGCCTTCCTTGATAAAAAACGTCAATCGCTTCCGATCCTCCTCCAGTGCCTGCACGATCGGGATCACCTGGGCGTTGTAGTACCCATCTTCCTGGTAGGCCAGCCGAATCCGCTCGGCGCTCTCTTTCGCTTGCTGCTGGTCCAGAAAAGTCTGGTTGCGGATGGTGATCTTTTCCTGCAACTTATCCTCGCTCAGGTTCTCGTTGCCGTCAAACACGATCTCGGTGATGAACGGCTTTTCCCGGACCACGAACGCCACGGCTACGCCTCCGACGACTGTCTCGGTCTCGATCTGCACGTCTTCGAAGAATCCCATCTCATAGATGAGACGGATCTGGGTTCGAATGGCCTCTTGCGTATACGGGTCTTCCACCGTGAGCGTGAGCCGGCCGCGGATCGCTGTTTCCTCGATCCGCTTATTTCCGCGCACCTCGATGGACTTCACTTTCTGCGTGCCCTCTTGAGCGCACACCATACCCGTCGGAGGGTGCGTAAGCGCGAAAGCCGTCACAAAGACGAGAAAACCCAATCGAGTCCGCACCCGATTGATCACTGCGGCCTTTCCATAGAGATCCGCAGACCAATGAATGTGGAACCCGATGCTGAAGTTTGAAGACCTGTGAGAGGAGCCTGCCCGATGATGTGTAACTCATTGCAGTGTGATATCATGGTCCCGGCGCACCCCATGACCAACACGGCACAGATAACCCCCTTCGCGGAACTCTGAACACTCCGCGCACATTGGCCACCCGTGACCCGATGAAAGAGTTTGAAAAAACTTATGAATTATAGGGGGAGCCAGCGTTAATGTAAAGAGAATTTCTCCGGTCCGACGACGGCCCGGAGCCCTCTCGGCTTCATCTCGTATTCTTGACTTTCCGCCGACCTATCTCATAGTATCCAGTTCATGTCGCCTATTGCGATCCGGAAAGCGATCATCCCGGCCGCCGGTCTCGGTACCCGCTTTCTTCCCGCCACCAAAGCCTCTCCCAAAGAGATGCTTCCCCTGGTGGATAAGCCGCTGATCCAGTATGCGGTGGAAGAGGCGGTCGCGTCCGGCATCGAAGAGATCATTATCATCACCGGCCGCGGGAAGCGCGCGATCGAGGACCATTTTGACCGCTCCTTCGAACTGGAAGAGAATCTGAAGGGGAACGGCAAAGCCCAGCTTCTGAAAGAAATCCGCCGCATCTCCGAACTGGCGAACTTTTGCTACGTCCGCCAACCCGAGGCATTGGGCTTGGGACATGCCGTGTTATGCGCAAGGCATCTAATCGGAAACGAGCCGTTCGCCGTCATTTTGGGCGACGAGGTCATTGACGCGCCTGTCCCGGGGCTGGCCCAGCTCATTCAGGTGTTTGACCAGGGCAACGGGGCGGTGCTCGGCGTTCAGAAGGTGCGAACCAGCGAGGTCAGTCAGTACGGGATCATCGCCTCACGGCGAGTCGCGGCGGGGCTTCATCGAGTGCTCGATTTGGTCGAGAAACCGGCCCCTAGTCAGGCGCCATCCCGCTATGCCGTGATCGGTCGGTATGTGCTCTCGCCGGATATCTTCCCGATCCTGCAACGGACCGACCCCGGCAAGAACCGGGAGATTCAACTGACGGATGCTTTACGCATTCTGGCGCAAGACGCCCCGATTTATGCCCAGGAGGTCCAGGGCCAGCGGTACGACGCAGGAGACAAGCTGGGTTTTCTGAAAGCGACCGTTGAATTTGCGCTCAAAAACCCGTCACTTGGTCCGCGATTCGCTCAATACCTGAAGGGGCTGCGCGGCTATCCCGGCATGCGTTGCGTGTGACGGTTAAGACGGCTTCGGGTCCCGCGACTCAGTAGCAGAAAAACTTCCGCGCTCATTTCCGATCAGCGCCAGAGGGCCTCGTCCTATGTCGACTGAACCGACTGAACAGGATATCCAGAACGTCGAGACCCCGAACCAGCTTCCCCTGCTTCCGGTGCGGGATATCGTCGTCTTCCCGTACATGGTATTGCCGCTGTTCGTGGGCCGGGAGATGTCCATTAAAGCGATCGAGGCGGCGCTGGCTGGCAACCGCATGATTTTCCTGGCCACCCAGAAAGCGCTCGATGTGGAGAACCCCAAGCCGGAGGACATCCACTCGGTCGGCACCATCGGGATCATCATGCGCATGCTGAAGCTCCCGGATGAGCGCATCAAGATCCTGGTCCAGGGCCTCTCGAAGGGCAAGGTGCTGGAGTACATCCAGTCCGATCCCTATTACTCGGTCCGCATCACGAAGCTCGCCGAGGTCAAGCCAACCACGCCCTCGCTTGAAGCCGAGGCCGTCATGCGGACGGTGAAGGAACAGCTCGAGCGGATCGTCAGCCTGGGCAAGGTGTTGATGCCGGACGTGATGGTGGTGATCGAGAACCTGGAGGATGCCGGTCGCTTAGCGGATATGGTGGCCTCCAACCTGGGGCTCAAAGTTGAGGTCACCCAGGAGGTGCTGGAGATCGAGGATCCTATCGCGCGGCTCAAGCGGGTCAGCGAGATCCTCTCCAAAGAGGTCGAAGTCCTCTCCATGCAGCAGAAGATCCAGGCCCAGGCGAAAGGAGAGATGGACAAGACCCAGCGCGAGTACTTCCTGAGGGAGCAGCTCAAGGCCATCCAGAAGGAGCTGGGGGAGCTCGACGAACGGGCCGAGGAAATTGCCGAGTTTCGCAAGCGCATCAAAGATGCCAAGATGCCGGAGAAGGTGCTGAAGGAGTGCGAGAAGCAGCTCAAGCGCCTGGAAAAGATGCACCCGGACACAGCCGAGTCGGCGACGGTACGGACCTACCTGGAATGGATGGTCGAGCTGCCGTGGAGCAAGAAATCGAAGGACAACTTGGACATCAAGGCCGCCGCCAAGGTGCTGGACGAGGACCACTATGACCTGGAAAAGGTCAAGGAACGCATCCTCGAGTACCTGGCTGTCCGGAAATTGAAGGACAAGATGAAGGGGCCGATCCTCTGTTTCGTGGGTCCTCCCGGGGTTGGCAAAACCTCTCTGGGGAAGTCAATCGCGCGGGCGCTGGGGCGGGAATTCGTGCGCATCAGCCTGGGAGGCGTCCGCGACGAGGCGGAGATCAGGGGCCATCGCCGGACCTACGTCGGCGCGCTGCCCGGGCGCATCATCCAGGGCATCAAACAGGCCGGAACGAACAACCCCGTGTTCATGATGGATGAGGTGGACAAGGTCGGGATGGACTTCCGCGGAGACCCGTCGGCCGCTCTGCTGGAGGTGTTGGACCCCGAGCAGAACCATGCTTTCAGCGACCATTATCTGGGGGTTCCGTTCGACCTCTCCGAGGTGATGTTTATCACCACCGCGAACCTCATCGACCCGATCCTCCCCGCCCTCAAAGATCGGATGGAGATCATCGAAATCCCGGGGTACACCGAAGAGGAAAAGCTGGGCATCGCTCAGCGGTACCTCATTCCGAGGCAACTCAAGGAGCACGGCATCACCGAGGACCACATCCGGATCACCGACCTAGCGTTGCGCCAGATCGTGTCCCACTACACGAGGGAAGCGGGTGTCCGGAACCTCGAGCGTGAGATCGCCAACTTGATGCGGAAGGTGGCTAAAAAGGTGGCGGAGGGGAAGGCGCAGTGTTACACCATCACGCCCTCCAACCTGCACAAATCCCTTGGCGTCCCCAAGTTCTTGCCGGAGGCCGAACAGGAAAAGGACGAGATCGGCGTGGCCACCGGGCTGGCCTGGACCGAGACCGGCGGCGACGTGCTCTACATCGAGGCGACCGTGATGAAGGGCAAGGGGCAGCTCACGCTGACCGGCCACCTCGGCGACGTCATGAAAGAGTCGGCCCAGGCCGCCCTCAGTTACGTCCGCTCGCGGGAGAAACTGCTGGGCATCGACCCGGCCATCTTTTCAAAAACCGACATCCATATCCACGTCCCGGCCGGCGCGATTCCCAAGGACGGGCCTTCGGCCGGCATCACGATGGCCACGGCCCTGGCCTCCATCCTGTCGAACATCCCGGTCCGCTGCGACGTCGCGATGACGGGAGAGGTCACCCTGCGCGGGCGCGTGCTGCCCATTGGCGGCCTGAAGGCAAAGATCCTCGCAGCCAAACGGGCGAAACTGTCCACCGTGATTCTGCCGAAGCGCAACGAAAAAGACCTCGAGGAAATTCCCAAGCATTTGTTGCGCGGCATTCAGTTCGTCTTCGCCGAGACGATGGACGACGTGATAAAAGCCAGCCTGCGCCGAACAACCGCGCCTCGCTCGCAAACCGAGCCGGTGGGCATACGGCGCAAAGCTAGCCGGCCCAAGTCAAGCCGGATGGAAAAATCCAAGCGGCCGCCCCGCTCCCGCCCGCTTGCGCCGGCGGTTTCAGTCGTATCCCCATCCCGTTCGTAATCTGAGATGCCGTCTGGACCCTTACGCCCCTCTCTCCCCGAACTTGGCGAGTTTGGGCTCATCCGACGCCTGCACCGCCGCTTCGGCCGGACCGGACGATCGGTGCTGCGCGGCATCGGCGATGACGCCGCGGTCATCCGCCATCCAGCCGGGCAAACACTCCTGCTGACTACGGACCTCCTGGCCGAGGGGATCCACTTCGACCTTGCCTCCACTGTCCTTGAGGATATCGGCTACAAGGCTGCCGTCGCCAACCTCAGCGACATCGCCGCTATGGGAGGCACGCCACAACATATGTTGGTCGCGGTGGCGATTCCCCCCTCGCGGAGCTCCTTCGAGATCGAACAACTGTACCGAGGGCTGATGCGTGCCTGCCGGCTTCACGGTGTGGATCTGGTGGGAGGAGATACCTCGGCGTCCCGGCACGGGTTGTTTCTCAGCATCACGCTGACCGGAACCGTCACCCCGGGCCGGGCGCTCACGCGAGACGGCGCCCGTGTGGGAGATTTGATCTACGTGACCGGGACACTGGGAGACTCGCTGGCGGGGCTTACCCTCCTCGAAAGCATCCGCGAGAAACGGCCAGTCGCGAACGGCGGCAAGAATCAGCGACATCGGCGCTATCTCATTGATCGGCACCTCCACCCCACTCCGCGGATCAAGGAGGGGCAACTCCTGTCCACCCATCGGTTGGCCACGGCCGCCATTGATATCTCAGACGGCCTCTCGGGCGACCTGCCCCACATCTGTGAGCAGAGCGGGGTTGGAGCCGAGATTGACGAGACCTCCCTCCCGCTCTCGCCCGCATGCCGGGCGTACGCAGCCGCCTGCCGCATGGACCCCATCCGCCTGGCTTTGACCGGGGGCGAGGATTACGAGCTCCTCTTTACCGTGCGGCCCACACATCGCGCAAAGCTGGATCGGCTGGCGCAACGGGCGCGGTGCCGGTTTACTTTGATCGGCCGCATCCGACCCAAGGGTGCAGGGATTCGCCTGAAAAAAGCGAACGGGGCGTCGCAGCGACTGGCCATCACCAGCTATCAACATTTTCATCGCATGCACACGACCGTCCAGGAGGCAACGTGGTCTCGATAGCCCGCGTCCGCTCGCAGTTGAGCCTGATCCTCCACCTGCACGAGTCGCCGCACCGGACCGCACTGGCTTTCGCTATCGGCGTCTTCATCGCCTTCTCCCCGACGTACGGCCTGCATACGCTAAGCGTATTCTTTTGTACCTGGGCGTTCCGCCTCAACTTCATCGCGCTGATGGCGGGGTCTCTTGTGAACAATCCGTGGACCTTGGTGCCCATCCTAGGCGCGACATTCTGGATGGGGTTCCAGTTCCTGGGCATTCCGCAGGTGGCTCCTTTCCAGTGGGACGATCTTGGCTTTCAGTCCGTCTACAAACAGATCATGCCGTATGCCCTGCCTTTCTTCGTCGGAGGGGGCATCCTGAGCGTCTGTAGCGCGGTGCTGTGCTATCCGGCCGCCTATCTGTTTATCTCCCAGTACCGCGCACGCATCAGACGAACTCCTACCGCTGAAGGGCGGTTGCCACACGAATCGTCCTGAGCTAAGATGACGGACATCGCGCCCTAGTTCGTGCACGCATGATGCCCCACGCTTCTGCTCCCAATGCTCAGTACGATGGATCGGCGCTGATCGCGGACCCGATTCACGAGTACATCTCTTTCACCGTCCCCTATTCGACGCCGGACCATTCGGAACGAACCGAAAAAGACCTCATTGACTCGCCGTGGGTGCAACGACTGCGCTATATCTACCAGCTCCAGAGCGCACGATGGGTCTATCCGTCAGCCGAGCATAGTCGGTTCGTTCACTCGGTCGGAGCGATGCACGTTGCCGGCCGCTTCGCCCGCCATCTCTATCCGTTCCTCGAAAACGCGGTCCGCGGCGTCCCCTCGGCAAACTACGTCGAAGAACTGCTCAGGGTGACCGCGCTCTTGCACGACATCGGTCACGGGCCTTTCTGCCATTTTTTCGACGACAACTATTTGAAGGCGTTCGGTCTCACTCACGAGAAACTCGGCCAGATCATCATCCGAGAGCACCTCAGCCCGATCATTCGAAGGATTAGACGCGGCCCGTCGGGGCCGTTCGCCAAAGGTGAAGTCCTGGACCCCGATCAGATCGCGCACCTGATCCTCAAGGATAAAGGGAAGGATAGCTCCCTGATGCCGCAGTGGCTTAATTTCCTCCAGCCGGTCATCTCCGGGAGCTACACCGGAGACAATCTGGACTATGTCCTTCGCGACTCCTACATGTGCGGGGTGGCGGTCGGCCCGGTGGACCTCACCCGGCTCATCCACTATACGTTGGTCACCGACAAGGGCTTCACGATCCACAAGACCGGCCTGCCGGCCCTGCAGATGTTCTTGAACACGCGGATGTATCTCTACTCCAACGTGTACTATCACCGGACGACGAGGGCCATCGACATTCATTTACGCGACATCTTCGGAGACACCATGCGACTCGTTTTCCCGCACGAGCCGCGAAAGAAGATGGATGAATACCTGACGCTGACCGACTGGTCCTTACTTGAAGAAGTCAGAAGCTGGAGCAAGTCGCGGCACGCGACGCGACGACGGCTCGGTGAGGAATGGGCGCGCATCTTGGGACGGGACGTCAAGTGGAAGATGGCCTACAACACGGTCTTGAAAGAGAAAGGACAAGAACGAGGGATGGATTTTCCGAGTCGTGAGCAGTTCGAGAAACAGATCCAGAAGGAGTTACCGTCCAAATTTCAGAAGGTGCCCTTTCGGGTGGATATGGCCCCCTTGGACCCGCGCCCTGACCCGAAAGACACCCGCAGCGTTCCTTTGTTCGTGTTTGACCCCGCTACACAAGCCATCTCGACCGAGCCGCTGGAGGAGTTCCTGGATCTCCTGCCGACGCGCCTGATCCAATTCCGTATCTACGCCCTCAACCATGACACCGACGCACAACTCTCGCGAGCCGCAGCCACCGTGCTGAACAAGGTCCCCTCCAGTATCGAGACCAATGTCTAATATGCCTCAGGGGTTGCCTTTGAACTGCAGCAGGGTCAGCATCGCGTTCACTCCTACGCGTCAGGAATGCGCATCGACGGCAGCTATTACTGCATTCCTTTTCCTTTTCACCGTAGCTGGCTGCGCAATGGTTCCTCTTGACACGCCTCCAGCGCCCGACAAACATCCAGCACCTTCGCTCGCCGAGTTCCAGGACAAAATCCTTGTTCCCCTCGCGGCAAAGAAAGCCAATGAAGTGATCCAGCGAGCACGCGCGGACGCCCAGCAGGTCTATGCCAAACGGGAACGGGAACGGATGGAACAGGGGGTGGCGGCGGACAATTTCATCGATCTGCTGAGCCTGATCGCTGCTGTCCCGCCCAATTATTGGTTAAACGCGGGTGGCCAATATTTAAGACACCGGGGCGCCGTCAGTCGGCAGTCTGTCTCAGAATTGGAAGAAGCGCAATTAAAGGAGTTCGTGGCCTGGCTGGAAACTCGACGGGTCTCGCTGAAAGCGAAAATCTTGGCCCTTTATGCAGGACGGATGAAAGAAACAAGAGAGAGCGACAGAACGATTTTCTCCGTCTGTGTGGATGGGAAAGACCGACGGTATAGCAGCGCTCTAGGTGAATTCATCCGTTTAGATGACAGCCCAGGGGTATGCCCCCCCACGAAAGTCACGCTCGCTGATGAATCGCCCAGCAAAGGCGACTAAACCCAGCAGCGACGACCACAACTCCTCAGGGCTTCACCCTGAGAGGGGTTGAAAGGATCGCGTTGGGAGACTGAATCTCCTCCCACGTTTCTTCGTGGAGGCCGTAGCCCCCCCACCCGCTTCCCCACCCGCGCAGGTAGAGGGCGACGAGCACGGTGTCCGTTTCCGTCGCCGAGTCAAGCCCGGCCGCTCTGTGGTCGGAGACCCGGCCGACCACGGTCATTCGCGCCCAGTTCCGATAGGTCTTGGGCAAGCCTTGCGACGTGACCATCACCCAGTAATGAGAGGCTTCCGGGCCTTCGCGCGAGACGGGCACATGCGGGACGTAGTCGGCATCGAGCGGACGGTTTTTCACCAGCAGCCAGACACGCCCCTCTTCCTCTCTCTTATCGACGATCACCCCGCCTAAAATCACCACCTTCCCCTTGTAGGCTTCGGGACGGTTCTTCAGGGCCGTCAACGTGACGCCCGGCTCCGCCTGGCTGACGAACTTGCTCGGGATCGCGGTCGCGCAAGCGCTCAAGCCGACGGTCACCATGCATCCAACCGTCACCGAGAACCATCGCATACACGGGGTTCCGGCGGGGCGCCGAAAACGGTTGCCGAGCATCGTATCCATGTGGCTCTTCCCCCTCTGCAAGGCTGACGGATCGCCCCCAAACTGCTCTGGCTATTGTCTCGGGCCCAGCCAGCCCTGCCAGCCTGTTAACGCTTGGTCGTCGCGGTGCTGTCCGGAAAAAGGGTGAGGAGAGAATAGGGATTCACCCGGGCACCGTTGAGACGGACCCCCCAGTGTAAATGGGGGCCGGTGGCTCGGCCGGAGTCGCCCACCTTGCCGATCACCTGGCCACGTTTGACCGGCTCGCCCTCCTGCACCAGGATCTCGGCCAAGTGAAAATACATGGAATAAAACCCGAGGCCATGATCCACGAACACCCCTTTCCCGGAAAAAAAGTGATCCACGGCTAAACGGGCCACGCCGTCGTTCATCGCCACCACGTCGGCTCCAAGCGGAGCGGCAATATCTTCCCCGTTGTGAGGACTGCGCGGCTGTCCGTTGATAATGCGCACGCGGCCGAACGCGGCCGTGATCGTCCCCTGTACGGGCTCGAGAAAGCTCCCGTGCCACAACCGTTCCCGGGACACCATATCCAGCACTGACTGCACCTGCTCCTGTTCGGCCTTGACGCGGACCAAACTGGCTTCGTCCAAATCGACTTTGTCTCTCGGAAGCGTGAGGTGCTGGACCGGATATGGCTCCTTGATGACCAGCACGTTGTAACTCAAGCGGCGAGGGCCATCGGGAGACCGCATCTCGATTGCAAGCTCATGCGTGCCGGGCGTATCCTGCAGGTCGATGCCCAGCAATCCCACATACCCGGACGAATCCTTGTAGAAGGGAATCTGCCGACCCAAAAACCGGCCGACCGCGTCGGTCGACCGCCCGTCGTCCGGCACCGTGACGAGCAGCACATGTCCCTGCTTGCCGCTAAGTTGCCCGTCGGTCCCATGAAGCTCGTGGGGGCCACTCGGGAGGATATCCACCGGAAAGACGCTGGTCAACAGCACAACGGCCATGATCGCCAGCAGATCCAGCCTGCTCCTCATGTACGGCACTCGATCACCGCCGGGGTTCATCATCGGTAGAAACGCAAGCCGGCCACTTGCGAGACCAGCTCTTCCACGCGTCGATTGACTGCACTGAACGGATCCATGCAGAGGATCGTCTCTTCCCAGTACCCGTTCAACTTCAAATAGGTCCAGTCCACGGTGTAGGACCGGTTCTTGGCTCTCGCGAACCGGATGAAGTCTCCCCGGATTTTGGCCCGAGTCGTTTGCGGCGGCACGGACATCGCGCGCTGCACCGCTTCCTCATCCACGATCCGCTCGGTCATGTCGCGGGTCTCCATTAAATAATAGAGGCCGCGCGTCCGCTTCACATCGTGATACTGGAGATCCATCAGAAACACTCTCGGATCATCCCACCCGCAGCCCTTCTTGTCCACGAACGACTGAATGAGCAGCCGCTTGCCTACCCAATCGACCTCACGGAACAACTGCATCGGGTCCTCATCCAGGCGGTCCAACATGACTTCCCACTTCGCCAGGACATCCTCCATGGTCGGATCATGCGCTTGCGAGCTCAGATAGTCATGCGCCCGTTCCACGTAGGCCCGCTGAATCTCGATCGCGCTCATTTGCCGGCCGTCGTCCAGCTTGATCTTTTTTTTGAGCGTGGGGTCCCGAGAAATCTCGCGGATGGACTTCACCGGGTCTTCCAGCTCCATGCCGGTGACCGTGTAGCCATCCTCGATCATCGACAGAACCAGCGCGGCGGTTCCGATCTTCAGATAGGTGGCGTATTCGGACATGTTTGAGTCGCCCACAATGATATGGAGCC
The DNA here is from genome assembly GCA_016207025.1 of Nitrospirota bacterium. GTDB lineage: Bacteria > Nitrospirota > Nitrospiria > Nitrospirales > Nitrospiraceae > JACQQM01. The sequence goes on along the minus strand of JACQQM010000143.1, from coordinate 25,070 downwards.
GGCGGTATTTCTCGGCGTCGGCGTGGGGCTCATCGCGGGTGTTGATGATGCTCCGGGACGACGTGGTCGAAGAGGACGTCTTCTCGTGGATATGCTGCGCACGCTGCGAAATGAAATACTGGGGCTTCCCCGAAACCTTCAGCACCTTCCCCGAACCGGAGTAGATCTGGCGCGTCACAAAGAACGGAATGAGCTGTTCGGTGACTTTCCAGAAGTCCACGTCGCGGCGCATCAGATAATTCTCGTGACAGCCGTAGGTATTGCCGAGTGAGTCCGTGTTATTCTTGAAGATATAGATTTCCCCCGAGAGACCCTCTTCCCTCAGGCGCTCCTCAGCCGCGGGCAGGCAGGCTTCCAGCAGGCGTTCGCCGGCTTTGTCGTGGACGACGAGATCCATGATATTGTCGCACTCCGGCGTCGAATATTCAGGATGGCAGCCGGTATCCTGGTAAAACCGAGCTCCGTTGACCAGAAATGCGTTCGAGGGCCAACTGTTCGGGATGAGGCCCTCGAAAATGTACCCGAGGACCTTCTCCATCGGAAGGTAGATGCGCCCGTTCGGCGAAAAGATCAGGCCGTATTCGTTCTCAAGACCAAAGATGCGCTGTTTCATGTGAAAGCAGCAGGGTTGAAGTGAGGTTGCTTTCAGCATACACTCCCGAGCGATGTTCTTCAACTTCAGGGCCTGATTGACGGATGCCCTGCGGAAGAAGATTCAGGCGAGGAGCTGACGCGACTCGGCAGGCGGGATACGGCGGAACTTTCGACCGACACGCGTCCGATCCAGCGCGGCGACCTCGAGTCCTTCGAGCGGCAGCTTCTGGTTCGTGACGCTCTCCAGAGCGGCCACGCAGAGGGACAGCGCCACCTTCAAGGTGGGGACTCCGTTTTTGTAGCGCTCTTTGAGATAGACCTGTATGGCTTCAGCGCGGCCGCCGATGGCCGTAAAGCCCCGTTCGTCAAAGATGCTTCCGTCGAAAGAGATGCGGTACATCTCGTTCGGACGGTCCGATTCCCCCACCTGGGCAACCAGAATTTCCACCTCCAACGGCTTGAGCTCCTGACTGAAAATCGTGCCGACGCTCTGCGAATACCCGTTGGCGAGGGACCTGGCCGTGACGTCTTCCCGACTGTACATGAACCCCTTGAGATCGGCGTGGCGGATCCCGGCCTTGCGCAGGTTCTCGAACTCGCTGTACTTGCCGGCACCGGAGAAGGCGATGCTGTCGTAAATCTCAGAAATTTTGTACAAGGAGGAGCTGGGGTTGTCGGCGACCAGCAAGACGCCGTCCTCGTACTCCATGGCGATAATGGAGCGCCCTTTCGCAATGCCCTTCTTGGCATACTCCGCCTTGTCCTGCATCATTTGCTCGGGCGAGACGTAGTAGGGCAACGGCATGGCTAGACTCCCTTCTTGCGTTCTTCGATCAACGCGGCATACACTCCGCTGACCCGCTGGCTGTCGACATCTGAAATGCCCGCCGCGCTGACCAGTTTGACCGTTGGATAGATTCCTCGGACGAGGTCCGGGCCTCCAGTCCCCACGTCCTCCTCGGCCGCATTGTACAGCGCGAGCAAGGCCAGCCTGAGCGCGTCCTCTTCGGACAGGTTTTTGTGGAAGTGTTCCCGCATGGTATTCCGAGCATCCTTTCCACCGGAGCCGATGGAATGATAGTCCGACTCCTCATAGCGACCTCCGGTGATGTCATATTTGAAGATCCGTCCCTCGGCCCGCTTGCGGTCATACCCCACGTAAATCGGGACCGCCACCAGCCCCTGGAACACCATCGGCAGGTTGGCCTTCACCATCTGGCCGAGCTTGTTCGCCTTGCCTTCGCACGACAGTTGAACGCCCTCCAGCTTTTCATAGTGCTCCAGCTCGGTCTGGAAGAGTTTTGCCATCTCGAGGCAGGGGCCAGCGGCGCCGGCTATCGCCATCGCCGAATGCTCGTCAATTTTGAACACCTTTTCCATATGGCGGCCCGCAATCTGATACCCCTCGGTCGCCCGCCGGTCCCCCGCAATGACCACTCCCCCCTGGTACTTGAGCGCCAACACCGTCGTGCCGTGGGAAATCGGCGGCAGAGGCGTCCCGCGCCCCTCATCAGGCAAAGACGGAGATGGCGTGTGCATCCACCCTCGGCTGGCCGGCACCAAATCCGGGCGCTGCTGCACCAGGTAGTCGAAAAAGCTGGAACCGTAGTCGTCGGGGAATAGTGGCACGTCTCGTTTCTCCTTCACTCCCTACTCTGCCGGTGCGTGGGGGCGGGCCTCGCCCGGCGTGGGGCGGTGCCAAGGATGGATGGCGGTCAGGCGGTCAGCTTGGCAAGCAATGACTCCGCCGAGTCGGATCCCTCCAGCAGCTCGCGCGTGAGGGACTCGGTCCCGCGCAAAGGCTCCAACAACGGAATCTTCTTGATCGTGGTGTTCCCGACGTCGAACAGGACCGAGGTCCAACTCGCTGCGTACACCGACCGAGGAAACTTTTTAAGACAGTTGCCTCGAAAATACGCCCGCGTATCGGTCGGGGCCGTGTGCTCCGCCTTTGCAATCTCGCTGTCCAGGAGCAATCGGTCGATCATATTGCTGCGCTCCAGCGTGTAGTACAACCCCTTGTCCGGACGGACATCATGATACTGGAGATCGAGCAGCAAGACCCGCGGATCGTCCCAGCCGCAGCCTTTCCGATCCATGTACGACCGGATCATCTGCCGCTTGGCCACCCAGTCCAATTCGCGCACCAGCAGCATGGGATCCCGCTCCAGCTTGTCCAGCGTCTCTTCCCAGCGCACCAACACGTCTTTGGTGATCTGGGTCAGTTCATGACAGGCGAAATAATCGAACGCCGCCTTGAGGTACGCACGCTGAATCCCGATCGCGGTCGTGACGCGGCCATCGGCCAGCTTGAGCGTGCCCTTCATATCCAGGTCGCGCGCCACTTCTTTGATCGTCCGCACCGGGTCTTCCAGATCCAGATTCGGGAACTCCACCCCTGCCTCGATCATCTCCAACACGATGGCGGTCGTGCCGACCTTCAGATAGGTGGAGAGTTCGGCCATATTCGAGTCGCCCACGATGACGTGAAACCGGCGATACTTCGCAGGATCCGCGTGAGGCTCATCGCGGGTGTTGATAATCGGCCGTTTCACCATCGTGTTCAGATCCACCAGGCACTCGAAAAAGTCGGCGCGCTGGGAAATCTGATAGTCCACCGGCTTCGTCTGATTTTCCACCCCGACCTTTCCGGCCCCCGCGTAGATCTGCCGGGTCACAAAAAACGGCAGCAGGACCCGCACGATCCGGTCGAAGGGCACCGAGCGGTCGAGCAGGTAATTCTCATGGTAACCGTAGCTGTTGCCTTTGCCATCCGTATTGTTTTTGTAGAGCACGAACTTTTCCCCGCCTCGAGCCTGCGCCAGCGCCCGCACGCACGCGGCCAGGATACGCTCGCCAGCCCGTTCAAACGCAACCAGTTGACGCGGATTCGTGCATTCCGGAGTGGAATATTCAGGATGCGCGCCGTCCACGTACAGACGACCGCCGTTGGAAAGCGGCTTGTTCAACAACCGGTTGTACTCGGGCCCAGGCCGTTCTCGCTCGCCTTCCACCTCGAAGCCCCGGATGTCGAGCAAGGGGTTCTCGTTCTCGTAATCCCAAATGGCCTGGGTGGAGGGCAGCGAAGGATAATGCCCGATCAACTGGATGGAATTGGACACCGGATCGAGCGCATCCGCATCCCGCGCGGCAATGCCGAACTCGGTTTCCGTCCCCAATACACGCTGCATCGTCACTGCTCCGGGTTGCCCCTTGCACTCACGCAGCCATGGGCCGTGACTGACGGTCAGAAATAATGGCCGGTGCTGATTGTTTCGATCTGCCTGGATTCCCTGGAGCCAGCCGTAATCGTCCGCACGTGGACGATCTTCTCGCCTTTCTTCCCGGCGATCCTCGCCCAGTCATCCGGATTCGTGGTGTTCGGCAGGTCCTCGTGCTCCTTGAACTCTTCCCGGATGGCTTTGAGCAGGTCGTCCGTTTTGATCCCTTTTTCGCCGGTGGCGATCGCCCGCTTAATGGCGTATTTCTTGGCGCGCGACACGATGCCCTCGATCAACGCGCCGCTGGCGAAATCCTTGAAGTAGAGGATCTCTTTCTCTCCGCTGGCGTAAGTGACTTCGAGGAACTTGTTCTCCTCGGTCATCGCGTACATCGTCTCGACGGTGACGCCGATCAACCGGTCCACCAGGGCGCGCCGATCCCCGCCGGATCGCTCCGCTTCCTCGACGGCAAAGGGAAGGTCAGCAATCACGTACTTGGAGAAAATCTCCCGTGCGGCCGGCAGGTCAGGCCGAGAAATCTTGATCTTGACGTCCAGCCGACCGGCGCGGAGCACGGCGGGATCAATCAGGTCCTGCCGGTTGCTGGCCCCGATGACGATCACGTTCCGAAGCCGCTCCACGCCGTCGATCTCCGACAAAAATTGCGGGACGATCGTGGATTCGACATCGGAGGAGATGCCGGTGCCGCGGGTCCGGAACAAGGCATCCATTTCATCGAAAAACACGATGACCGGATTGCCGTCGGCCGCCCGCTCCTTGGCTTTCTTGAACACCTCACGGACCTGCCGCTCTGATTCCCCCACATACTTGTTCAGCAACTCAGGGCCTTTGACATGGAGGAAGAAGCTGCGGATTTCCTTGCCGGTGAGATGTCCCAGCTTTTTCGCGATCGAGTTGGCGACCGCTTTGGCGATCAAAGTTTTCCCGCAACCGGGCGGACCGTACAGCAACACCCCCTTCGGCGGGCTGAGCCTGTGCTCCGCGAAGAGTTGAGGGTGGAGGAACGGCAACTCCACGGCATCCCGGACCTGCTCGATCTCTTTGTCGAGCCCCCCGATATGCTCGTAGCTGACGTCGGGCACCTCCTCCAGCACCAGCTCTTCCGCCTCCGACTTCGGCAACTTTTCAATGACGTACCCCGACCGCGGGTCGTAAAGAAGATGGTCCCCGACGCTGAGCCGCTCGGCGAGCAACGGCTCGCCGAGCTCCGCCACTTTTTCTTCGTCAAAATGCAGCGTGACGAGAGCGCGTCGCCCTTCAAGGAGGTCTTTCAAACGGACGACTTCGCCCTGCCCGTCGAATCCGCGGGACTCGATGATGTTGAAGGCCTCGTTGAGGATCACCTCCTGCCCCTTGCGCAACTCCTTCGCTTTGATCGAAGGGTGCAGGTTCACCTTCATCTTGCGGCCCGAGACGTACACGTTGGCGGTCGCGTCGGCGTTCAGGCTGGAGAAAATGGCGTAGGTGGAGGGTGGCGCCGTCAGTTTATCCACTTCCGCGCGCAACGCTTCAATCTGCGCCTTGGCGTCCTGCAACGTCGAGGCCAGTTTTTCGTTTTGCTTGTGAGCTTGCTCTAGCTGATAGCGGGACTGGTGGAGCTGACGGAGTTCTTCCTCCATGGACTGAATCTGGACACGGAGTTTTTCCATCTCGCGAATATGTTCGTCGTTTTTTCTCACGGAACCCGCATCTCCATCAGACAAACGGTCGGTGAATTTTTTGACAGAATCGCGAAGTGAGCTGAGCCGGCCAGGACCCTTCTCTGACTCGGCCATTGCGTGACGCTCCTGACTGTTCGGCAACCTGATCGGTGACCGGAGCCCAAGGCTGAACGAATTTTATCACCGACCTCCCAGAGGGTCAACTGTTCCGCATTTCACCACATGTCCCAACACGCGAGTCGGGATCCGCATTGCGAGGAAGACGATGCCTCCGGGATTCTTGTCGGCATCAGTCAGATCGGCGCCTTGATCGCGTCGAGGAGTTGTCGCACGGCGGACTCCACGCTCGCGGCAGAGAGGATCGAGGAGATCACGGCCACGCCGAACGCCCCGGCGCGCCTCACCTCGCCCACGCGCGCCGCCGTGATGCCTCCGATCGCAAACACCGGGATTCGGCATCGGCTAGCGGCCTCTTCGATGGGGCGGAGACCGAGCGAAGCCCCGTAAGCGCGTTTCGACGCGGTCTCGTAGATCGGACCGAGCACAACAAAATCAGCGCCCTCCGACTCAGCGCTGACGACGTCATTCACCGAATGCGCGGAGACCCCGATTACCCGGTCGGGGCCCAGGAGTCGTCGCGTGACCGCCACCGGAAGACTGTCGGACCGGAGATGCACGCCGTCTGCTCCGATGGCCATGGCGAGATCCACTCGATCGTTGACGAGAAGCCGCGCCCCGCACTCGCGGGTCAGGCGGAGCACCTCCTCGGCCAGCGCGAGCAAGGGACGGGTTTCCAGGTCTCGTTCCCTCAACTGGACGGCTCGGACGCCCGCGCTCAGCGCTTCGCGAAGAAGCGGGACCAGCGGACGCCCGCCGGTCTGATGGCGGTCGGTGACAAGGTACAGGAGAAAGTCAATGCGAGGCATGCAGCGGCGCGGGCATCACAGCATGCCTTCAATCGGGCTGCTGGCGGTCGCGTACAGCTTCCTCGGAATCCGGCCAGCCTTGAACGCCAACCGACCGGCCTCTACCGCATATTTCATGGCCTCGGCCATGGCGATCGGGTCCCGAGCCCCAGCGATGGCGGTGTTCATCAGCACCGCATCGGCTCCGTATTCCATCGCAAGCGCCGCATCGGACGCCGTGCCGACCCCCGCATCCACGATGATCGGGACCTTGACCGTCTCGAGGATGATCTTGAGGTTGTACGGATTGCGGATCCCTAACCCTGAGCCGATCGGCGCGGCCAACGGCATCACGGCCGGGCATCCGATGTCCACCAGCTTCTTGGCGACGACCGGATCATCGTTCGTATACGGCAGGACGACAAATCCTTCCTTGATGAGGATCTTGGCCGCCTCGATCAGCCCGGCGGTGTCTGGAAACAGAGTCCGCTCGTCGCCGATCACTTCCAGCTTGACCAGGTCCGAAACGCCGGCGGCGCGGGCGAGCCGCGCATACCGCACGGCGTCCTCCACCGTGTAGCAACCCGCCGTGTTCGGGAGAATCGTGTATTTCTTTGGATCCAGGTAGTCGAGCAGATTCTCCTTCGATCGGTCGGTGATGTTCACCCGACGGACGGCGACCGTGACCACATCGGCGCCGGACGCCTCAATGGCCTTTTGGGTCTCGATGAAATCTTTATATTTGCCGGTCCCGACCCACAGACGAGACTTGAATTCACGTCCCGCTATGACCAGCCGATCGTCGTTCATACTGACTCCCTTATTCTTCCGTTCCTCCCCCGATAAAACTGATGATCTCGATGCGGTCCCCCTCACACAGCCCGCGTCGTTCAAACTCTTGCTGGTCCACGATCTCGAGGTTGACCTCTACCGCCACACGGTCAGGCCGGATCTCCAGCTCGTGCAGCAGATCGGCGATCGTAAAGCCGGCACTCGCGGTCCGGCCTTCGCCGTTGACCTGAAGCCGTATCGTCCCCTGCCCTTCCTGCTGCTTCACCATCCCGATTGCCGTGCCGGATTCTCTCATCCTGATTGCGCCGGAATCCCCTTGAGCTGGAGGAGAAAACTGGTGCCATCCTACGGGACGATCGAACGCCTTGTCAACAAAGGCCGGAAGCCCCATGGAGAATCCCTGATGCTGGTCAGCCGCGAACCTGGCACTCTGGCCTTCTTCCCTATAGCATAGGAAAGAGCAGCATGGTCCCCTTGGCCGTTCTTCGAACAGCGGGCAGATGACGGACACCAACAGAACCCTTGCAGAGATTTTTCGCTCGATGGCCGAACTCCTCGCAGTTCGAGGGGCGAATCCACACCGCATCCGGGCTTACCGGCGCGCCGCAGAGGCCCTCTCCAACTTGCGCGAGGACGTGGCCCTCGTGGCCCAGCGAGAGGAACTCCAGCAGATCCCTGGGATTGGCCGCGAACTCTCTGCCAAGATCCTTGAATTTCTGACGACCGGGAAGATCCGGTCTTATGAAGAACTCAAAACCCCCTTGCCGCCAGAGGTTGCCGAATGGCCCGCGCTCCTGGGGCTCTCGGAGGCCGTCGTCCGGCATCTTTCTGTGCGGTTGAACATCCGGACGCTCGCCGACTTGGAGGCGTTAGTCCGCTCGCACTTGCTCCGCACGTTGCCCGGCGTGACGGTGTCGGAGGAGGACCTGTTGGCCGCGATCCAGGCACGACGCAGGAACGATGAACGTTGAGTGATGAATGATGAGTGGAAGAATAACTGTTCAGCGCTGAGCGTTCAGCACTCATCATTCATCATTCATCATTGCGTTATCGGGCGTCTTGTGCGCAACGAAACCCGATGGCGCGGCCTCGGTATGTCGGGCTGGCGCGGGTGCCCCGGTTCGCGGACCGCACGTGGTCCGCGAAAACGCGCCACGACCCGCCACGGATAACCCTGTATGAGCCACTAGAAGGTCCGGTCGGATTCCGGTCCGGGCTGCTCTGGTAATAGTTCATGTCGTACCAGTCGGCCACCCATTCAGCCACGTTGCCCGCCATGTCGTAGGCCCCATAGGGGCTCTTTCCGGCATCATGCTTGGTGACCGCCGTCAGCGTTGCATAGCCCTTCCAGTCACAACATTTATTGAAATTCGCATGGCGGCTCGTCGGCTCTTCATCGCCCCAGGGGTATTTCCGTCCGTCTGTGCCACGAGCTGCCTTCTCCCACTCAGCCTCGGTTGGCAGCCGTTTTCCGTAATAAAGGCAGTAGGCATTGGCATCGTGCCAATCCACCCCAATGACGGGCCGCTTCCCATCGCTGACCTGGCTGACATCGTTCCAATTCTCCGGATGATCTCGACCGGTCGCCTGCATAAAGGCTGCATAACGGGAGGTCGTCACTTCATACTTGTCCATGTAATAGTCATCCAAATAGACGCGGTGGATCGGCTTCGTGTCGTTGCGGCCGTCATCGCTCCCCATCATGAACTCGCCCGCCGTCACAAGCACCATCGGCGCACCATCCTTGCCAGTGATCTTTTGGGGCGTCTGCTTGGGCAAATTGAATGATGGCACACTGGTAAGCTGCGTCGGCTGCTCGAGGGAAGAAGCCCAGAGCCAAAAATTATTGTCATCACGACGATCCCCGCTGCTGTCGCCGAAAGTCTTGGATGGGTAGCGGCAACCCTCCTAATGGACGAGAATGGGCCAACCGGTTTTCGTTCCTCTGACCCAGGTCCGCTTGGCGGGTGGTCAACCAGGCGCGAAACCGATTTCACGAGTTGCTGGAAACCATCCTCCTCTGCTCCCCTTTCCATTTCGTGAGGTCAGCCCATTGGGCGCTGGCCAAACCCGAGCGGAATGTCGGCTCGATCGATTGGGTCCATCAACACCGGAATCAGGACATTCCGGCGTTTGCCCTCCTCCGCCTCGTCGAGGACATAGTCACTGGATACAGAGGTTCTGGTCCAGATCACCACAATGCATTTCGCTGATCCCAACTCTTTTTTGAGAACATCGCGCCACTTATCAGCCGGCAGGATATTGAGATCCCAGAAGACAGACCAGCTTTGGTCTTGGTCATGAAGGGCTTTAGCCAGCGGTTCCACCCTAGCCCGATCCTTTGAGGCATATCCGATGAAAATTTCCGCCATGAGCGCCGCTTCTCTTCTCACCTAACGAGTGGTGAGATTCTAGGCTTGTTATTCAAATTGCTCAAGACGAGGGATGTGGAGTGGGCGCTCGGATGGCAAGGAATGGACACGGAAGCTATCGCCATGGGTGCATATTTTTGCTCAATCCGTTGGGGTGGTGGGAAAAGCGACTTTGGGGGACCGCCGTGCTGATGTGCGTGGCGGGAGAACGAGCGAGGCCCGACCCTGCTTGGCAGCAACTCTCTCAAGCGGGGATCGGAGGCCCCCACATTCCGATGCGGGGGATGGGGGGAGTCGCAGCCGTTCTGCCGATAGCTACAGCAGCTAGGCGGGCACACGCTGGAGCGGCTTCCACCACACCGACGGATTCTCCCCTTTGTCAGCGGAGGCTTTTACAGCGGACGCAGCTCCTTGAAAATCTTCCAGGTCTTGAGCAGCTCCACCGCCTTCTGAAGCTGAATGTCCTCTTCCAAGGAGCCCTCCCCGCTTGCGTTGGTTGAACCGCCGTTGTTCTTGGAGGTGACCTCGTCCCCTATCCGAGGCGAGCCGGGCATCGGCGCTTCTTTGGATTTTTGCGGCCGCGTCTCTCCTTCTTTTTCTTTTTCCCCGGCCTTGGCCACCATCACCGGCTTGGGTTTCACCACGATATCGGGGGTGATCCCGGTTGACTGGATGGACCGTCCCTTGGGCGTGTAATACTTGGCGGTGGTCAACCGCAGCCCGGATCCGTCAGCCAACGGCAAGATGGTCTGAACGGAGCCTTTCCCGAACGTCGTCGTGCCGATGACCACGGCCCGCCCCCAGTCCTGCATGGCGCCCGCCACGATTTCGGAGGCGCTCGCGGAGCCCTCGTTGACCAGGACGATCATTGGATAGTCATCGGGCTGTTCCTTCGAGCGAGAGACGTACTCGTCTTTGCGTCCCTCCCGACCCTTGATATAGACAATCAGTTTCCCGGGTCCCAGAAACAGCTCGGAGACGTCCACCGCCGAGGTCAGCAGCCCGCCCGGGTTATTCCGCAGATCAAGAATCGTGGACTGCAGCTTCTGCTCGCGAAACTGCTTCAACACCCGGCTGAGATCCTTGGCCGTCGATTCCTGAAACTGCGTGAGCCGGATATACGCAATATTGCTCTCGATCACCTTGGATCGGACACTCTCGATCTTGATGATATCCCGGACGAGGGTGAACACAAGCGGCTCAGGCGTGCCTTCGCGCTCGATCGTGACACTGACCTTCGTGCCTTTGGGCCCCCGCATCCGCTGGACCGCGTCCATGAGCGTCAGATCTTTCGTCGATTCGTCGTTGACCTTGGTAATGAAATCCCCCGCCCGGATCCCGGCCCGCTGCGCCGGAGTCCCCTCGATCGGAGCGATGACCGCCAACCGGTTCTCTTTGATGCCAATCTGAATCCCCACCCCGCCGAACTCGCCTTTGGTCTCGACCTGAATCTCCTTGTACATCTCCGGAGTCATATAGGCCGAGTGGGGGTCCAGTGTGGACAACATCCCCCGGATGGCACCCTGGACGAGATCCTTGGATTTCACCTCATCCACGTAATGCTTCTGGATCTGGGTCAGCACCTCCGAGAACGTTTTGAGTTCCTCGTACGTTTCGGTGGCATGCCCCGTGCGCTCCCAGCCTTTCCCGAGAAGCACACCGACCAGCAGGGTCACCACGATGATCGGCCCCAGATACCACGATCTGTGTCGCCGCTCCTGTTCCATAGCCCCGTGTTCCTTTCCGTTAAAGCTCATCCCCTCACCGTCGTTTTGCCAACCAGGCCAGCGGGTCAACCGGCTCCGCGCCCTCGCGCAATTCGAAGTAAAGCGTGCTGTCGCCGGTCATGCCCGTGTCTCCGGTCTCCCCGATCACCTGGCCGGCCTGGACATGCTCCCCCACCTTCGCCAGCAGTTTGGACGCATGCGCGTACAGCGAGAAAAAGCCGTTGGCGTGGTCCAGGATCGCAACCAGACCATAGCCCTTCAGCCAGTCCGCATATTCCACCGTGCCGCTCATCACTGCTCGGATGGCGCTGCCCTCGTCCGTCCGAATTTCAATGCCTTTTTTCTGGACATAGGTCTCGAACGCCGGGTGCTTCTGCCGTCCGAAGAACGACACCACCGCACCGTCGGCCGGCCACTGCAGAACACCCTTGAATGAACGGGGGCCCGCCACTTCCTTTTCTTTCTTGGGCCGCAGCGCGGCGGACTTTCTCCGGAGCTCCAACTCCTTCAGAAGCGAATCGACCCGGGCGGCAGACCGCTCCAATTCTGCGATCGCTCGATCGTACGACTCCTTTTCCTGAGTGATGCGGGCCAAAAATACATGCTTGTCGCGCTTGTGGCTTTGGATTTCCTCCAGCTTCCGCTCAGTGTGTTGCTTGAACGTCAACATTTCATCGCGCGCGTTTCCACGTTGACGCTCGGCCGCTTCCAACTGCTCGACGTCGTCCCTGTAGGCCTCCAGTAAATCATACTCCCGTTTCGACACCGCTGAAAGGTACTGAAAACGACGCTGGAAGTCCGCATAGTTATCGGCGGCCAGCAGCGCTTTGAGATAGCCGAACCGACCTTCCATATACTGTACGCGCGCCCGAGCCAAGAGGGAACTCCGGCGTTCGGCGATGCGGGTCCGCAAGGCGACGAGCCGAGCGTTGATCTCTTCGATCTCGCGGTCTTTCTGCTTCAGCTTGCGATTGATCTCCTGACGCTCCTGCCGACTGCGCATCAGGATCTCGTCCAGGTCTTGGATGGCCTGCAGCACCGATTCCCTCTTTTTCTCCGCATCATCCGCGTGCTTCTTCTTCTCCTGGATTTCACCTTTGAGCTTTTCCAAAGCCTGCCGTTCCCGCTCGATCTTCTGGGAGATGGGATCGCTCCGATCTTTGGCCGCCGAGGCGGGCGAACCGGTCGCCACGACCAGGACCAGCCAGAACGCAGCCGGGACAGCGAATCTGCTCATCACGGCTTGGCTCCCTTGAACTCGATCAGCGAGACGAAACTACCGGCACTCCCCAGCAGGAGGCCCGCCAGCACCATCAACAACGAGATACGGGCTGGGAAAAAACCGAACCCGGACTCGATACCCAGAAACCGACCTGGGGCCCCGAGTTGGAGTTTAAAAAACTCGAAGCCGCTTTTGAGCAACATCAAGGCCAGCGCGCCTCCCAGCGCGCCCAGGGCCGCTCCTTCCAGGAGGTAGGGGATCTTGATAAAGGAGCCGGTCGCACCGATCAACCGCATGATCTCGATTTCGTCCCGACGAGCATAGAGAGTCAGCCTGATGGTGCTGGCGATGATCGTCACGGAGGCCACCGACAGAATGGTGCCCACCGCGACGGCGGCCAGTTCGATATAGCCCAGCACCGTCGCCAGGTTTTCGATCCATTCCCGACTGTATTGCACGTGAGCCACGCCGGGAACCGCCCGCAGCCGTTCGGCCCAGCGTCGGACCGCCTCGGACGACCGGAACTTCGGCGAGAGGGTCACCACGAACGAGGCCGGCAGCGGGTTCTCACCCAGCCCCTGCAGGAGGTGGGACTCGGAAGGGAATTGCGTGCGAAAGTCCGCCAGCGCCTGTTCTTTGGACACATACGAGAGCGAAGCGACTTCCTGGTCGGCCTTGATCCGGGACTGGAGGTCCGAGACGCCCTGCGCGGTGAGCCCGTCGTTCAGATAGACGATGGCCTTGATGTCGTCCTGCAACGAACGGGCCATGCCCTTCAGGTTCAGGTAGAGCAGCAAGAACACGCCGAAGCAGGCCAGCGTAAAGGCCGTCGTCGCCACGGCGATCAGGGTCGTGGTCCGGTTGATGCGGATGTTGGTGACCGCCTCTCTGACCAGGTACGCGATCTGTCTCACTGTCCCGCCCCCTTGTCTGATACCAGCTTGCCCTCGTTGAGCATGACCACGCGACGGCCGACCTGCTCAACCACCTGGCGGTTGTGGGTCGCGACCATCACCGTCGTGCCGCGAGCATGAATCATCTTGAACAGCTCCATGATCTCCCCGGCGAGGTCGGGATCCATATTCCCCGTCGGTTCATCCGCCAGCAAGATGATCGGGCCGTTCACGATCGCACGCGCGATGCAGACGCGCTGCTGCTCGCCGGCCGAGAGCAGCGCGGGACGGCTCTCCTTCCTATGCTCAATCCCGACCGCCTTCAAGGCCTCGGTGACTTTCCGCCGGGTCTCAAACGCCGAGGCACCTTGGACCATCAGCGGCAGCGCCACATTCTCAAAGACGTTCTTTTTCGGCAGCAGTCTGAAATCCTGAAAGACGATCCCCATCGTCCGCCTGAGATAGGGTACATCCGACGGCCGGAGCCGAGCCACGTTACGGTTCTGAACAAGAATCTGACCGTCATCGGGATGCTCGGCGCAGAAGAGTAGCTTGAGCAGCGTGGTCTTCCCGGCGCCGCTCGGCCCCACCAGCAGGACAAACTCGCCCTTCTCGATCTGGAGGTTGATATTGGAGAGCGCCGGGCGCCGATCATAATACTTGGAGACGTGAAATAATTGGATCATGGACCCGTCTGCCGACCGGACCCTGGAGGCCGGAAAGAGTCGGCTACCACCGCAGATCCTCTCCCGGCACCTCAAAGGCGTTTTCGATATGCTCGATCGCGGACGGGCTGGCCGTCCCGCCCGTGCACAGCACGACGTCAAAGCGGCAAGGCCGATTCCGGACGTGGTGACGGGCGAGGTACTGCGCCGCGAGCCGGACGATTCGGGCCTGTTTCCGTCCGTCCACGGCGTGGGCCGCGCCGCCGTAGGCGGTTGTCCGCCGCGCTTTCACTTCGACGAACACCAGCACATCAGCCGCTTGGGCGACAAGATCCAGTTCCCCGGACGATGTCCTGACGTTGCGATCCAGAATGCGATACCCTTTGCGGCGCAAATACCGCTCGGCTTCCGATTCGGCAACCTGGCCGTAGGCGCGTCGCTCGCCGCTCACCCACCCTCCGTCTGCTGCGTCTCACCCGCATGAACCTGCAGCACGGGGCGAAAGGTCCTCCGGTGGATCTCGCACGGGCCGTGCGCGGCGAGCAGCCGAAGATGTTCCGACGTGGGGTACCCCTTGTGCGCCCGGAAATTGTACTGGGGATATTGACGATGGTACTCCTGCATGAGGCGATCCCGCGTGACTTTGGCGATGATGGAGGCGGCCGCAATGGAGACCGACAGCCCATCGCCTTTGATGATCGCCCGCTGCGGGACACGCACCGAAGGAAGAGTGACCGCGTCCAGAAGCAGAAAGTCCGGCGGCGGCGCCAGTGCCTGGATCGCCCGCGCCATGGCCAGCCGGGTCGCCTCCAGAATGTTCATGGCATCGATCTCGCGCTCGCTCGCGACCCCGATCCCCACGCCGATGGCTCTTCGCACAATCTCCTCATAGAGCCGATCGCGTTCCGGTTGGGCCACTTGTTTGGAGTCGTTCAGCCCCTGTAACAGACACCGACGAGGCAGGATGACCGCCGCGGCGACCACAGGCCCTGCGAGCGGGCCTCGACCAGCCTCGTCGAGGCCCGCCACCCGGCGGTAGCCACAGCGCCGAGCTTCCGTCTCAAAGAAGTCGGTGGGCTCCACCTATGCGTCACCCGTCATGGGTGATGCGTGATGAGCGCAGGGAACCAGGCCCGCTGACGGCCTTGTGACCGATCACGCCATCACGCGTTACGGATCACGCTTACGTCTTGCCGGCCGGGACAGCCTCTTCCGGCTCGGCCACGGAGCCGGCCGGCCTGGCAGCAGCGGCACGCGCGGTCGCGGCCTGCGTCTTGGATTCCTGGGAAAACTCGCGGTCGCCGACCCTGGCTGTCTTGCCTTTCTTGCCCCTGAGGTAGTAGAGCTTGGCCCTGCGCACCTTCCCTTGCCGGACCACATCGATGCGGGTCACGATCGGCGAGTGGATCGGAAAGATCCGCTCGACCCCGACGCCAAACGACACTTTCCGGACCGTAAACGTCTCGCTGTTGCGCGCGCCCTTCCGGCTGATCACGACACCCTCAAAAACCTGGATGCGCTCCTTGTCACCCTCCACCACCTTCACGTGGACCCGAACCGTGTCCCCGATTTCGAACGGCGGCACCGTTTTCTTGGTCAACGATCGTTGGACTCGTTCCAACCGATTCATGCAACTACCCCTCCTCCCCGCACTTCACTGGTGTTTCTCGTCCTTCCTCTCGCGCAATGTCATCCAACAACCGTCGATCCTCGTCGCTCAGCAGCCGGTCCCGCAGCAAATCGGGACGCTTGCGGTAGGTGCTGCGCAACGCTTCCTTCCGCCGCCATCGCCTGATCGCTTCGTGGTTCCCGGAAAGCAGCACCTCCGGCACGGTCAGGCCGCGCACTTCCGGCGGCCGCGTGTACTGCGGGAAATCCAGCAGGGAGTCGGCGAACGACTCAGACTGCGCCGACTCCGGATCGCCCAGCACCCCGGGGATCAGCCGCACCGCCGCGTCAATCATGACGAGAGCGGGCAATTCCCCTCCCGTCAGGATATAGTCCCCGATCGACACCTCTTCCGGTGCCAGGCCGAGACGAACGCGTTCGTCGATGCCCTCGTAATGTCCGCACAGAAAGACCAGCCTCCGTCGCTCGTCCCGGAGCGCCTCGGCAAACCGCTGCGTGAACGGGCGGCCCTGTGGCGACGGCAGCAGGAGACGAAGGGCGGATCCCGGCGCAGATTCCCGATATTCACGGCGCAACGCCTCCACCGCCCGGAAGATCGGTTCCGCCTTCATCACCATGCCCGCGCCGCCTCCATACGGCGCGTCGTCCGCCACCTGGTGACGGTCCAGCGTGTAGTCTCTCAGATTGCGGACCCGGACTTCCAGGAGACCTTTCTCCTGGGCGCGCTTGAGCATGCTCTGGCTCACGACCGGACGGACCATGTCCGGGAACAGCGTGAGAATCTCACAGCGCATCATGGTCGTCCAGTAATCCTTCGATCAGCCGGACCGTCATGGTCCGGCCTTCCATATCCACCGACGCGACCACCTCGCGGGTCGCCGGAATCAGAACCTCACGTCCCTCGCGCCGGACCACGAACACATGGTTGCTGCCGGTCTCCAGAATCTCTTCCAGCGTGCCCAGCAGCCGCCCGGTCTCATCGGCCACGGTGAGGCCGATCAACTGGAACTCGTAAAACTGCCCCGCCGGAAGCGGGGGGGCCTGGTCCCGAGGTATTTTGACTAATCCGCCCCGAAACGCCGCCGCCTCCTCCGGAGTGGAGAACGCGTCGAACCCCAGGACGTACGAGCCTCGATCCCCTCGCACGCGATTCACCGCCGTGACCACGACCTGCCCCGAGGGGGCCACCAGCGTCGCCTGCTTGAGTCCCTCGAACCGACCCGGCACGTCGCTGAGCGACCGCACGCGGACTTCCCCCTTCACGCCGAACGGTTTCTCGATCCTGCCGATGGCAATCAGTTCCGCAGTGTCGGGCATCGGGTCACCTCGCCCGCGCACGGGCCTACTTGAGTGAGGAAGGCGGCCGCGCGTCGGCGTCAGGATGTTTTCTTGGCGGCCGCGCATGCAGCCTCGAACTGCTTCAGCACGCCGGACCGGCGGAGAATGGTCCGCACCGTCACCGACGGCTGGGCGCCTTTGCTTAGCCAGTCTAGCACTCGCTCCTGCTTCAACTCGGCCACAGGGGGATTCTTGAGCGAATCATAGGTCCCCAACACCTCGAGATACCGCCCGTCCCGCGGCTTGCGGGAATCCGCCGCCACCAGCCGGTAAAACGGCAGGTTGCGCCGCCCCGCTCGCGTAAGTCGTAAATGAACTGCCACTGCTCAGTCTCCTTTCTATTGAGTTTATTTGGTTTGTCTCGTTTCTCTCGTTTGTTTGGTTGAACCAGACAAACCAGATGAACAAGACAAACCGTCTTGCTTAGCCCCGCAGAAGCTGCGCAAGCTGCCGTCTCCCGCCCCCGGCCGTCAGGGCCTTCATCATTTTTCGCGCGGTCAGATACTGCTTGATCAGCCGATTCACGTCCTGCACGCTCGTCCCGCTGCCCCGGGCGATGCGCTTCTTGCGGCTGCCGTTGAGGATCGTATGATCCCGTCGTTCGCGGGGGGTCATCGAGTTGATCATGGCCACCACGCGCGTGATCTCCCGCTCGGGCATGCCCCCGCCCGCCAGGTCCTTGAGCCGCTGCCCGCCGGGAAGCATGTCCAGGACCTGCTCCAGCGAACCCATCCGGTTCACCTGGCTGATCTGGTCGCGAAAATCCTCCAGCGTCAGGGTCTTGCCGGCCAGCTTCTGTTGGAGGGAGCCCGCCTCCTCGCGCGAATAGGCTTCCTGCGCCTTCTCGATAAGCGAGAGGACATCGCCCATCCCGAGAATCCGGGACGCCAGCCGGTTCGGATGGAACGGCTCCAACGCGTCCAGCTTTTCGCCGACGCCCAGAAATTTGATCGGCTTGCCGGTCGCGGCCCGGATGGACAGCACGGCACCGCCGCGCGCATCGCCCTCCACCTTCGTGAGGATCACCCCGGTCAGGCCCACCCGCTGATCGAAGCGTTCCGCCATGGCAACGGCGTCCTGGCCGGTCATCGCGTCCCCGATCAGCAGCACCTCCTGCGGCTTGATGGCCTGCTTCACGGCCACCAGTTCCTCCATCAGTTCCTCGTCGATATGCAGACGGCCACCGGTGTCCAGGATCACCACGTCGAAGCCTTGATCGCGGCCCCGCTCCACGCCGTCGGCGCAGATCCGCACCACGTCGCCTTGCGTCGCCCCCGGCCTATCGGAACGATGGACCGGCACATCCAGATCCGCGCCCAATCTGGCCAATTGCTCGCCCGCGGCCGGCCGGCGCGGGTCGGCGGCGACCAGCAAAACGCGCTTGCCCTGGTTCTTGAACAGCCTGGCGAGCTTGCCGCACGTCGTCGTCTTGCCCGTCCCCTGCAATCCCACCATCATGATCACGGTGGGCGGAACCGAGGCCAATCCGAGGCCGGCATGGTCACGGCCCATCAACTCGCGGAGTTCCTCCCACACCAGTTTCACCACCTGATGGCCCGGTGCCAGGCTCTGCAGGACCTCCTGACCAACCGCCTTCTCGCGCACGCGGTCGATGAAGGCCTTGACGATCTTGAAGTTGACGTCCGCCTCCAGCAGGGCCAGGCGGACCTCCTTGAGCGCCTCTGCGATGTTCTGCTCGGTCAGCACCCCGCGACCGCGCAGTTTCTTCACAATCCGTTCGAATTTCTCGCTCAGGCCTTGGAACATCCCACTACGCTCCGATGGCCTCGAAAAATCTGAAAAAAGAGCATCGTGCAGTCTAATCAACGGAGGGGGAAAAGTCAACGGAGACTGAGGAGGCCCGCGCGGAACGGGCGGCATCCGGGCGGGGCTTCACCGCTCCGGTATACTATGTCCAAGCCGCTGTCACCTGCTCAGTTCCGGTTTCTTGACTTCTCGGAGCGGTTTCGTTATCGTGCCCCGCAATTTCAATTTATCCCAGCGGGCGCACGCTTCGCAGCCGGGAGGCAGAGCATGCGGAAATCGCCCTGGATTCTGCTCCTGTTTATCCTCGTGGGGGGACTGCTCGGCGGGATTCTCGGCGAGATGCTGCGGGTCATGGCCCCGCAGGGTGCCATTCAGAGTGTCTTTTCAACCGCGATCACGCCCGGCATCAACCCGCCGCTGACCGTCGACCTGATCCTGCTCAAGTTCACCATCGGGTTTACCGTGAAGATGAACCTGCTGACGTTTTTGGGCATGTTCCTGGGCATGTACCTCTACAAGCAGGCGTAAGTTCAGCAGAGCCGATGGCTGATGGCGAATGGCTCATGGCTGATGAATTTCTCAGAACTTGACTCCCGCCATTAGCCATCTGCCATTTGCCGTAGGCTCTCTTTTCATCTCGTCGCCTCCAGCTCTTTCAGCTTGAGCGCGCGAATCCGATCCCGCAATTCGGCCGCTCGTTCGAACTCCAGCGCCTTCGCCGCCGCTTTCATTTCTTCCTCTAAGCGCTGAATGGTCTGGTCGAATGCATCGGCGCCGGCGTACGGCGTTTCGCTTTCGGCCGCCAGCTCGACCGTGAAGTAATCCGCCTCGGCCATCCGGTACTCCAGTTCCGGAATGCCCTTCTTCACGCTTTCCGGCGTGATCCCGTGGGCCGTGTTGTAGTCGCCCTGGATGCGGCGACGGCGCGCCGTCTCCTCGATGGCCAGACGCATGGACTCGGTCACGGTATCCCCGTAGAGGATTACCCTCCCTTCGACGTGGCGGGCCGCGCGCCCGGTCGTCTGGATCAACGAACGGTGGGAGCGCAGGTAGCCTTCCTTGTCGGCGTCGAGGATGGCCACCAGGCTCACCTCCGGAATATCCAGCCCTTCCCGCAGCAAGTTGATGCCCACCAGCACGTCGAAGACCCCCCGCCGGAGATCCCTGACGATCTCGGCCCGCTCCAGCGTCTTGATGTCGGAATGCAGGTACCGCACCTTCACCCCGAGATCGTGGTAGTACTCGGTCAGGTCCTCCGCCATGCGCTTGGTCAGCGTAGTGACGAGCACGCGGCTCCCCTTCGCCGCTGCCGCCCGCACCTCCCCCAGCAGGTCGTCCACCTGCCCCCGCGCCGGACGGACCTCGATCACCGGATCCATCAGGCCGGTCGGCCGGATGATCTGCTCCACCACGGCCGACCCCGCGTGTTTCAGCTCATACGGACCGGGGGTCGCCGACACGTAGACGATCTGGTGAATGCACAGTTCGAACTCCGCGAAGGTCAGCGGCCGGTTGTCGAAGGCGGATGGCAAGCGGAAGCCGTACTCCACCAGACTCGTCTTGCGCGAGCGGTCGCCTTCGTGCATCCCCTGGACCTGCGGAATCGTCGCGTGGGACTCGTCCACGATCAGGAGGTACTCCTTGGGGAAATAGTCCAGGAGCGTCGGCGGGGGCTCGCCGGGCGCCCGCCCGCTGAGGTGGCGGGAATAATTTTCGATGCCGTGGCAGTACCCCATCGCCCGGATCATCTCCAGATCGAACCGCGTGCGCTGTTCGATCCGTTGGGCCTCCAGCAACCGGTCGCGCTGCTTGAAATACGCGATGCGCCCCTCCAGCTCGGCCTCGATGCCGTTCAAGGCGCGCTCGTAACGGTCCGGCGCGATCAGGTAGTGGGTGTTCGGGTAGATCGGGACCTTGGGCAGCCGGCTCAGCGACTTCCCCGTCAGCGGATCAATCTCGTGAATCGCGTCCACGGTATCGCCGAACAGCTCGATCCGCACCGAGACGGCGTCGGAGGAAGCCGGGAAGATCTCGATCACGTCTCCGCGCGCCCGAAAGGTGCCCCGATGGAAGTCGGCGTCGTTGCGCGCATACTGGATCTCCACCAGCTTCGCGAGGATCTGCTCCCGCCGGATCTCCATGCCCTCTTCCAGGTACAGCAGCATCCCGTGATAGACCTCGGGAGACCCCAGGCCGTAGATGCAGGACACTGACGCGACGATGACGATGTCGTTCCGTTCGAACAACGACCGCGTCGCGGAGTGCCGCATCTGGTCGATCGCGTCGTTGATGGACGCATCCTTCGCGATGTAGGTGTCGGTCTGCGGGAGATAGGCCTCCGGCTGGTAGTAATCGTAGTAGCTGACGAAATATTCGACGGCGTTGAGCGGGAAGAAAGCCTTGAATTCCTGGTAGAGCTGCCCGGCCAGGGTCTTGTTGTGGACCAACACCAGCGTCGGCTTCTGGACCCGCTCGATCAGGTTGGCCATCGTGAAGGTCTTGCCTGATCCGGTGACTCCCAGCAGCACCTGGTGCTTCCTGCCGGCCCCCACCCCGGCGGCAAGCTTCTCGACCGCCTGAGCCTGATCCCCCTTAGGCGTGAACGGGGCTTCGAGTTTGAAGGCAGCCATGCTCAACTCCCGGCGGTCATCTTACCATACCCGCGCGTCGCGCCAGATGATCCTTATCCCTGCCGCGTCCACTGCTGGCGATGTGACGAATCCAATTGATTTAACAGGCTGTTTTGTATCTTGACGCCTGCAGGTGTAAAGCGTATCATCCCACTCCCGCTTTTTAAACCGTGCGGCCCGGATGTACCCTCATGGATCAACAAGTACTGGCAGCCTGGAAGGCCATCCAGGACGGGTTCGCATCGCTGACCGGTCTGTCCCTGCTCAGTTTTGACTCCCGGCGAGCCCTCGTCTGCGGACCCAGCCAGAACAACCCCATCTGCGCCGCCGTTCAGCGCACCGATACGGGTGCGCGGCATTGCCAGGCCCATTGCGGCAAAGCAGTCGCCATGGTCCAGGAGAGCCGAGAGCCGCTGTTTCTCAAGTGCGAAGCCAATCTCCACGTGTTCACAGTCCCGATCGTGGTGGGGAACGAAGTCCAGGTGGTGCTCCAAGGAGGAAAACGGTTCATCGCCGAAGAGGAGCGGCTCCACACCGACCGGACCACCGAGCAGACAGGACTTCCGCAGGAGACGTTCCAGGCGCTGGTCCGGGATCAGCCCGTGATCGAGAATACCCAGCTCATCAGCGCCGCCCGACATCTGGAACAGGCCGTTCGCTTTTGGTTTGAAAGCCAGCAGATCCGGGCCACGGTCGGTTCCAGACTCGCCGCCCTCCTCACGCTCTTCGCGCTCCTGGAGGATCTCCAGCAGGAGCCCGACCTCGAGACGTTCTACGCAACCGTCCTGAGCTCGATCGGAGTCCTGTTCAACGTCAACACGGCCGGCTTCCTCGAGGTCAGCGAAGGAGAGAATGTGGTCCAACTCAAACAGGCGTTCGGGTACAAGAAGGAAATCCTGCAGGGATACCGTTCCAATGCTCGCGAGGGGCTCATCGGCCAGGCGCTGACCGAGCGCCGACATCTCCGGACCACCGAGACCCGGGACATTCTCACGATGGGGTTGCCGCCGACCATCCAGTCGGTCGATCTGTTCCCCATGGCGACCCGCGAGGGACAGGGTGCCGGCCTGATCCTGATCGCGGACTCCCATCTGGCGCACGAGGATGAGCAGATCCTGGAAGCCTTCTGCGTGCAAACCGGCTTGGTGCTCCAGAACCGGGTCCTGCGGCAACGCCTGCAGCAAGATGAGAAACATTTTTCGGCCCTGAATCGGTTCGTCCGTGAACTGGGGTCGACCCTCGATTCGGAGCAACTGTTCGACGTGATTCTGGACCGGCTCGCGGCGCTGGTCCAGGCGGAAACGGGCTCCCTCATGCTCCTGGACGACCAGGAGGGGAACCTGGCCGTCAAGGCCGTGAAAGGCCTCAACAAGAAGCTGCTCGAGTCGGTTCGGATCGCCCCGCACCAGGGGATCGCCGGCAAGGTGCTGGCCACCGGCGCGGCCATGCTCGTGGAAGATTTGGAGCGAGACGCGCGGGTGGACCAAAAGCCGAAACCCCGGTACCGGACCAAGTCGTTCATCAGCCTCCCGCTGAAACTGGATCAGCGGACGATCGGGGTGCTCAACATCTCGGACAAAATCACCGGCGAGGTGTTCTCGCAAGAGGATCTGGATCGGCTCTCCTCCATCGCGCACTATGCGTCGGTGGTGATCGAACGGAGCACGTTGTACAAAAAGTCCGAGGAACTCAAGCAGATCTCGACCCTGGACCCGTTGACCGGACTGGTCAACCGCCGACAGTTTGAAGAACGGTTGCTCGAAGAGGTCCAGCGCGCGAAACGGCACGGCTTGCCCTTGTCTCTGGTCATGGTGGACCTGGACAACTTCAAGAGGATCAACGATGAATTCGGGCACCAGGCGGGAGACGAAGCGTTGCGGACGACCGCCCGGGTCATTCGTCAGACGGCGCGCGCCATCGACGTGGCCTGCCGCTACGGCGGCGAGGAGTTCGCGATCATCCTGCCGCAAACCGACAAGGCGGGCGCGGCCGTGATCGCGGACCGTATCTGCGCTGAATTTCGAAAACTCGACCTGCCCGTCAAACAAGCGGAGGCGCGCATCACGATCACCGGCAGCCTGGGCGTGGCCTGTTATCCGGAACACGCCGATACCCCGGAATCCCTCGTCCAGCAAGCCGACATCGCCCTCTACAACGCCAAGCGGCGCGGCAAGAACCAGGTGGTGGTGTTCGAGCGCACCTGACCCCCACCGCACTCGACGCGCTGCGTCCCCGCCATCCTCGACAAAGCGTTCAAAGGAGAGCCGTGAGCGGCACGGCAGGATGGGCTACTATCCTGCTATAAAGGCTTAGGCGGGGTCGGGCGGGGATTCAAGAATGCGAGCGCCGTGGCGCACGCTCAGGATTTGGACCCTGACCAGAACCCTCAGCACCTGATAAATGACCCGATAGTCACCGACAATGAGTTCCCGCAGCCCGCTGGACGGAAACTCCGGCACAAGCCGTCCAGATTCCGGGAACTTCGCGAGCCGAGCGACTTTGGTTGTGATCGACGCGGCGAAATGCCGAGCGGCGGAGGGGTTGTCAGCCCGAATGGGCCGGGTGATGTCGAGCAGGCTATCGAGGGCCGGGCGGGTCCAAACGACCGAGGCCCGTCTAGGCATTCAGGATCTTGTCCAACTCGGCCATCGCCTTGGCGTGGGACACGACCGCTCCTTTTTCAGCGGCCCGCAGCCCCGCAAGGATGCTTTCCAGCAACTCCAGCCGCTCCGTTTTGCGCTCGTACTCGCCGACATCCTCCAGGACAGCAGTGGACCGACCTCGTTGCGTCAAGACGACCGGCCGTTTGGTTTTCTTGACCTTGGCAACGATCTCAGCCGTGCGCACGCGGAAGTCGCTGATCGGTGTCAGATCCTCTAAGAGACTCACCCTTGCCATGAAACCCTCTTGGTAAAAGCTCCAGCAACTGTACGCTTACAGTACCTATTACTCGTCTCAATGTCAATGATGCCGGGGCCGGGGCGGCCGCGGAGCGTGGCCTAGCGTTCCCGCGCGCTTTCCTGCACGGCCTTGAGCAGGGGGCTCAGGAAGAATTCGATCAACCGGCGGGTGCCGGTTTTGATCTCCACCGTGACCGCCATGCCGGGCGAGAGATTGACCGGCCTGTCTTCCGCCTGAATGGCGGATCGATCCATGCTCACGCGCGCCGCGTAGACCAGACCGCCTTTCTCAAGCGGCACGGCGTCATCGGAGACGCTGAGGATCTGGCCGCTGATCGTGCCGTAAATCGTAAACGGGAACGTCTCGATCTTGACCTCGACCGGTTGGCCCTCCTTGACAAAACCAATGTCCTTGTTTTCCAACCAGGCCTCCACTTCCAGTTGATGCTCCTGGGGCACCACGAGCATCAACTGCTGCGCCGGTGTCACCACACCGCCGACTGTGTGCACGGCTAACTGCTGCACCACGCCGTCAATCGGAGCCGTGAGCCGTTGCAGCCCGGTCCGTTGAGTGGCTTTGACAAGATCCTGGGCTAACGATGCGGCCTTCGTCTCAGCCTCTGAGAGCTCGGCTTGACGCGCCTTCTTGAATTCCGACACGAGCGCCTGATAGTTGTTCTCCGCCTCAGCGAGCGCGGCAAGAACTTCGAACAGAGGGGTCAGAGTTAGATTC
>JACQQM010000142.1 GCA_016207025.1 Nitrospirota bacterium | reverse complement strand
GTCTTCATGCCGAACGCCCGCATGATGGCCCAGGCCGTCACGCCGCATCTCGTGAAGGCGTATGGGAACCGATGGTCCATGCTCACAGCCGACACCGTGGACGGCAAGTCCGCGCTTCAGGCCATGACCGAGGCCCTCAAAGCCAATGGCGGCGAGGTGGTCGGGTCCGCTGTGACGCCGTTCGGGGCGACCGACTTCGCTACCGTCCTCACCGAGGTCAAGGCGGCGAAACCCAATGCGGTGATCCTGAACCTCTACGGCTGGGACCTCGTCAATGCCCTCAAGACGTATACGAAGCTTGAGCTGGCGAAGGAGAAGATCGGCGTGGGCGGCATGATCGGGGGCGAGCAGATCGGCCGGCCGCTAGGGTACGCGAATAATGCCGGCATCTGGGGACTCATCTGGGATCCGAAGATCAACACGGAGAGCTCGAGACGGTTCATCCAGGGCGTCATCGACAAGTACAATCACACCCCGACCTCACGCTGCTATCTCGGCTATGCGGCTATCACGCAAATCCTGGAGGCCGTGCGACGGGCCGGCACGACCGACACCGAGGCTGTGATCAAGGCCCTGGAGGGCCATGAGTTCGACGGCCTCAAGGAAGGCCGGTCTTACTTCCGAGCCTGGGACCACCAGCATGTGCAGGACATCCTCGTCGGCCAGGCCTACGGCAAGGAACTAGGTCTCGGGCACTACCAGATCCTGGCCACCGCGCCGGGTGACGCGATTGCCGGCGGTCGTGACCAGAACACCTGCCGGCTCTGATCACTCATCAAGGTGAGTCGAACGTCCACAGCACCGCCAGGGTCAACAAGTGCTGCTCGCGAGTGAGCCCCGGAACACCGGGCCTGACTTCTCCCCGTTTGAAGAACCCACCTTCGACGCCGGTGGATTCGTCGTACCGGTGCTCCAGGCGGAGGAGAGTGTTTGAAGAGGCGATGGGAACTTTGTACTCCAGCGTCGTGGTCACCGCTTTGACGAACTGTTCGAACCCCGTTTGCCGGGCATTGCGATCCCAATAGAACTCCGGTCGAACCGCTAGGCTCCACGGACCTGCGATATTCCAGCGCGTAAAGAGGGCGCCCCCGGTCCAGAACGCCCGCGGGCGACCAATCTGTCCGGCGATGTTCTCAGTGCCGAAGTCGTACGAGAAGGCCACCGTCAGACTCTCACCCTTCCATTCCATAGTGTAGTCGGAGAACAGGCGCCAGAATTCAATGCCAGTGTCCCTCTGGTCCGGCCCGTAGTAGACATTCTCGGTCACGGTGAAGCGAACGGTCGGCTTCCACACAAGTTGCGTCACATAACTCGGCAGACTATTGGGGTTCGCAAGGTGCCAGTACCCGTTGATGATATAGAGCCCGGCAGTGAGCTCGTCGCTGACCGGATAGCGGGCACCAAGCCCGAACATCTGGTAGGGGGAATTGTCAGCAATCCAGGACCGGGTGTAGTTGGCATTGTCCTTGGCATAGAGCGATTCGTATCCGATCAAGCTATTAAACAGGCCGGCTGTCAGTGTCAGCCCTTTCCCCGCCGGCGCTAAGTACGAGACATTGGCCCGGGAGAAGTGCCGCAGGGTGTCGGCTCCCGCTAAGTGCGGTCTATCCGATCCGAACGCAAAATCCTTTGAGTCGTATCCCCCCTGGACTGCGAACTCCATGCCCCATCGGGACCGATCCGAGATGTCCTTCCGCACATAGGCGAGCACCATGTTGGGCGCGAGTTCATTCGTCCGCGGTGTGGTGGTTCTACTCCGGAACTTGTGGTTCTCCGGAAAATTGAAATTGACGATATAGCTGAGATCAACGTACGCGCCGTAGTGCCAATTCGTCCTCTCGGCCTGGGGCTCCTCGGCGTGAACCGGAGAGGCCACCAACCCCAGCAACAACAGCCAGACCGCGCTACTATAGAAAAAGGCAACGAGCACGCGGCGAAGGAGACCATACCGCACGAGCCGGCGTCAAGCCGAATCCGTATCTGCGGTCACGACCTATCGTCGTGCGGCCACGCAGATGGCTTCGTTCGCCAATCGGACCGCTCCGCCGGTGACGGCATGCTGTTGCGCCGCCTCGGTCACAGCCCGCCAGATGCTCGCCTGCCGCTCGGCCGGTTGATCGGCCAACATCGCATTGATCGGCGCGGCGATCGCCTGTTGAAACCGGGTATAGTCCTCGGCCGACGCCCATTCAAATGTGACGGTCAGCCGTTCGCTTCGGATCTGGGAGAAGCCGGCCTTCGCAAGCGCTTGCTCTAAGATGCTCACCTCTGACAGGCTGAACGGGCCGGGAATACCTGGTGGCGGAGGCGGGGCCTGCAGGAGTTGCCGCACGGTTCCCATCGCAATACTGATCAGCGGTACGTTCGGCGGCGTGCTCCAGACGGCCGCGGCCAACCGCCCACCCGGAGCCAAGAGCCGATACATCCGCTCCAGCGCGGTCGCCAGATTCGGCAAGAACATCAGACCCCAGCGGCAGAGAACCACATCGAAACTTGAGGCCGGCAGGTCAAGCACTTCAGCGTCCATTTCGCGGAACTCGATATTCTGCAGTCCCAGCGAGGCGGCCCGCTCCCGCGCGATTGCGAGCATCTGCGGGGCCTGATCGGTCGCGACGACTTGCCCCGTCGGCCCGACTCGGCGGGCGGCGGTGACGGCCGGCTCGCCGATGCCAGTGGCCACGTCCAGCACCCGTTGCCCCGCCTGAATGCCGGCCAGCTCCACCAGGCGATCGCTCACCGCTTGCGCGCCTCGCTCCATGGTCTTCCACCACTGCTTCCAGCCAGCCGCAACGGAGCCCCAGTCTTGGCGTTGCGCAGCTTTGTATTGAGCCGGATCGAAAGGTTGTGCGCTCACGACTTTAATCTCCTTGTGCAGAGGTAGTGAGAGTAATGCGAAGCAGACCACACCGCACGCACGCAGTCAAGGCAGTCTCGGATTTAGGTGGTTCCCTTGTCTTGCCGCTGAAAAGACCGCATGCTAAGATGCATTTTCTTTGAAAACGATGGCGCGGAGAGGTGCGAGAGCGGCCGAATCGGCGTGCCTGGAGAGCACGTGTGCTGGCAACGGCACCGTGGGTTCAAATCCCACCCTCTCCGCCAGATATCAATAGCCCGCCCGCTCCGAGTGGCGCTGAGCTGGATGCCAGCGGCCACACGAGAGGGTGGGATTTGAACGAGGGGGACGTGGGGGAGAGGCTCCCCCACGTGGGGAGACACGAGGGGGCTGGCCCCCGCAGTGGGAGCGCGCGCTGAAACTGTGCGCGCGACTTCGAATGCCCACCCTCTCCGCCATACCAGCAAAATGCAGAATTAAAAAATTCAAAGTGAAAAATGCCCGGCGGCAAGATCTTCTTGCATTTTTGCCTTTTTAATTTTTCATTTTGCATTGTTTAAGCAAGGGGCTGGGCCCTGTGCAACAGAATCCTGCAAACCCCGCCAGGTCCGGAAGGAAGCAACGGTAAGCAGGCGAGTCTGGGTGCCGCAGGATCACCTGGCCCCACTCTTCCAGACGTGAAGCGTCGTACGTCGCTCGTGACGCGTAGGAGAATCGGACTGAACGGGCCAGGAGTTTGCACCGCTCTCTTGACGGAACACTCCTCCTTCGCTTCGCGCTTCACGCTTCACGCATAACGAGAATATGGACTACCAGGTCTCGGCAAGAAAATACCGGCCCGGCACGTTTGCGGACGTGATCGGCCAGCCCCACGTCGTCCAGACGCTGGCGAATGCCATCGCCACCAAACGGATCGCGCACGCGTTCCTGTTTTCCGGCACGCGCGGGGTCGGCAAAACGACCGTCGCGCGCATTCTGGCGAAAGCCCTCAATTGCGAACGCGGTCCCACCGCGACGCCCTGCGGGACCTGCCCGAACTGCGTGGAGATCGCCCAGGGCACCTCCGTGGACGTCATCGAGATTGACGGCGCCTCGAACACCGGCGTGGATGACGTGCGGGAACTTCGTGAGAACGTGAAATTCACGCCGTTCCGGGGCAGTTACCGGGTGTACATCATCGATGAAGTCCATATGCTGTCGAACTCGGCGTTTAACGCCCTGCTGAAAACGCTCGAGGAACCACCCGCGCATGTGGTGTTCGTATTCGCCACGACCGAAATCCACAAGATTCCGCCGACCATTCTCTCGCGCTGCCAGCACTATAATTTCCGGAGGATCCCGAGGGCCGAGATCATCCATCGCTTGCGTCACGTCGCCGATCAAGACGGCATCACGATCGAGGACCGCAGCCTCGCCTCCCTGGCGCGAGCCAGCGAGGGCAGCCTGCGGGACGCCCTTAGCCTCTTGGACCAGGCCGTAGCCTTCGGCGGCAAGACGATCCGGCACAGCGACCTGGAAACCTTGCTCGGCTCGGTGCCCCAGGAACACGTTCGCGCGATGATCGCGGCCATCATCGCGCAGGACAGTCCGGCGGCCGTGCGCGAGGTGGCCCAGCTCCTTGATCAAGGCCACGATCTGCGGGCCTATTGCGCCGATCTTGTTGAATATGTCCGCAATCTGCTCGTCGCCGCCGTGGTGCCGTCCTCGCAGGAGCTGCGGGGACTGATCGAACTCTCCGAGGAGGAGGTCCGGCAGATCCAGGCCGACGCGAAAGCCTTTACCGCTGAGCAACTGCAGGAGTTGTTTCGGATCTTTTCCCAGGCCGAGGACAACTTGAAGCTCAGCGCCCATCCCCGGTTTATCCTGGAGGTGGCTGCCGTGCGGGCCACGCGACTGCTGATCCCCACGGCCCAGGCATCGCCCGACCCCTCGCCGGGTGGTCCGTCTCGTACACCGCCTCGCGACAGCCACGCTCCAGGACAGGCGCCGAAGAAGGTTCTCCGCGCCGACCCCGTTCAGGCCGCCGTAGGTCAACCAGGTCACGCGGCGTCCACGCCGGTCGCTTCCACCGGGCTCCACCCCGCAAAGCCTGTTTCGGAACCGGCTCAGCCATCCACGCAATCCTCTGGCGAGCCTGTCACATCCGGCCGACCGGCCGACCCGAAGCCCGCCAAGCCGGCAAACCGGCCCGCACCCGCAGCACCCAAACCACACCCGGCAGCAGTTCCTCGCGACCCCACTCCTCCCGTGCAACTGAACTGGGAGCAGGTGTTGGAGCGTGTTGAGAGCCTGTCCCCGAACATCGCCCCCTTTCTGGCGATGGGGACCTTGGTGGCGACGGAGGGGAATCAGGTGACCATCGGCTATCCCAAGACGGCGTCGGTCGCGCTCGCAAGAATTCAGAATGACGAGACGCTTCGCCTCGTCGCCGAGATCTGCGCCGAGCTAGCCGGTCGTCCTGTTCGACTCCGCGTGACCGAGTTGCCGGATGGGCAAGCGACCATCCCCAACATGGCGCAATCCCGCGCGAGCAAGGAGCGGGACCAGAAGCAAGCGCTTCTGGCGCAAACGCGTTCCCATCCATTCGTCAAGCAGGCACTGGCCATTTTGGGAGGGGAACTGGTGGAGGTGCGCGAAGCTGCTCCGAAGAAGGAGGCGCGTTAATGACGAAGAATCCGTTCGGCAATATCGGCAACATCATGAAGCAGGCCCAGGCCATGCAGGACCAGTTGGCCAAAATTCAGGAACAGGCCGCCGCGAAGACGGTGGACGGCACCGCCGGCGGCGGCATGGTCACTGTGACGGCCAGTGGCGCAATGCAGATCGTCGCCGTCAAGATCGATCCCGAAGTGGTCAAGTCTGGAGATGTGGACATGCTGCAGGATTTGATCGTGGCGGCATCCAACGACGCATTGCGGAAAGCGCGGGACATGATGGCGGAAGAGATGAAGGCCATCACAGGCGGGCTGAAAATTCCGGGACTCTTCTGAACGCTGAAGTATGAACGATGAATGCTGAATTTAATTTTCCGGAGCCTTTCTTCCATTCATCGTTCAGCGTTCATCATTCATCGTTGTTGTGACCATGAGTGTCGACCAGCAAGGCCTTCTGGCCCAATTGATCCGAGAATTGGTGAGATTGCCCGGGATCGGACAGAAAACGGCCCAGCGCCTCGCCTTCCACATTCTGAAAACCGAGCGTGAAGAGGCCCTGCGATTGGCGGAGGCGATCCGAGCCGTCAAGGAAGGCTTAGCCTTTTGCCGTCTCTGCCGCAATATCGCCGAGAAAGAACTCTGCGAGTTCTGCCGGGACCCCAAACGCGACCGGACCAAGATACTGGTGGTTGAAGAACCGAGCACGCTCTATGCCATCGAGCGCACCGGGGGGTTCCACGGTCTCTACCATGTGCTGCTCGGCTCACTCTCCCCCCTGGAGGGGGTCGGGCCCTCGGACATCCGCGCACAGGAGCTTGTGGATCGTTTGAAAGAGGGCGAGGTCCAGGAAGTGATCCTGGCCACCAACCCGACGATCGAAGGTGAAGCCACGGCGATTTATCTGACCAAGCTGATCAAACCCTACGGCGTGCGGGTCTCTCGGATCGCCTACGGCATCCCGGTAGGCATGGACATCGAGTATGCGGATGAGGTGACGCTCATCAAATCCATCGAGGGAAGGCGGGACCTCTGACCGCATCCGCTCTGTGGGTATCTGCTTGATTCCCTCCGCGCATTGACGGTCATTTCTGCGGTCTGCTATAGTTTTCGGTCACAGATGACCGGCCACGGCAGTTGACCAAAGAGGAAACGATGCCAAAGAGCGTTGCAAAGATGACCAAGCCCAAGCGCGCCCCCAAACGCGCCTCAAAGGCTCGTGCGTCAGCCGGCAAGTACGACGACATCCGCCGCGATCTCCAGCGGCAGCGGGCGAAACTCCTCCTTGAAGCGGGTGACGCCTTGACGAACCGGCCCGAGATCGAACCGCTCCCCGACCTGAGCGACCAGGCCTCTGCGGAAGTGGACCAGAACTTCTTGCTGAGAATGAAAGAACGGGAGCAAAAGCTGCTGAAAAAAATCGACGAGGCGCTCGATCGGCTGGCGACCCGCACCTACGGCATCTGCGAGCGCTGCGGGCAGGAGATCCCCTACAAACGGCTGAAGGCTCGTCCCGTCACTACGCTGTGCATCGAGTGCAAGACCCTTCAAGAACGGGAAGAAAAGATCCGACAGTAGTCTCTCCTGGCTCGTCAGCGCTTCAGCGCGTTCACGCGTTCACGAGCGCGAGCCGCTCGCTCCGCTTCCTCCGGAATCCCTTCGACCAGCGCCAGGTAGGTCTCGTATTCGGAGATCGCCAGCCTGGGGTTGTCCGGCTCGTAGGCCTCGGCGAGGTTGTAGCGGGCGATGGGATAGTTCGGCCTGAGGGTGACCGATTTCTCGAACGCCGCAATCGCTTTGCGCCGGTCTCCCAGCTTCTTGTAGACATTCCCGAGGTTATTCAGGACATCCGGCCGGTTGGGCTGGATCGCGAGCGACTGCTGCATTTCATCCCGCGCCCGTTCCAGTTGCCCTTTCTTTTCCAGCGCCAGGCCCAGTTTGTGATGCGCTTCCGAGAGTTGCACCTTGTTGGTAAACCCATGCGCGATGGCGTTCCCATACGCCTCGACCGCGATGTCGTAGTTTGGCGCGCCGCAATACGCCAACTGCGCGGTCTCCCCACGGGCAAACTGCTGGAGTGACGGAAAGCGTTCCTTATCCTCGGCGCCCTGTCCCCCTGAACGCTGGCCACTTTTCTCTCTGTCGCTCTGCCCGAGGCGGGCCAGGAACTCTTGCCGGTAGGGCGATATCAGGTTGGCATAGGGGTCGATCGAGAACGAGGCCAACAGGAGGGCGGCTGACTTTCCCTCGCCCAACGTGAGGTACTGGTGCGTGCTTTTTTCATCGCCCGTCTGATACAGCGCGCTGGTATCCAGGTTCTCCCGTCCGGGTACGCGGACGTTGCTCAGGTAGAACTCCAGGGTGGGCTTCAACTCGGACAGGGTCTTTCGCAGCACGGGGTAGGGCTTCAGCCCGTGCCCGTTTGGGTAGACAAAGAGCATGCCGACCAGCAGCCCGTCCTGGTCAAAGAAGTACGACTCCTCGGCCCCAGACTCGCTCCGGTTCGCCGGGATGCGCAGTTCCTCGCCGCTCCCCCACATATCCCGGCGGAGCGGCAAGCCCTGATGATATGGAAGAAAGGCCGCCTTGGGGTCGCACAACCGGGCCGATTTGAGCAACACCAAGTCGCTGGCCGAAGGCGGGAGATTGGATCGCGGGGGCCCCTCTGCGCAGGCGAACACAAGAAAGCCGACAACCAACACCGACAGGCGAACGCTGAGCCCGAACTGTCTCCGGATCTGGCTCGGACAGGAGATCGTTGGACGAGAGGGAGTGCTGAACCAGCTTCGCTGCATGGGGCAGAAGTGAATGAACCAGGCAGGGGATTAAAAATAACGCGCGTCCCTGCTTACTCCCCGCAAGGACGCGCGCAAAACGCGATCATCCAAGAAAACCGCCCACCACACTAAGACCAGCCGAATTAGCGGGAGAATAGGCTCGGGCGCTGCGCATGCAAGCCGGCGTCTTCGGCGGTAAACCCGAACAGGCCCGGGAAGCCAGACGCCAAGGTGTACAACGGTCGGTTGAGGGTGTAATCCATGACGACTCCCCATGGGTTCACGACAAAAGCGACCCACCGAAGCGGGTGATCATGGAGCGGCGCCACGGCCACAGGATCTGCGTAAGTCAGCGCCAAGCTATCCAGCGGCCAATAGGTCGCGCTCTGCTGGACAGCCTGCACCTGCTCAGTGCTGGCGCATCCGCCTGCCAGCAGCGCAACCATGAGCACCATTCCGGCCAGTAATCTTATCTCTCGCATCGTCCACCTCTCGATGGGTTCTCGTTCACAACCAGAGCGCACACTCAACAAACTGGACACAGTCTAGCGCAAACCTGATTTTCTGTCCACTCACTAGGCAGTTGCTGCAACCAGGATAACCGATCGGGGGGACGAGGGGCGGTCCAGGCTCACTAACGGGGGAGTGGTGGGCGATACTGGTATCGAACCAGTGGCCTCTTCCGTGTGAAGGAAGCGCTCTCCCACTGAGCTAATCGCCCACGGCGCGCGAGTCTAACACACGGGTCAGGACCAGTCAACGAACAGACAGCGGCTAACTTGACTTCCTCTAAATATGGCTCCTACAATCACTCTCTCAAGGAGATTCAAGTAGATGCGTGAGGATGTGGTGGTCATCGGAGGTGGTCTGGCAGGGTCGGAAGCGACCTGGCAAGCGGCCATGCGCGGCGTCCGCGTCACGCTCTACGAAATGCGTCCCAAGGAGCCTACTCAGGCCCACAAGACGGGGCTGCTCGCGGAGCTGGTCTGCTCCAATTCCTTAGGGTCCGGCGACATCCTGAACGCGCCGGGGATCCTCAAGGAAGAGATGCGGCGCCTGAACTCACTCGTCATCCGGGCGGCGGATGAGGCCCGGGTACCGGCCGGGTCGGCGCTGGCCGTGGATCGTGACCTGTTCGCCCAACGGATCACCCAGACCCTGGAGGGTCACCCCAACGTTCGGATCATTCGCGAGGAGATCACGGAGATTCCGACCGACTGCGTCTGCATCATCGCGACCGGCCCGCTCACGTCCGACCGCCTGTCCGCGGCCATCCGGGCCCTGACGCATTCGAACAACCTGTATTTTTTTGACGCGATCTCGCCGATCATCGACGCGGACTCCATCAATATGGACGTGGTCTTCCGGGCCTCGCGGTACGACAAAGGCGGAGCGGACTATTTGAATTGTCCCATGGACGAGGCGACCTACACCCGCTTTTACGATGCCCTGCTCACGGCGGAAAAGGTTCAGCCAAAAGAGTTTGAGAAGACCCCGTATTTCGAAGGCTGCGTTCCGATCGAAGTGATGGCGGAGCGTGGCCGTCAGACCATGCTGTTCGGACCGTTGAAGCCGGTGGGCTTGGAAGATCCGAGAACCCGCGCTCGCCCCTTCGCGGTGGTGCAGCTCCGCCCCGAGAACGCGCACGGCTCGTGTTACAACATGGTCGGCTTTCAGACCAAGCTGACC
>JACQQM010000141.1 GCA_016207025.1 Nitrospirota bacterium | reverse complement strand
TGCCATGATCTCGGGTCCGCCTGGGTTGAGACAGATCAAAGGATTTCATGATGAAGCCCTGCGAGGGGAATGGCAGGGGTATCGATCGTCTCGCTTGGGGGCCAAGTACCGGGTGATTTATCGAGTGGTTCCCAGACAGTCCTTGTTTCAGGTGGTTCACATTACGCCACATGATTATCGGAGTGTGTAAGATGAAGACCTTTCGTCCGGCGAGAAAGCGCATTAACGTATCCGTGGGGCAGTCGGTTCGCATCATTCGAGAGTTACAGGGGTACAGCCAGAATGAGTTGGCCAGCCTGACGGGCATTCCTCAGGGAACTCTCTCTGCAATTGAGAATGATCGCGTCCGGCTTGGCGTCGAGCGAGCCAAGATTCTCGCGCGAGCCTTGAAGTGCCATCCCGCAGTCTTGGTCTTCCCGGGATGGAAGGTTGGCCGCGACTCAGCAGCCTAACCTGGCGATGGAGCAGTGGTAACCTCTGGGCTGAAAGATGCGCGACATGGAAGAGCTTGCCAAATAGAGTAGCAACTCACCGAGCCGCGGGGATGCCCTCGCCCGTTCAGCACTCAGCGTTCATCATTCAGCGTTGTTTGGATCAGTCGGCTTCGGGCTCCGCGCTCCCGTGCTGGTGGGTCATCTTGTCCTCGTCGAAGAGCTCTTCCATTTCAGCCGCGATCATGTCCCGGTCGTTGGGCACAGAGACGAGCGGAATCTCCTTGCGGGATTTGGGCGCAGGCTCCGGCTGACGTGGCGGCCTTCGGTGAAGAATGCCCCCTTTTCCCAGCGATTCCCTCGATTGACAAGTGTCACGTGACAGTTTACGCTAGACTCGTGATCAGAACGTTTGCCGACAGGCACACGGAAGAGTTGTACGATACGGGCAATTCGAGGCGATTTCCTTCAGACATCTGGAGAAGGGCGTTGCGAAGACTGGAATATCTCGATTTGGCAACGCGTGTGGACGATTTGAAAGTGCCCCCCAGCAACCGACTCCATAAACTGGAGCGGGAACGAAAGGGGCAGTACTCCATCTCTGTGAACGATCAGTGGCGGATTTGCTTTCGGTTTGTGGACGGTGACGCGTATGACGTCGAGTTGACCGATTATCATTGATGGAGGGTGCAACATGAGTATTCCCAACAAAAGACGGCGAAAGGTGCGCCCCACCCATCCGGGTGAGATGCTGCGCGAGGATTTTTTGCCAGATTATGGGCTGACAGTAGCGGGTTTTGCCAAGGCTCTTGGGGTATCCCGCCAGACCGTG
The DNA here is from genome assembly GCA_016207025.1 of Nitrospirota bacterium. Lineage (GTDB taxonomy): Bacteria > Nitrospirota > Nitrospiria > Nitrospirales > Nitrospiraceae > JACQQM01. The sequence continues at coordinate 3,256 of JACQQM010000141.1, read as the reverse complement.
AATGAGTTGCTTCGGGAACGGCGTGCCGTGAGTCCTGAGATGGCGCTGTGTCTCTCTCGTTTGTTTGGCAATACCCCTGAATTTTGGTTGAACGCCCAGCGTGCCATCGATCTCTGGGAGGCGGCCAGGAACGCAAAGAGCAAGATCGAACGTATTTCACCACTGGACGCTGCATAACGACCGGTTGGATAGGGTAGTAACTCGCCGAGGCTGCTGGTGTGCCCCTCGCCCGTTCAGCGCTCAGCGTTCATCATACAGCGTTGTTTGGTCAGTCGGCTTCGGGCTCCGCGCTCCCATGCTGGTGGGTCACCTTGTCCTCGTCAAACAGCTCGGCCATTTCCTCAGCGATCATGTCCCGGTCGTTGGGCACCGAGACGAGCGGAATCTCCTTGCGGGCCTTGGGCGCCTTCTTGGACTCAGGTTTGGGAGCGTCGGGTTTCTGGGGAGGTTTTGGAGGATTCATAGCCCTTAGTATACACCAATCACGCCAACGAGTGAGCTATTCGAATGTTTCAAGCGAGGACTGTTCCGGGAATTCGTGCTTGCAGGCCTTGCAGGTCACGAAATAGTGCGCCTCCCGCACCGACATCACGATCCGGAAATCCAGATCCACGCCGCGACTTAGACAGGCGGGGCAGGTGATCTCCTTCAGCCGGTATGGCACGTCGGGCTGGGTCCGTTGATAGAACTCCATGTCCGTATGGACCGGGAAGGTGTATCGACACTTCATGCAGGTGCCTTTCCATTCCCCATCCGGCTGCATGGTCCGCCGGTCAATCATAAACTCGCTGGTCTTGCAGACCGCGCAGCGCACGCTCTTTAGCCTTGATTCGACCTGTTCTACAGTGATAGCTGGCATCCCACACGCTCCTTCGCCGGCTTGATCTGTGCACGCGGATCGTGGTTGTCGAGCCGATGTGCCACACGAGTATAACGGCCCGGCAGAGGCTTCCGCAACCGGCAGAACCGCCTCCATTCGAGTCGTAGGGCGGCCGCTCGTCCTTCACGTTGACGGGAAGGCAGCGTCCGGTATAATGCCCCCATGCATTACGTCACCGAAAGTCTCTTGGTGGGAAACCTTGAGGAGGCGCAACAGCCGCCGCCGTTTGTCGGCGCGCTGCTGTTCGTGGCGGAGGAGCAAGAGATCGAGCCGCCCCAGGGGATTGCATACAAATGGGTCCCGCTCAAAGAATTCGGCGAAGCCGATCCGCACGATATGAAGGTCGCGGTGGACTGGTTGGAACAGCAGGCTCCTTCCAATCGGCTGATGATCTGTTGCCGGGCCGGGATGGGGCGATCCGTGTCGGTGGTCATCGCCTATCTGTGTTCCGTCAAAGGCATGAGTTATGTCGAAGCAGTGACTCTCCTGAAAGCTCGACGTCCTGGGGCGACTCCGCTGCCGAACCTCGAGCGGACGATCGAGCACGTCCAGCGGATGAGACTCACGCGTGATCACCAGGACCAAGGCCAAACCCAAGGCCACAGTACAGATTCGAACCGGACTCAGAAGCCAGCCTCGCGCTGATTCCAGGCTTGTAGGTAATCCGACTTTGCCGACCTTGCCGACCCTGCGCATGCTGCAGGGCGACATCGCCTCCTGCACAAGCTGCTCCTCCATGAAGCCGTGGCGCCAGTTCGGACAGGAGGCGTACGGCAATGCCGCCACCGGCTACCTGCTGGTCGGCGAGGCGCCGGGCTACGTCAGTTGGAGAAATCGGCGGCGCTTCACCGGCCCCGCCGGCATGCTGATCCGGCGCGCGCTGTGGCAGGTCGGCCATCCGAGGTATCAGGATCTGGAAGACCTCTTCTATATGACCGATGTCGTCAAGTGCCACCCGGCGGCACCGGCCAATCCATCCTCCAACCGCTCCCCCCGGCGAGCCGAAGTTGAGTCCTGCTCGGAACACTTGGCGCGGGAACTTCGGGTGTTGCGCCCGTCGGTGATCGTGACGTTCGGCAAGATGGCCGCCGAACAGGTGGGACGAGCGGTGGCGCATGCGTCACCGTGGCAGCCCCCGTGGCGCCCCACGATCTTGACGTTTCCCCATCCCTCGCCACGCAACCAGGTGACCATCTTAAAGACCTATCCCTCCTTGCGCGCGTTTGAGGAGGCCCTTGCCCAGACGTTTCGTCGATTGATCGCCGGGCTGGAGGCGCAGTCGCCCCATGCCTGAACTGCCGGAAGCCGAAGTCGTCGCCCGCCAGCTTCAGGACCGCGTCCTCGGTGCGACTCTCAAGGACTGTTGGGTGGGCCGACCCGATATCGTGCGACAGGGCCTCCCGACGCTGGACTGGTACCAGGGGGCGCGCCTCACCACGGTCGAACGCCGAGGGAAGAGCGTGGTGCTGGGGCTTTCGAGAGGGCAGGAGACGCGGTATCTCGTTGCCGAGCTCGGCATGACCGGGCTGTTGCTGTTCCAGTCGCCGGATGACAGCTACCAGAAACATACCCACCTGGTGCTGTCGCTCGATGGCGGCCTGGAGCCCGAGCTGCGCTACTGGAATCCCAGACGATTCGGGCGGATCTATTTGCTCGACCGCGCTGGGCAGGAACGGTTTCTCGCAAAACGGTTTGGCTGCGATCCCCTGACCGTGCCCTGGGACACCTTCCGGCAAGTGGTGAAAGGGCGCCACGGGCGCGTCAAGGCCTTGCTCATGCACCAGCAGGTCATCGCCGGCATCGGGAATATCTACGCCAATGAAATCCTGTATCGAGCCCAACTCCATCCGTACCGGATCGCCAGCCGGTTGAGCGAGCAGACGATCAGGCGGCTCTATGCCGTCATGCGGGAGGTCCTGCAAGACGCTATTTTGGAGGGTGGCTCCAGCGTCCGGGATTTTATTGCCCCGGACGGATCCGAAGGCCACTACCAGAAGCGGCATCTGGTTTATGACAAGGCCGGACAGCCCTGTCCGGCCGGGTGTGGGAAGAGGATCCGCCGCCTCGTGGGCGAACGGAGCTCCTTCTACTGTCCATCCTGCCAGCGGAAGTAAGCGGCCCGAGAGGGCTATTCCGAGGAGAGACCATGGCACGGTACCAACGGGGTTCGAAAGGCGAAGAGGTTTCCAGGATCCAGGCACGTCTCAAGGAGCTCGGGTATTATCTTGACCCAATTGACGCCGACTTCGGCGGTGGGACGGAGAAGGCGGTCAAAGCCTTCCAGCGTGTGGCCGGCCTGAAGGCGGACGGCAAAGTTGGGGCAAAGACCTGGGCCTGTCTCTTCGAAGGGCCCGAAGCGCCGGCCCAGCCTGAGAC
>JACQQM010000139.1 GCA_016207025.1 Nitrospirota bacterium | reverse complement strand
GTGCTGGGTCAACGGAGCCCTTATCAGTGAGGGCAATGGTCTCGACCAGGACCGTCTGGACCTTCGACAGTTGTTCTTTCTGCTCAGACGTGAAGTAATCTCGATATGCCCAGCTTGTCCCACTTGTGAGTCCGAGCAGCAAGGTGAATGCCGTGATAAATACTACCCGCGCCATGATGCACCTCCCATCGGGCCTCTTCTTCTCAATCGTGAGGATGGTCGACGAATGATCAAACCCAAGAAGTCCGCACACATGAATCGAACGTCGCACAGGGATGGTCAGATCGAGCGGCAAGACAGATTCTGAAAAACGGGACTGACAGACCGGCGGCGATGTAGGAGAATTATGGACACCGAGACGCCAGCCTGCAGCATCAAGATCCGGACCCTTTCCCGTGTGTCGACCTATAGTATACCGTGATCCAGGATGTTCTGCTACCCCTGCTCGCGCGCAGACCGAGAACCAGTCCGTCTCACGTCTCACATCGTCTGCTTCCTGTTGACAGTGAGGCGCTACGACCTGTAAAAGGTACGCTAGTGCACTCAGGTCGGGCGCTCTTCAGGCGGGCGAGACGATCAGTACCTGTGTGAACTTCAACAGTACGGCTGCCCACATTTCGAACGCATTCCACAGACCGACGCCGACGAGTCAGCACACAGGTTCCGTGGGTTCTCACAGACAAGGCGCGAGAGTGGCGGAACTGGCAGACGCGCGAGACTTAGGATCTCGTGGGAAACCGTGGGGGTTCAAGTCCCCCCTCTCGCACCACTTGGACCATCAGGACCATCGGCGCCTGAAAGACTTCGCTCGCACACCGCTTCCCCTGCGCCACGCACTGACATAACCGATGAAGCTGGAAGTCACAGAACTCGGACCGATTAAGCGCGCGTTGAAGATCGAGGTTTCCGAGGACGAGGTCAACAAGCAGTTTTCGCAGGTCTATGCCGAGCTGAACCGGCAAGTCCACATTCCCGGTTTCCGGCCCGGCAAGGCTCCCTTGGCGTTATTGGAGAAACGTTATGCCAAGGCGGTGGAGGAGGACGTCGTCCGCCGGCTGGTCCCCGAGTATTATGAGCGGGCCATCCGACAGGCCGGGATCGTGCCGGTGTTAGTGGAGGTGCCGCCGCTGGAACGCGTGAAAATCAAGAAGAACGCCGCCTTCTCCTTCACCGCCACGGTTGAGATCAAGCCCAAAATCGAGCTCCGTGATTACCGTCCCCCCAATCCAATTTCCCTGAAGCCGGATAAGCGAACGGTGACGGAGGAGCAGATTCACAGCGCGTTGGAGGTCCTCCGAGAGCGGCAGGCGCAACTCCAGGCTGCGCCGCCCGGGACGGCATTGGCCGAGGGGGGATACGCCATCCTGGACGTGGAAGGGTTCCTTGAGCTCGCGCCGCTTGAGGGTGCCAAGAAGGCAGGGCAGCTTCACAAGGTCGGGTCCAAAGTTCCCATCCTGGGCGTAGAGGTGGACGAGCATCTGGTGGGCAAGAAGGAAGGCGAGTTCGTCGAGATCCCCCAACCGTACCCGTCGACCCATCCCGACCAGCGCTTGGCCGGCAAAACCGTGGTGTTTCGGGTCCGAGTGAGCGCCGTGAAGCAGAAGTCGCTTCCCCCACTGGACGATGAGTTCGCCAAGGATTGCGGTCCTTACAACTCGCTGGCCGAACTCAAGGAGAAGCTCCGGGGAGAAATGGGAAAAGCTCTCAAGAAAGACATCGAGGAATCCTTCAAAGATCAGATCGTCAAGCGCCTGGTCGAGACCCACCACTTTGAGGTGCCGGAAACGCTGGTCGAACGGGAATTGTCGGCGATGGTTCGCCAGCTCATACAAGTGCGGCTCCGGCAGAAAGGGCGGGCGGCTGATTTCGAAGATCCTGTCAAACGGCAAGAGGAGATCAAACGGCTGCGGGAGGAGAATCTACCCGAGGCGAAGCGTCGGGTGAAGGTGGGTCTCATTCTGGAGGCGATCGCCGAAAAAGAAGGGCTCGCAGTGGAGGATGAGGATGTTGCAGCCGAGATCGAACGGATGGCCGACGAGCTCAAACTGTCGCCCCAAGAGTTGCGGCGCGTCATTGAAGCCGGCGGGGAGGAATCCAAGGATGAACTCAAGGGCCGCATCCTGGCGGACAAGACCTTGGATTTCGTCTACCGGCATGCGGTGATCCAGGGGTGACCCTGGTCTTTTTGCACGTGCCCGCGAGCGCATTGTGAATCCCGTGCGGCAGGATGAAGCTTCTGTGATAAGATTAGTGTACTGGGTGACCTGAAGAGAGAAAGGACAGGCCGTCATGCTAGTGCCTATTGTGATCGAGCAGACAAACCGGGGCGAACGCGCCTACGATATTTATTCCCGTCTGCTGAAAGACCGCATCATTTTCCTGGGAGCGCCGGTCGACGACATCTTCGCGAATCTGGTCATCGCGCAGTTGCTGTTCCTGGAGGCGGAGGATCCGGAGAAGGACATCAACCTTTACATCAATTCGCCCGGCGGCAGCGTGACGGCGGGGCTCGGCATCTACGATACGATGCAGTACGTCAAGCCGTCGATCAACACGATTTGCCTGGGGCAGGCGGCCAGCATGGGCGCACTGTTGCTGGCGGGCGGCACGAAAGGGAAGCGCTTCGCGCTTCCCAACGCGCGCGTTCTGATCCACCAGCCCATGGGGGGGTTCCAGGGGCAGGCGACGGAGATCGACATCCACGCCAGGGAGATCCTCAAGATACGGGAGCGATTGAACGAGATTCTGGCCAAGCACACCGGCCAGCCGCTTGACAAGATCGCCCTCGACACGGAGCGGGACTACTTCATGTCGGCCGAGGAGGCGAAGAAATATGGGCTGATCGACGAAGTCATCACGCGGCCACCCAAGAGCATCAAGGATCTCACCAAAGACCACGGGGCCAAGGAACACGTGAAGGACGGCGCAAAGGATAAATAGCCTACGGAGGCGGCATGCCCAAACAGGAGAAAACGGACAGGCACCTGCGGTGTTCCTTCTGTGGCAAGAGCCGGGATGAGGTTCGGAAGCTGATTGCCGGTCCCACCGTGTATATCTGCGATGAGTGCGTGAACCTCTGCAACGACATCATCGCGGAGGACTGGGAAGAGGCGAAGGAGGAGATCAGTTCCAAGCTCCGCAAGCCGGCCGAGATCAAGCACCATCTCGATCAGTACGTCATCGGGCAGGATCGGGCGAAGAAGATCCTGTCGGTCGCCGTCCACAACCACTACAAGCGCATCTCGGCCAACGAGGTGGATGAAGTCGAACTCCAGAAGGGCAATATTCTGATGGTCGGGCCGACCGGCACGGGCAAGACCTTGCTGGCGCAGACGCTGGCCCGCTATCTCGATGTGCCCTTCACGCTCGCGGATGCCACAACCTTGACCGAGGCCGGCTACGTCGGCGAGGACGTCGAAAACATCATCCTCAAGCTTCTCCAGGCCTCCGACTACGATGTCGAACGAGCCGAGCGCGGGATCGTATATATCGATGAGATCGACAAGATCAGCCGGAAAAGCGACAGCCCCTCCATTACACGAGACGTATCCGGCGAGGGGGTGCAGCAAGCGTTGCTCAAGTTGATCGAGGGGACGGTGGCGAATGTGCCGCCGCAGGGTGGTCGCAAGCATCCCCACCAGGAATTCATCCAGGTGGACACCAGCCACATCCTGTTCATCTGCGGCGGGGCGTTCGTCGGCCTTGAAGCTCACATCGAGCAGCGACTCAATAAGAAGGCGATGGGGTTCGGCGCGGACGTGCGCGGCAAGAGCGAGAGTCGCTTGGGCGAGCTGCTGGCGCAGGTCCAGCCGGAGGACCTGCTCAAATACGGCCTGATTCCGGAGTTCATCGGACGGCTGCCGGTGGTCGCGACACTCGAGGAACTTGACGAAAAAGCGTTGATCCGTATTCTGACCGAGCCGCGCAACGCGCTCACGAAGCAGTACGAGAAGCTGATGTCCTTCGAGAAAGTCAAGCTGAAGTTCAGCGAGGGCGCGTTGGGCGCGATCGCGCGGAAGGCTTACGCCCAGAAGACCGGAGCTCGCGGGCTGCGGGCGATCCTTGAAGAGGTGATGTTGGAGGTCATGTACGATGTACCTTCCCAGAAGCAGATCAAGGAGGTCGTGATCACCGAAGAAGTGATCCTCGGCAAGAGTCAGCCGATCAGGATCTTCGAGCAGGATAAGGAGATAAAGAGCGCCTAACGGTCGCAGGTCGGATGGGAGCAAAGAGAGAGTGATAAACGCGGGGCGCCCCTCCAGGCGCCCCGGTGCATTTCCAGGCCGGGTCCGTCGATATGGAACGGGCAATCGAGGTCCAGTTCGACAATCCGACAGTTTGCGTTATAATTGTTCCGAACCATGCACCGGTCTGGAGGGCTGGTCTCATGAAGTTGCCGGTCGTTGCGACCAAGGCGCACCAAGGAAAGACGCTGGAGCTGGACTGCGAGCGGGAGACGATCACGCTGCTGGACCGTGCGGGGGAGCAGTTGGGCACGATCACGTGGGAATCCGTCATTGATCACATCAGGGCGTTGAGCGAGAAGAGTCGTGCCGGTGAGTCCCGAAGCCAGCCGAGGGCGCCCCTTGTCGCCAAGGTCAAATACGATAGTACCGGGGGGTATCAGATCGAAAGCAGGGCCTCCGGAATCGGCGGCGGCGGGCTCTTTATTGAGAGCCAGACCCTGCTGCCCATCGGGACCTCCATCTCACTGGAAATTGCGCTGCCCGACCGCCCCGCAGAGTGGCTGGAAGCGAAAGGCGTCGTCGCGTGGGTCTGTCCGAAGCCGGACCAGTACACCTCCTCTCCCGGGATGGGCGTGCGCTTTACGACGATTTCGGCCGAGGTGCGCGAGCGAGTGCTGGAACTGGTCAACTCGCTGAAGCGGCCTGGCCGATCAGCGTGATGCGCACCGGCCACTCAGGTTTTCTCGGCGCCGATTTCCTGCAACGCCCAGGCAGCCCAGCGTCGGACACCCGCGTCCGTGTCGCCGGCTGCTGCTGATCGGAGAGCGCTCACCACCGTTCGATCCCCCAGTTTGCCGAGCCGAAACGCCGCTTCGCTCCTCACGCCTGCATCCGGGTCCTTGAGCAGACGGTCTTGAATGGACGGCAGCGCGTGGGCATCAGCCAACTCGCCCAGCGCGGCAATGGTGCCTTGTCGAACCTGCGCGTCCGTATCCTTGAGCGCTTTAATGAGCGCAGGATATGCGGACGCGGCTTCTAGTTGAATCAGAGCCGACACGGCGGCTCGACGAGTCTCCGCATCAGGTTCCTGCAGAGCGTCCACCACTAGCTCCACGATCGTCTGCGTTCCGCCTATCTCTCCCAATGCCTGCGCGGCAGCGTTCTTGACCGCTTCAGAGGGATCCGCCAGCAGCTTCACCAGTGCCGCGCCGGCCTGATCAAGGGCCTGTTCTCCCAGGTTCCCCAAGGCCCAGACGCTGTGCTGGCGGACCAGCGGATCAGGATCGCGCAACTTCTCGACCAGGGCCCCTATCGCCTGGGGGGGAGCGATCTTCCCCAGCGCTTGTGCAGCCGTTCTGCGCGTGTCGGGGCTGGGGTCGTCGAGCAACATCACGAGGCGGGGAACCACCGTCGCTGGATCGGTCGGTGACGAGTCGAAGTTGCATCCGGCCAGGAAGTAACCCGAGAGAACGACAAACAGGCAGCATCTGGTGACGGTGCGGGGCATGCTGATGGGAGGGAACGGTTTGACCGTGACTGTCAGGATTTCTTTGGGGGCTCTTCTTCCACGGCGGGGAGTTGCTTGGCCTCTTCCACCGTCTGCTCGATCTCTTTCTGGGCGGCCTCCATTTCGGCCCGGATGGTCCGCATCTCGGGATCAATCGCTCCTCGTACGTCCGAGACAGCCTGACGGAATGTGCGCAGCGCGTCGCCGACTCCCTCGCCGAGACTTTGCATATCCTGTGGGGAAGGCGCCGCGCTTTGAGCCGTCTTGGCCCCTTGCCCCTGAGCTGCCTTCGCCTTAAGAGCAGCCTGCTGGGCTTGGACCCTGGCTACGGCATCCTTGTTCACGATGGCGGACGGCCGTTTGGCGACCGGCTTAGGCTGGGCGGTCGGAGGCAGCGGCGGATAGATGCCGCGCGAAGAAGGCGGCGGACTGGCCATCCGTTCTTCCATGGTCGGCGGCTGATAAGAAGTCGGGCTGGCTGCCTGGGCGGCGGCAGGGGCCTGTGCAGGTGTCTGGGATTGTGCTGCAACCTTAGGCCGAGGCGGTTCGTACTTTTGAGGGCCTGCAGTGGCCATCAGGGCCGCGGTGGTGCCGGGCGTGAGTTCTGGCCCGGGTTGATAGGGAGCCGTGGGTTTGGGAGCGGCCGGCGTAGGTGAGCCCTGCGCTTGCGCCACCACCTGCGCCTCTTCGATCGGCGACGATGCGGTGCCGGAGGCCTGTGGCGCACTCGGCGCGTTTGTTGTATTCGGCACATTCGGATCAAGGGGCGGAGGCGCTTCATGCACCTCTTTTTTAAACCCTTTCAATGCCTTGCCGAGGCCTTCCCCGATTTGCGGCAGCCTCCCGGCCCCGAAAATAATCAGGACGATGACCAGGATAATGATGAGTTCAGAAAACCCAAGGGTGCCGAACATGTGTGACGCTCACCATCTAGGGACAAATCTCATCTCTCGCGCAGACCGCCTCGCCGCTATGGCCACTGTATCTGGCACCGCTGATCGGTGTCAAGCCGGAGAGATAGCCGGGGGGCACTGCCCATAGCCCGTGGCCTCTAGCCCGCATTATTCATGAGCACTTCTGCTGCAAACGCGGATACGCTGTTGCGACGTGCGTGCTCGCCACTCAGTCCCTCAACGTCCTGTTCAAGGACGCCTCGGTCCTTCGCGGCTGTGCTTGCCCGTCTCACGACGCGTCTGCGCGTTTTCGCGACGAACCGTCATGAATAATGCGGGCTAGCCCGGCTTCTAGAGAATGGGAATGATTTCTGTCTGGAGAGGTTGGCCGAACACCATGGCCTCGCGGTCAGAGACGTACACGTCCAACTCGCTACGGATGCCGAACTCGCCGACCAGGTAAATGCCTGGCTCGATTGAGAAGCAGGTTCGTGGCAGGAGGCGGCGCCCGTCCCTCGTTTCCAAATTATCAATGTTGGCCCCGTTGCCGTGGACTTCCTCGCCGATCGAATGGCCTGTGCGGTGGAGAAACTGGTCTCCATAACCCGCCTTGCGGATGACTGTCCGGCAGACCTCGTCCACTTCCGAGCCGCAGGGAAAGTCTCCCCTCGAGACACGGGTGCGAACAAACTCCAGCGCCGCGTCCCGCGCATCGCGAACAATCGCAAAGATCGCTCGCTGACGAGACGGGATCGTGTGGCCAACATGGCCGGTCCAGGTGATATCGGCATAGACACTGCCCGGTTCCGGGCGCTTGGCCCAGAGGTCGATCAGGACCAAGTCGCCTGCAGCGATCTGGGCCGATCCGTGAGGGGGCGGACCGTAATGAGGGTCGGCGCTATGGGCGTTGACGGCGACGATCGGTGGAGTGGCAGTGATCAGGCCGTGCGCCTTGATGCGGGACAGGATGAATTGCTGCAAGCCATATTCGGACAGGGGGGGTCGCGCGACAACGGAGTCGCCAACATGCGTGAACGCTTCGTCCACGATCAGGCGGAGCTTCTCGGCTGCGTCCCGGTGGGAGGCGAGTTGGGCGTCGTTCCAGACCGCCTCAAACCGCTGGACAAGATCGGCGGAAGTGGCCACCTCGACCTCGAAACTCCGGATCAGCTCGATCGTCCCGGCGTCCACGCGTGAAATGTACGGGATCGCGTTCATGTGGGAGTACTGCATGGCGATCCGCTTGGCCGGTTTCAGAATCCTCGCCAGGCTTGCCTTCTGTTCCTCCCAGGAGACGTAGAGGATGGAGTCGCCGGGCAATTCGTCAAGCACGTGGGGCTCGATCCGGTGCAGGAGTTTGACGGGCATCCCTTCTGCTGGAACCCAGTAGTACCACCGTCGCGTCACGTGCCGGGTCTGGTCAAGCTGGAGCACTCGGTACGCCAGCGGGTCGCTCCCGCGAAAGTCATAGAACAGCCAGCCGTCGAGGCCAGGAGTCTCACGCAGGGCTTGCTGGATCTGGCTGATGCGACGAAGATGAGCATCGTTCTCAATCATGATGAGGCATCTTACCACAAATCCCTTGCACGGCTTGTGGCCCTATGGCATAAGGACCACGGTGACGTGTGGAGCGACGGGCTGGTACGTGCTGCTCCAGAGAGGGATGCCAATGGGGAAAACGCGAAGTCAAGTACGGCTCTCACGGTGGGTCCTGCTCACTGCCCTTCTTGTGGGCGGCTGCGGAGGACTGCAGGAGATGTGGACAGGACCGGGCGGTGAGTCGTTTCATCCCCAGTCCATTGCCGTTCTGCCACCGATCGTCGGTGCTTACGAAGGGGCCCGGGAATCGGCCTTCGAGGTCGTCGCAAGGGGATTGAAAGAATCAGGCCGCTTCCAACGAGTAGTTGGCCCAGAAGAAGTCAACTCGGTCGTTCACGCATCGAAAGAGACCAACGACGCGGTGACCGGTTTCCTAACCAAACTGGAAACAGTTGGGACGCCTGACCGTGAGACGGCCGCCAAGCTGGGGCAGGCCCTGCAGGCTGAAGCGCTGCTGGTCGTGAAGGTGAATGCCTGGGAATATGCGCGCTTGGAAGGGGATAAGCTGGCGAAGGTCGCTTTCGGGCTTCGCTTGATTGACGCGGGGAAGGGCACGATCATCTGGAAAGCCAGGCATGAGAAGACCGAGAGCTACATGATGTTCAAACCGAATTTGAAAGACCTGGGGTCGGATCTCTCCGCGTACATGGTCAAGTACATGCCCTGAAGTTGTAGAATGTTGCGCATGGACGACCCTCGTTGAGGTTGATGCGAGGCACTGCCGCTCGTTCCCCGCACATCGTTGCTCCGGTCCGTTCCCTGGTTTGTGAGGCCACTTCAATCTCTCGCCCTAAGTCCATCGATTCATAAGTTCGATGATGAACTTATCCCCTCAGGCCTGCGGCGAGCTCCCCTCGACCCTGGCTCGGGATCGAGGCTGAGCCTGTCGAAGCCTCGACAGGCTCGGGGCGGTGAGCTTGTCGAACCGCGAAATACGTCACCATATTTGCGAATCGAAGCACTAAGTAATCAAAAGCAGAAAGCAGATGTCATCGGTCCCGACCCCACCACTACCGCAATATCGAGTCACGCTGTTCTTCGGCCCCGAACCTGTGGAGGCGCGCCCCTCCCGCCAGAGCTGCGTCTTCAACGTCAAGAAGCGGAGCTGGAAAGGTGGCGTCCAGATTGCGGTCGAGGTGGAGGAAAGACAACTCGCCAAAGCCAAAGAGACCACTGGTTTTGAAGGCTGGTTGATGGATGTTCTGGCCGGGATCCCCACGGCTGAGCGGCCGGCGTACGAGAGCCGTGCATGGGACCTGTTCGTGCAGGGAGTGTGCGCGCTCAAACTGGACCTCGCGCTGGAGGCCGGGATTCGACAAGAGAACCACACTATCGAGGCCAACTCGCTGGCCAAAGAGTTGGACCATGCCGTCTCGGAGCAAGCGGCTCGTATCAAATCGCAAATCCTTGCGGAGCTCGATCTGCCCCAGAATGCAGAATGATGAACGCTGAACGCTGAACGTAGAAGACGGCAGAACAATAGGGGCAGCCATTTCTTTCATTCATCGTTCAGCATTCAGCATCCATCGATTGTGAAAAGGTGGGGTTTCCATCCGGCACCGAATTTGTTATAACCATGGTCACAGGCTCACGTGCGCACACGATCGGGGTTCGATCAACGTGACAACCGAGGGAAGAAATTCTAAGGAGGGAGCACACGTGCGAACTTTTTGGATGAAAGCGGTTTCGACGGTACTGGTCGTGGCCATCCTAGAACTGACTGTGATCCCGGTGGGTTGGGCTGAGGAAAATGCCGATGACAGTAAACAGCATACTGCAGCCCAGTTTGGCCTTGGCGCCGCCAGCGTTTTCCTGACCATCCCGTATGGCCTTTCGAAGTTCCTTTTTGCCAGCCTCGGCGGAATATTCGGCGGGTTTACCTATGTGTTCAGCGCCGGCAATGAAAAGGCAGCCACGGCGGTGTGGCATACCAGTATGCGGGGCACATACGTGATCACGCCCGAGCATCTGAAAGGCGACAAGGCTATCCGTTTCTTCGGGGTGCCACCGGATAGTGACGGGGAGACGCTGGCACCCGGTTCTCAAGAACCAGCACCGATGATTCCCGAGCCGATGAAATAAATAATGGCTCTTCCGGAAATCGTGGGGGCGACATCCGGCCCGTCGGAGCGAGGCATGCCGCTCGGTGCCGGCTCGTCACGCTGCTGTAACCACCGGCCGCCCGGCTCCGGCTCCCCCCATCCCCATGGCCCATTGCATTGAGGAGCAATGGGCACCCCGGGTTCTCCGATCCGCTTCGAGCTGTGGCGGCAGCCCGAAGCGGTCGGGCCTCGCGCGAGCGGCCGCTGCGAACATCAGCGGGGCTCGCCTGCAAGGTCGCGGCCTCCTCGCCCCGACGAGCCTGGGTTTCTCTCCCGACCGAGGCCGAGGCTGGAAGGACGGGCGCGACGGCCCAACGCCATGGCGGGACCTCGTGCAGCAGAGGCCGGATCCGGTGCCGCCGCGACGGCATGTCGCGCCTGGGGCGACGCCTCAGAGGAGCGGCGGCCGACAGCAAGACACGGGGAAGCCCACCGAGATCAACGCATCATGGCGAGGCCCGGAGCCGCCCGTCCTTCGTCAGCCGAGGCGGCTTCTCCCTGATAGCATGACCCACACGAAAGCCAGAAGAGCCAAATAATGAAGCCCGTCATCGGGGTGACCCCGGATTTCAATGCCGGCGACCGCGAAGACATGGGCGGCCGCGAGCCTACGTATTTTTTGCGGGCGCGGTATCCCCGTGCGATCGAAGATCTTGGCGGCGTCCCCCTGATCCTTCCGCTCACAGCGGACCCCGCGTTGCAGCGCCAACTGGTGAAAGGGTTGGACGGTCTGTTGCTCACCGGCAGCGGGCCGGACCTCCCGCCCAGCTTGTACGGGGAGCGGCGGCGTTACCGGTTCCGCGTGATGAGCCACCAACGCTATGAGTTCGAGCTGGGGATGGCGCGGTTAGCGGCTGAATCCGGCCTGCCGGTGTTGGGGATCTGCGGCGGTCTGCAGGCGATCAACGTCGCGCTTGGTGGCAGTCTCATCCAGGATATTTCTTCAGAGGTCCCCTCGGCGCTTCCGCACCGGCCATCCGGGCCGGCCACGCGCCTGTCGCATCCGGTGCAGGTGGCGCCGCGCAGCTTGCTCCGTCGCATCGTGCGACAGGCCAAGATCCGCGTCAATAGTTCCCACCACCAGTCGGTCAAGCAACTGGCGCCTTCGCTGGTGGCCAGTGCCGTGGCGCCGGACGGCATCATTGAGGCCATTGAGTCGCCCCACCAGCCGTTTTTCCTGGGCGTCCAGTGGCATCCCGAATTCCTATACGATCGAGACGAGGTCCATCGGCGGCTGTTTCAGGCCTTCCTGAAGGCTGCACGAGACGCATCGTAACGATGAATGCTGAACGCAGAACGCTGAATAGGGGTTCTTCCGTTCAGCATTCATCATTCCGCGTTCAGCGTTTCGGGGCTGTTGACGATTGACTATCCCCAACTGGAGACCACGTGCCCAACCCCCTGTTCCGTACCAAGTCCATCGAGCAGATCTTAGCTGACAGCAATCACCCCGAGCACCGGCTGAAGAAAACGCTCACGGTTTGGGACCTGACCGCCCTCGGCATCGGGGGGATCATCGGAACCGGAATCTTTGTGCTGATCGGGACGGCGGTGGTCGGCGACGCGCATCGACCGGGTGCCGGGCCTGGTATTGTCCTGTCCTTTATTCTGTCAGGCCTGACCTGCGCGCTGGCCGCGCTCTGTTATGCCGAGTTCGCCGCGATGATTCCGGTCGCCGGCAGTGCCTACACCTATTCCTACGTGACGCTGGGCGAATTCCTGGCGTGGATCACAGGCTGGAATCTCATTCTGGAGTACGGGGTTGCCTGCGTGGCCGTGTCCATCGGCTGGTCGGGCTACTTCAATAACATCCTAAAAACGCTCGGCCTCGAATTGCCGGTCTGGGCCACCCATGCGCCCGGCACGGTCGAAGGGGCGGTTGCCAACCTGCCGGCCGCGATCATTGTGCTGCTGGTCACGGGAGTCCTGGTGCTCGGAGTCAAGGAAAGCGCACGGACGACCGGTGTGATCGTGGTGGTGAAAGTGGCGGTCGTCTTGTTCTTCATTGTCGTGGGCCTTTTTTCAGTGGAGCCTGCCAACTGGTCGCCGTTCATGCCGTACGGGTTTGAGGGTGTGGGCGCCGCCGCCGCAATCGTGTTTTTTGCCTACATCGGCTTCGATGCTGTCTCCACGACGGCCGAGGAGGCGCGCAACCCGCAACGGGACGTCCCCATCGGAATCATCGCCTCGTTGGCCCTCTGCACCCTTCTCTATGTGTTGGTGGCAGCGGTGCTGACCGGCATTGTTCCGTATGCCAGAATTGATATCCATGCGCCGGTGGCCGAGGCGCTCCGGGTGGCCGGGTTCCGCTGGGGCGCCGCTCTTGTGGCCACGGGGGCCGTGGCGGGTATCACGAGCGTGCTGTTCGTGATGATGATCGGGCAGATCCGAGTGTTCTTCGCGATGTCGCGGGACGGGCTGCTGGGGCCCTGGCTCTCCAAGGTCCATACCAGATTCAGAACGCCCCACCATGCCACGCTGCTGACAGGGATGGCGGTCGCGGTGCTGTCCGCCCTCGTGCCGATCGGAGAAGCGGCGGACATGACCAATATCGGGACGCTGTTTGCCTTTGCGCTGGTCTGTGTCGGGGTATTGGTGCTCAGGCGAATCAAGCCCAACCACCCGCGACCGTTCCGCGTTCCCTTCATGCCTTGGGTTCCGCTGCTCGGGATGGGGGCCTGCCTGGGGCTCATGGCCTTTCTGCCGACAATCACCTGGATACGGTTCGGGGTCTGGACCGTGATCGGGGTGGCAGTCTACTTCGGCTACGGAGCCCGTCACAGCAAGCTCGCCTCAACGAGAGAGGATTTTGCCTAGCCGGATTCTCCGTCCGACTTGTTTGACTCTTTAGGGGCGATGGCCACAGCGGGAGCGGCGGTGGGGCTTGCCGGTGCTGCTGCCGACTTGGGAGCCGCGGCTGGCTTCGGCGGCGCGGGCTTCTCGGGTTTGATCCCCCCTTCCCAGTGGGGGCCCGTGTACAGGTCAGGCGAGAGCCCCCTGCCCTTCCATTTCTCCTCAAAGTCGGCTGCCGCGCGGTTAGGCGTTTCGCCTTCCCCCACGACGTCATTCCAGGGATAGACTTTCGGCCCAATCTGGCAGGTGCTGCCGTTGCGGCGCAGGTAGAGGGCGATGGGGTTGCCACGGTAGGGACCCAGGAAGATGTGTATATTCCCGACGTATTCCAAGAGGTTCGCCATCTTAATTAACCCGAGAAATGGCATGATGCCATATCCTGCGGCGGTGGGCAAGAGAGGGGAAGAGGTGGCATGCGATCTTCCGCTTCCGCGCCTCCCGCGGCACCCCTTCCACGGCAGTCCGGAGCGGAAGCCTTCCGGTATTCCCGTCGCCGTGGTCACCACCCGTTGCAATTCAGAGCATCGTGTCCCCGCACGGTGCGGTGGTCAGTACCGGCTTTCCTGCTCCGGATGCCGGGAATAGCATTGAAGCCACCCGGCCGGCTCACCGACTCGCCGGCGTGCGCAAACGTGACGCTCGTTATTCCTCGCGTCGCGCACCCCGCCGCTCCGGCAACGTGCACTCCAGATCGCGTGCCACCTGTTGGGCGGTTTGAATGAAAGAGCCTCGGCTGGCGAAGGGGTGAGGATTGGCTGGGCGACGAAGGGCGGACATTCCGGGCTTCGCCATGATGCGTTGGAGCCTTTCCGCTGTTAAAGCCGGTGCTGTTGGTCGCGCCGCTTCATTGGATGAGAAGAACGGCGCCGCGACAGCCGCGCACCAATCGCTGTCAAGTTCCCGCTATGTCGAATCCCTCCATGTCCATCCCTTCCATCCCAGCCAGGAGTGCAAAGGTGGAGGACTCGGGCCTCGCTCGTTCTCCATCACCCGTTGCGCTGGCCCAGTGCAGAGGGTAAGCAATGGGCACCCCGAACAACGGGTACCCGGCACATCAGCAGGCGGTCCCGCAATGTCGCTTTCCCACCTCCCCGACGGAACAAATGGATTCTAGGTAAGGTCTGAAGACGCCAAAAAAGCAGAATGAGCTACACAGCGATCTAGATCAATCCCACGATCGGGCATAGCAACCGGAGCGTCAGCCAGATGATAACGGCGCCCAGGAGATCGACCAGAAGCCCAGTCATGATCATGCTCCTGATCGGGATCAGGCCGGTGCCGTACACGATGGC
>JACQQM010000140.1 GCA_016207025.1 Nitrospirota bacterium | reverse complement strand
CACATCGTGATGCCGTGCGTCCGGACCGCGTCCATCAGTCCAGCAGGGTCGAGTTTCCCGATGGCATCGAGCGCAAACCGATCTTTCTCGCGGGTCACCTGGTCGGACTCGTAATGGTTCATGTCGGTGCTGGCGATCAACAGCGGCTTGGTGTCACCGTCCTGCCTGGCTGTGTGAGCTTCAATCACATCGGCCAAGCAGCGGCCGAGTTCCCTGCACACGTCCTCGCGAGTGGTTCGAAGCACGATCGGAACAATTTTGAGGTCTGGACTGCTCCGCGTGGCGCACGCATGGGCCTGTCGCAAGAACGGCAATTGCATTTCGAGACAGTGCTCCAGCCGGTGCGCTTCCGTGTCGGCCTTCGCCCGTGGGTACCTTGCGAGAATTGCTTCGGCCAGCGAGCGATCAATCGGAATCTCGCCGCCCGGAATGAGCCAGGCGCCGTCCGGGAAAATGGACACCGGAGGACCCAGGCCGGTGTGGTTGGGGCCGATCAGGATCACGGTCGCGGGGAGGGCTACGCGGGAGTACACGGCGCCCGCAACGTGTCCGGAATACATCAGCCCGGCATGAGGGCTGACGGCGGCTCGCGCTGTGCGGGGGACGGCCGAAGGATCGGTGTACCGCGCCACCTCAACAGCGAGTTTCTCAGGCGAGGCGCTGTAGAACTGGCCGGCGACGGCAGGTTGGCGGAGCATAGCTTAAATGTACAATGCAAAATGAAAAATGAAAAAAGCTGCAATTCTTTCACTTTTCATTTTGCATTGTAAATTGACTGCATCAGCAGTACTGGACGTTCGCGCAGGACATGACCTGCTTCTCGCGGCTGCCCGTTCGAAAGACCGTGAGACCCTTACAGCCGAGGCGATAGGCCAACAGCATGGCTGAGGCCACATCCGCTTTGGTGGCGGTGGTGGGGAGGTTGATCGTTTTGGACACGCCGCTGTCGCTGTATTTTTGAAAGACCGCCTGCATCCGGACGTGATGAGCCGGCGCGACGTCGTGGGCCGTGACAAACAGGCGGCGTAGCTCCTTGGGAATCGCGGTCAACCCTTGAATAGATTCGTTGCTGGCGACCTGCTTCACCAGGCGTTGCGAATAGATGCCAGCGGCGCGGGCCCGCTGGACGAACACCGGGTGGAGCGTGACCAGCCGCACGTCCTCCATCACGGTCCTGACGAAACTGACGCCGTAGAGGGGCTCGATGCCCGGTGAGCAGTCCGCGATGACGCTGAGCGTGCCGGTCGGGGCGACCGTGGTGACGGTGGCGTTGCGGAGCCGCATTCCGTCGGATTCCAGGCGGCTCCCTTTGAAGTTGGGAAACACGCCTCGCGCCCGGGCCAGCTCGGCCGAGACGGCCCGGCCCTGTTCCCACACGAAGCGCATCACCCGCTCGCCTACGGTCAGCGCCTCGTCGGTGTCGTAGGGGATGCCCAGCTTGATCAACAGGTCGGCGAATCCCATCACGCCCAACCCGATCTTGCGGTCGCCTTTCGTGATCGTTTCGATGTCCGGCAGCGGGTAGCTGTTCATGTCGATGACGTCGTCCAGGAAGCGCACCGCCGTGCGGGTGACGTCGGCCAGGCGGTCGAAATCAATGCGGGGATGCTTCGCGGTGCCGGTGACGAACCGCGCGAGGTTGAGCGAGCCGAGCGTGCAGGACTCATACGGCAGCAGCGGCTGTTCGGCGCAGGGATTCGTGGCCTCGATGTGCCCGATGTGCGGCGTGGGGTTGTGGGCATTGATCGTGTCGAGGAACACCACGCCCGGCTCTCCGCTGTTCCAGGCGGCCTCCACCATACGATCGAAGACCATGACGGCTTTCAGACGCGCGACGGTGCGGCCGGTGCGCGGGTTGACAAGCGCGTAGTCCCGGCGCTGCGCCAGCGCGCGCATGAAGGTGTCGGTCACGCCGACCGACAGGTTGAAATTGGTGAGCTCCGCGGGGTGCCGCTTGATGTCGATGAACTCGAGAATGTCCGGGTGATCCACGCGCAGGATGCCCATGTTCGCCCCGCGCCGCGTGCCACCTTGCTTGATCACCTCGGTGGCCATGTTGAACACGCGCATGAAGGAGACCGGGCCAGAGGCGATGCCGCTGGTCGAGGAGACGCGATCGTTCTTGGGGCGGAGGTGGCTGAACGAGAAGCCGGTGCCGCCGCCGGACTGATGGATGAGCGCCTGGTGCTTCACCGCTTCGAAGATGGATTCCAGCGAGTCCTCGACCGGCAGGACGAAACAGGCCGAGAGTTGCTGCAGGTCGCGCCCGGCGTTCATGAGCGTGGGGGAGTTCGGGAGGAAATCCAGCCGGCTCATCAGACGGTAGAACTCGTCGGCGACGCGCGACGCCCGTTGCGCGCTCTCCGGCTCGTTGTCGGAATAGAGGTGTTCCGCTTCCGCGATATTCTGGGCGACGCGCCGGAACATCTGGGCCGGGGTTTCGACCGGCTTGCCGGCCGCATTCTTGGCGAGGTACCGGCGGCGTAGCACGGTCAGCGCATTCGCCGACAGTCGAGGCGCTTTCTGAGAATGGTAGGCCATGATTGTGATCACAATCGTAGCAGGAAGCTATTATATGATAAATCCAGCAAGCGTACTACAATGTCCTTTAGCACTTCGTATTAGCCGTAGGGAATGGAGCAGGCCATGAAACGGCTCAGGGTGAGAATGTTGTGCGGGGGCCTGCTGTTGGTCTCGGTGCTTGCTGGTGGATGCTCGAAACAAAATGACACGATGCAGGGCTGGATAGGCCATCATCGCGATGACTTGGTCAAAACGTGGGGTGCCCCCGCGCAAGAAACCGCGCTGGAGAATGGCGGCAAGAGTATTATGTATATCAGTTACTGGAGTGACGGATACGGTTCCTACACCTGTCGGCGGGTGTTTGCCACGGATGCGGAAGGGATCATTCGATCATGGTCCGTCTCCGGCTGTTAAATGACCCCCTCCCACTGGAATGATCCATATGTTGAAGAGGCTGAAAACAATCGGGAGCGACTTTAAGCGCGAGATCAAGGTCTATCAGCTCGTGCTGAAAGACAGCCGGGTGCCGAGACGAGCCAAATGGCTGCTGGGGGCGGCCGTTGGCTATGCGCTCTCACCCGTTGATCTCATCCCGGATTTTGTGCCGGTCGTGGGCTACCTCGATGATGTGCTGATCGTGCCGATTCTGGTGATGCTCGCGCTGAGGTCCATCCCGAAAGAAGTCATCGAGGACTGCAGAAACAGGGCAGGCCATCTTGCATCTTGACAAGCACTTGGAGCAGAATGCGCACGACCGGCTGCCAGATCATCCATGAAATCCTACCGTGAGGAACTCTTTTTCGAGACCAGGACGAGGCGGGCCTATCTGAACATCACGCCGCAGGTGGAAGCGGCCGTGAAGAAGAGCGGCGTTAGGGAAGGCCTCGTGCTGGTCAACGCCATGCACATCACCGCCAGTGTCTACATCAACGACGACGAGCAAGGCTTGCTCAAGGACTATGACGACTTTCTCGAGCGGCTGGCGCCCCAGAGCGGCACCTACCGGCACAACGAGACGGGCGAGGATAACGGGGATGCGCATATTAAGCGGCAGCTCATGGGGCGCGAAGTGGTGGTGGCCATCACCGATGGCCGGCTGGACTTCGGCCCCTGGGAGCAGATCTTCTACGGGGAGTTCGACGGCCGCCGCCGGAAGCGCGTCCTCATCAAGGTGATCGGCGAGTGAGAAGCCGGCCGATTCGAGACGGCCGGCGCCTGACTGAACTCATAAGGGGCTTGCCTCCGGTTCGGAAGTTTGGCAACATGGGCGGTAGTCAGCGGCTTCTATCGTACGCGATGATGACCACGCTCTGGTTCTGGGACGCCGGGGAAATATCTGCGGTGAACCACGGAGGAGGGAGGTATGTCTAGTTGGAGTCGGCCTGATCCCTTGACGCGCGATCTGATCCACCTCATCAACGCCCGCCGTCATGACCACGGGGATGCCGATGCGGCCATTGACACCTTGCAAGCCTTCCTGGAGCAGGACCGCGAGCAGGACTTACTCACCGTGCTGGCCGCGCTCGATGAAGAGATGGCCGAATGGCTGTTCGACATTCTGGCCGAGTCCGCCTGCTCGGTGATGATCGAAGGAGACGCGGACGAGAAACCGGCGTACGCGGTGATGGCCGCGCTCGAGCTGCCGCTCCAGGCGAACCTCAGCATGCCGTTGCGGTTGAAGATTGACCCAGTGGCGACCGCGGATCTCCTGCACGAACATCTCCACTTGCCGGCCGGCACGGTCGTCATGGTGGAGCCGCGGCTGCTTACGGACGCCACCCTGGACCTCCTGACCTTGCACGGACTGTACGACCACATCTCCGCGCTTGCGGACTCCCAGCGCCGGCAACTCCTCGCCGCTCGGCTGTATACGCCCGTCGAGTCCACCGCGTACTTGATCTTCGAGCTGATCGGCTCGCCGGAGCCCGGCCTGCCCGAATCGCTGGAGGAGGAGGCCCGTCAGGCTCTCCTGGCTGGGCTGGTCGCGCAATGCCCGGAGTTGGCCCCGGCGACGCAGATGCTGGAAGCGCCGGTCTACGCCGCCTATGCGATGTTCGATGCACAGAACGCCGTCCGGCTCCATCGGCTGGCGGATGAGACGGTCGCCGTCTGGCGTGATTTGGAGCCGACCGTCCGGAGCCGGACCATCGTCCACCTGCACACGCAGTGCGGCAACGGAGTCTACATGCCGGTCTGGACGGACCTGTTCGACCCCGAGCTGCCGGAGGATCACGGTCCGGTGTGGACGTCGCCGGATCTCTGGGTCTTCACTGCCGACCTGCCGATCGAGTGGCCAGGGGAAATGCTCACCAATCGGCTCTTGGCCGAAGGGTGCACCCGGTTCGAGAACCATATCGTCGAAACGCCGGAGAACTGACCCTCCACGGGATCGGTCGCTGCGGCGGACCGATCTGAAGGGAGAAGGCGATGCGCGTACGATTCTGGGGGACCCGCGGGGGGATTGCTGCGCCGGGACCACGAACCGCCAAATACGGCGGCAATACGTCGTGCGTCGAAGTCCGGGCCGATGACGGCACGCTGATCGTGCTGGACTGCGGGACCGGCGCTCGGGCATTGGGCCTGCAGCTCCAGCGCGCCGCGCAGCCCATCCGGCTCAACCTGTTCATCGGCCACACCCACTGGGACCATATCCAGGGCTTCCCGTTCTTCACCCCGGCCTTCCTCTCCGAGACCGAGTTGAACATCTACGCGCCCGCCGGTTTTCAGCACAACGTGGAGGAGGCGCTCTCTGGGCAGATGCAGTACTCCTACTTCCCGGTGACGCTCCGCGACCTGCGCAGCCGCATCCATTTTACCGAGCTGGAGGAAGGGTTCTTCCGGTTGGGGGACGTGCTGGTCGAAACGCAATACCTCAATCACACCGCCCCCACGATCGCCTACCGCATCTCCAGCAATGGCGCCACGGTGGCCTACGTGACCGACCACGAACCCTTCTGGAGGCCCGCCGGCATGACCTTTCACCATCCGGGCGACCAGCGTCACATCGCGTTCCTGAAGGGGGCGGACCTCATCATCCACGATGCCCAATACAGCGACGACGAATACCGCACCAAGGTCGGCTGGGGGCACAGCCCCATCGAGTACGCAACGGATGTCGCGATGGCGGCGGGAGCCACCCACCTGGCGCTCTTCCATCACGACCCTGACCACGACGACGAGATCGTGAAGCAGTTCGAGCAGTCGGCGCGCCTTCGCGTCTTAGCGCGTCGCTCCAATCTGGAAGTCTTTGCCGCCGAGGAGGGGCTGGAGCTGCACGTGCGCGGTAACGGGAATGGGCCGGCCGCTGCCGAGCAGTCGGCGCTGCGGCGGCGGCCCATCGCCGGCGGGCGTGTCCTGGTCGTCAGTGCCAACGGGAGCGAGATCGCTTCCATGACGCGGTTGCTGGGGGAGGACAACCTGATCCTCCTGCCGGTGCAGGACGCGCGCGCCGCGCAGGCGCTGGCCCCGGAGTTCATGCCGGATCTGGCCATTATTGAGGGGCGATTGCCGGACTGGGACGGCATAGATCTGATCCAGCCCTTGCGTGACCTGCTCCGCCAGCCGAACCTGCCGGTCGTGCTCCTCAGCGAGAACCCGGATGCGGAAACCGATCTGCACATCAGAAACCTGGAGGCGACCGACTGCCTTGTAAAGCCCTTCATCCCGCCGATGCTGCGGACGCGTGTCCGGGCCTGGTTGTCCCGCGTGCTTGCGGCGGACAGTTCGGCACTGAGGGCTCAGGCCGACCGCCAGAGCCCCGGTGAATCCGGCACGGAGGAGCCCGCGCGCGTATCTGACAAAAAGGAAGAGCGCGGATATCACGTCACCGCGACCTCCACCTATGCCGACGTCCTGGCGGGGATGCCGCTGTTTCAGCCGCTGGATCGTGATCAACTCCTCAGCCTGATGGCGCGGGCCACCGAGCAGGACTTCCACGCCGGGCGGGTCGTGGTCTGGCAGGGCGAGCCGGCCAAGACGCTCTATGTGATCCTGTCCGGGCAGGTCCGCGTCGTGGAGGGGGCGTCCGAGACCCCGCTGGCGGACCGGTTCCTGGCGGAACTCGGATATGGGGAGGTTCTCGGCGAAATCGGCGTGCTCTTGGACCTGCCGCGCTCGGCGACCGTGGTGGCCGTGGAGCGAACCCGCTGTCTCGTGCTGCCCCAGGATGACTTTCTACGCGTGCTCCAGGACTCAGCCGGCATGGCGGTGGCCTTGAGCCGGGTGCTGGCCCAACGCCTGCACAAGACCGACGGCCTGCTGGCGCGCTACGCGCCGGATCCGCTGACGGGGCTCGCCAGCCGACAGGCCTTCCATGACCAGTACCGGAGCCTGGCCGCCTGGGCACGCCGTCGGCGCAGCGATGTGACCCTGCTGCTCTTAGACGTCATGCGCCTCAAGAACATCAACGATCAGTACGGCTATGTCGCGGGAGATGAGGTCCTGCGCTGCGTGGCCGAGGCCCTGCTGCAGGCGACGCGCAATACCGACCTGGTGGCGCGCTATGGAGGAGACGAATTCGTTGTGCTCCTGGTGGATGCCGGGTATCAATACGTGGATACGCTCGTGAGCCGCGTGCAGGAGAAACTCGAGCAGTTGGCGCCCCAGCGCGGGCTCCCGATGACAGTCCGCTGCAATGCGGGCGTGGCGACCAGCCGGGTTCCCCCGGAGTCACCCGAGGACCTCTTGCGCGAAGCCGACCAGGATATGATGAGGAAAAGAGTCTGACCGCCGTTCGTAACCCGCGGCCCCACCCTGAGTCCTTCCCCAGCGGTGCTTACCGACCGCGCCCGCTCCCAAACACGCCAACGCCCGGCGTGACGGATCCGCCAGCGCCGGAACCCGGCGTCAGCGGGACCATCGGAACCACCGGCACGACAGACCCACGTTGCATGATCGGCCCGTGCGGTGTGAAGGGCAGGATGGGTGCCGGCGTGATTCCCTGCGGCGGGGTCGGTTCCCCGAAGCTCAAGATCGAGCCGGACTGGCTCTGCCCGCGTGGACTGCTGAACTGGTAGGTCTGAAGGCCGCCGCCGAAGTCAATAATCGTGCCGCTGTTTCCGTGGGAATCCGAGTAGGTACGGAACCCATTACCCAGGTCAACGATGGTACCGCTCGTCCCGTCGCTTCCCTGGATGATGCTGATCTGCGCAGCCGCGGGGCTGGCTCCAATCAGCAGCAGAGCCATGACGATGATCACGTACAGTAGCGTTCGCATGGCCAAGCCCTCCTTAGCTTATTACTAGAGGACCACTCTGACGCGCTCATGCCTCTATCATACCAGACTCGTTGCGTCCCGTGCTGACCGCTTGTCAAAATCCTGCTTCAAGATCCGATGACCTGAGGGCACAGCTTCAAGGATCCGATCTGTAATGGGCTTCTGCTGTGACATAGTGGAACCCCTTGCGCCAAACTCTTGATTGGAATAGGCTGGAGTAGGCTCGCGCGCGGCTTCCTAAAGCGCGTGTTGAACGGTCGATTGGTGTCAGGCGCCAATCCTCAAAAGGTTATGATGATGTGGCGGAACGAGTCAGAGGACTTGGGCTCGAAATCGTGCTCGCCCCGGAACTCGGCACTATTCGCAGTTCACACCGAAGCCGCAGGGTAAAGGATGGAATTCAGTCGTGCCCGATCCTATTTTAACCGAGTTCGTGAAGCGGCTTGAGCCGCGAGCAGAGGTTTCGGACTTTAAATTTTCTCCTTGGGCTAACCCTGACCGGAGAGAAGAACCTGTCTATCAATTTACTGGCAGTGTGAATGTCATCTTGTATGTTCGGGTCTCAACGGGAGCCCAGGGGTTTTGGAGGCTCACCAAACAGCTCATCGCCGATTTCAGATCATCTGGGAAGAAGTGGGCCGTCGTGCTGCTTCTGAGGACTGCTGAGAGGGGGTACCTCGTCCCCTCAGAGGAAGTCCTCCGGAGAACCGACTCGGGCGAGTGGTCGCATTATGATGAGGGTGACTACGAAGTCAGCGAAGGCCCCACGCTCAAAGCAGGGTATTTCTTCAACACGATCGATGAACTCGTCCTCAGGATCTTGACTCGTGGCCTGCTCTGATCTTGCCGAAACCCAACCCCACTCAGATCGTTTCAGGTGCACCCACAGAGCAACAAGAGCAGGATCTCTCCTTTTCTTCAGACTTCTTAGCGAACCCAGCTTTGAGTTTTTTGAGTTAAGAGAGGGTGCGAGACAGCAGTAAGCGTAATTGCAGGTAACAGAAGAGGAGCACGCGGCCAACAGTATGACTGTAGCTAGGTGTGAAACTTCACCGCATCATGGCGGAGGCGGAGTGCCCGCCCTTCGCCAGCCGGGGCACTTCTTAGTTAGCGCACGGCCGCGGCTTTTTTGAGCGGTTCGAGCAGCATCTCCGGCACCTTCAGGCCGCCGCGGCCCACGCCCACCTCGATATCCGGCTTCGTCACTCCGTGGAAGTCGCTGCCTCCTGTCACCAGCAGGTCGAGCCGTCGCGCGATGTTGAGATACTCCCTGGTCTGCTGCGGCTTGTGCGTGCTGTAATGCACCTCGACTCCCATTAACCCCTCGGCCTTCAGTTTTTCGCAGAGCTTGAGCAGTCCCGCCTCGTTCAGTTTCACCCAGACCGGATGCGCTAGGACCGGGATGCCATGAGCGGCCCTGATCCAGGCGATGGCCTCGGCCGGCTCCGGCAACTCCCGGGGGACGTAGCCCGGCTTGTCCTGCGCCAGATACCGGTCGAAGGCCTCTTTTGCGGACTGGACGTACCCTTTCTCCATCAGGACGCGGGCGATGTGGGGGCGGCCGACCGACTCCGTGCCGGCCAGGGCCTTGACCTCCTCATAGGTAATCGCGAGCCCGAGCTCGTTCAGCTTTGCAATGATGCGTGGGTTGCGCGTGTGGCGGCTGGCCCTGAGCCAGGCCAAGCGAGTGCTCAGCACTGGGTCCTGCCAATCCAGGAAGTAGCCGAGGATATGGAGCTCGCTCTCTCCGTAGCGGGAGCTGATCTCGACGCCGGGGATGACCTCGATACCCAGGCGCGCGCCGGCTTCGATGGATTCCGGAATCCCGTCCACAATGTCGTGATCGGTAACGGCCAGGGCGCTCACGCCCGCCTTCTTGGCCAAGGCCAATACCTCGGCGGGCGGGAGGCTGCCGTCCGAATAGGTGGTGTGGAGGTGCAGATCAATCCGATCTGCTCGCCGATCTACTTGTCTGCCCGTGCGACGGTCCATGCCCTGATAACCCTTATTCTTTCCGTGCGAGCAGTCGGGCTGTGAACGCGGGCTCGCTGCCGTGCGCGCCATCCCAGGCGGTGTGATGCTCGCCTTCCTCATAGTGGAGGACGCGCAGTCCCGCGGTCAGGCGCAGAAGCTCGTTGTGCGCAAGGCAGAATTCTTTACGGCGCGGGTGTTGATGGCGCAGGTGGTTGTCAATCAGGAAAGTCTCATAGACCAAGACTCCACCCGGCCTGAGCGCCTGCAGAAGAGCAGGGAAGAGCGGGCGGTACAGGTAAAAAAAGACCAGGATGACGTCGTAGCGTTCTTTGGGGAATTCCGGGAGCACATTCGGATCGGCTTCCAGATCCACGTAGCGCATGGTCAGGTTGAGGCGCCGTCGCTGGGCAGTGGCGGTGAGTTCGGCCAAGGCCTGCTCATCCCGGTCAATCCCTTCGACCCTGTAGCCCAGCGAAGCCAGGTACAGGGCGTTCCGGCCACGACCGGCGGCGACATCCAGCACCTCGCCTTTGGGCAGCAAGTGGACGTGCTCCATGAGAAACTTCGCGGGCGCCGGCTCGATAATCTGGGCGGCCCGCCTCCGGTCGAGCCGCACGCCGACCGATCCCTTGACGCCGGTCACCGGCGGCGCCAGCTTCCGCACCCAGAGGCGCACCCGTGAGGCCGGAAATTCGGCGAACAGCACGCTGCACAGCCGCTCGGCCAGCGTCTCCAGAAGGCAACATTCCTGTCCGCGCCCGATTTCGAGGATGCGTTCGGCCACCCGGGCATAGTCCATCGCACGCTCGATGTTGTCTGCGGCGGCAACGGCCGTGAGGGGAGCGTCCGGGGGGTATTCCAGTTCCAGGTCCACGCCGATCGGCTGCGCGACCTTCCGTTCGGTGCTTGTGACGCCGCAATGCCCTTGAAATTCGAGGCGTTCGATGATGAGGTGATCGGCCATGCGCCATTTTCGTTGATGCCCTGCAGCGTGTCAAGGTTGGTGGTATTTCGCTTGACTATGTTTCGGAGCGACTCCTATAATTCCTTCATCATCGTGGCGGTCTTGCAAAGAGCGCGATTCCTCAAGGGAAAATGGCCGAATTCACGCATTTCAACGAGTCCGGACGGGCGCGGATGGTTGATGTGACGGCCAAGGCCTCGACTGAACGGGTGGCCACGGCGCAGGGCCGGGTCTTCATGACGCCGGAGACCTTGGAGAAAATCCAGCGAGGCAAGATCGCCAAGGGCGACGTCCTGGCCGTCGCACAGGTGGCCGGCGTGATGGGTGCCAAGCACACCCCCGACCTGATCCCCATGTGCCATCCCGTCCTCCTCACCAGCATTGATATCCAATTCAAGGAAGAACCCCAGCCGGATCGGCACGGCCGCTGTTCGATCACGATCACGGCGACCGCCAGGACGACGGGCCAGACCGGCGTGGAAATGGAAGCGATGACGGCCGTGTCGGTCGCGGCCCTGACGATCTACGACATGTGCAAGGCGGTGGACAAGGGCATAAGCTTCAGCGACATCTATCTGCTCTCCAAGTCGGGCGGGAAGTCGGGCACGTATACTCGAAAGGAGTGACGGCAATTGTCTCATTGCGTCATTGATTCATCGAGTCATTGCAGGCCAATGAATCAATCGTCAATGGATCAATCGTCAATTCCGCGATGATTACGATCAAGCTTTTCGGCATGCTGAAAACCCTCGCCAACAACCGGAGCGAGCTCTCGGTGGCGCTCAACGGCGGCCAGCGGGTCAAGGATCTGGTGGCCGCGCTGGAAGCCAGCTATCCCCAGGTCAGCGAGTTGATCCATAAAAAGAAGGTTCTGGTGTCGGTCAATCAGGAAATCGCCCGCGAGGAGACCACGATCAAGGATGGCGATGAGGTGGCGTTGCTGCCGCCGTTCGCCGGCGGGGCCGGCACGGGCGCGAATCGGTCCGACGAGGCCGTGCTGATCCGCGTGCAGCGGGAGAATTTCTCGGTGGATGAAGAAATTGACCGGGTCCGCCGGCGGTCGACCCGCATCGGCGGCATCTCAATCTTCTTGGGAACGGCGCGGGATCGGTCCAAGGGCCACGACGTGAGTTCCATCACGTTCGAGTATTACGAAGGCATGGCCCAGAAGAAACTGCGGGAGATCCGCGAGCGGGCGCTGAAGGATTTTGACGTCCTCGAAGTGCTGATCCTTCACCGCTACGGCGAAATCCGGATCGGCGAGAACATCGTCCTGATCGTGGTCGGCGCGGAACACCGGGCCGAGGCGTTCCGGGCCTGCAAGTGGTGCATCGACGAGCTGAAACAGATCACCCCGATCTGGAAGCTTGAGCAGACGCCGGATGGGGAAGTCTGGGTCGAGGAGCATCCATGAGCGCGCTCCCTCTAGGCAGCGAGCTCCCCGTCGTCACTGATACGTTCGGCCGTCCGCTGAAGAGCCTGCGCCTCTCGGTGACGGACCGGTGCAACCTGCGCTGCAAGTACTGCATGCCGGAGGAGGAGTACACCTGGCTGCCCCGGGAAACCCTGCTCTCGTTCGAGGAGATGAGCGCCCTGACGGGCTTCTTCACGGAACTGGGGGTGGACAAGGTCCGCTTGACCGGCGGCGAGCCTCTCCTGCGCCGGAACCTGCCGACCCTGATCCGGCTGCTGCGGCAAAACCCCCGGATCAAGGACCTGGCCTTGACGACCAACGGCGTCTTGCTGGCGGAGCAGGCGCAAGCCTTCTACGACGCCGGGCTGCACCGCGTGACCGTGAGCCTGGACACGCTGAGGCCGGATCGGTTCCAGGCCTTGACGCGGCGGGACACCTTCCGGCAAGTGATCGAGGGGATCGAGGCGGTGCTGCGGATCGGGTTCAAAGGCCTCAAGCTCGACACTGTGGCCATGCGCGGGTACAACGACGATGAGCTCGTCGATCTGATCGAGTACGGAAAGCGCGTCCATGCCGAGGTGCGTTTCATCGAGTACATGGATGTCGGCGGGGCGACGGACTGGTCCATGGACAAGGTCTTCTCCCGGGACGCCATCCTTCATACGTTGAGCCAGCGGTACGGGCGCATTGAGCCGATCATCGAAGAAAGCTCCGCGCCGGCGCAGCGGTTCCTGCTGCCAGACGGGACGACGTTCGGCATCATCGCCTCCACAACGACCCCGTTCTGCGCCACCTGCGACCGGAGCCGGCTCACCGCCGACGGCCTGTGGTACCTGTGCCTTTACGCCAAAGACGGGATTGACCTGCGGCAGCCGCTCCGTGCCGGCGCGTCGCAGGACGAGATCAAGTCCCGCATCCTAGCCGGCTGGCGGGCGCGCAAGGATCGCGGCGCCGAAGAGCGGAAAGAGCTCGAGCAGTTCGGCGTCCGGGAGAAGCTGATCGAAGTCACCAAGCTCCGCGAAGACCCCCACCTCGAGATGCATGCCAGAGGGGGATGAGGGGTGCCTGAGCTACAGTTCCTCACCGTCCTGGGTCTCGGGTTCCTGCTCGGAGCCCGGCATGCCCTGGACGCCGATCACGTCGCGGCCGTCTCCACGATCCTTTCCGACCGTCCCGATCTCCGTGCGTCCGGGCTGATCGGGTTCAGTTGGGGATTCGGCCATACGGCGGTCCTCCTGCTGGTCGGGCTGGCCGTTATCACCCTCAAGATCACCATTCCTGATGCGGTCGCGCAGGCGTTAGAGGTGGGCGTCGGCTTGATGCTGGTCGCGCTCGGCGGCTCGTTGGCGGCGACCCTCCTCCGGGATCGCTGGCACCTCCATGCGCACAAGCATGACGGGGAGACGCACCTGCATCTCCACAGCCACCGGCTGGATTTGGACCATGCGCACGGGCACTGGCTCCAGGTCTCCCTGAAACCGTTTGTGGTCGGGATGGT
Organism: Nitrospirota bacterium; assembly: GCA_016207025.1. GTDB lineage: Bacteria > Nitrospirota > Nitrospiria > Nitrospirales > Nitrospiraceae > JACQQM01. The sequence goes on along the minus strand of JACQQM010000140.1, from coordinate 8,233 downwards.
GCACGGGCTGGCCGGCTCCGCCGCACTGGTCCTCATGGTGCTCTCCACCGTGCGCACGCTCTGGGAGGGCATGGCCTACATCCTGGTCTTTGGACTGGGCTCGATCGTCGGCATGATGTTGCTTGGGGTCCTCATCAGTCTCCCGCTCGTGTTCTCGGCCTCGTTCGGACGCCGGGCTCAGGTGGCTGTGCAAGCTCTTGCGAGCCTGGGCAGTATCGGGCTCGGGCTGGCCATGCTGGTCCGTCTCGGTCTGGGTGATCCTCTCTTCTGAGACCGGTTCTCGCCCTGTTGACCGTCCTCTCTCTACGATGCCGTGTGGCCGCCACCCATCATTTTCCGGAGGTCTTTTCTTATCATTGTTGACCGTTCAGACCTCTCTTCCGTGCTCAATTTGCGGGCGAATGGATGCTTGATTCTTGGTGATAAAATCGGGCGGCTGTGCTATCCTGCGCGAACAAAAATCCGTCCGATACCGAATCCGAAGGAGCAGGTAATAGATGAAGGTCAGGGTGCTGGGGTGTCATGGCTCCGACCAGCTCCTGGACGGGGACCGGGGACCGCGCCAGTGCCGGACCTGCGGGTTCTTGATCAACGAGACCGTGATGGTGGACGCAGGGACCATCGGGTCCGCCTTGAGACTGACCGAGCAAAAACGGATTCGCCATATCCTGCTGTCGCACCTGCACTTCGATCATATTCAGGGCCTGCCGACGCTGGCGGACAACCTGGTGGATGATGTGGTGAATCCGGTGGTGCTCACCAGCACCACGCAGGTGCTGAACGACCTGCAGTTTCATATCTTCAACGACAAAGTCTATCCGGACTTCCTGAAGCTGCCGACCCCGCAGCAGCCGGTGTTTCAGTGCCGTGCGCTGGAAGCCGGCAAGGAAAGCGACGTGGGGGGGCTTCGCGTGACGCCCATCCCGGTGAACCATCTGGTCCCGACCGTCGGCTTTCTGATTCGTGAGGGCGCGTCGTCGTTCCTGTACAGCGGGGACACGTACGAAACGCACGAGATCTGGCGGGTGGCGGCGCATGAGCCGACGCTCAAGGCGGCGTTCATCGAGACCTCGTTCCCGGACGAGCTGAACGACCTGGCTCTGGCCAGCAAACACCTCACGCCGTCCCTGTTCGCCCGCGAGTTCCGCAAGATCGGGCGCCCTGACCTGCCGGTCTACATCTATCACGTCAAGCCACGGTTCCGGGAGGAGATCAAGCGGCAACTGTCCAAATTCGGGATCGCACACTTGACCGTCTTGGAAGAAGGGCAGGAGATCACCATCTAACTGAACGATGAACGCAGAATGATGAACGCTGAATTGGAGACCGCCGTTCCGCGTTCCACGTTCATCGTTCAGCGGTTCTTGAGATTATGGCCTGGTTCAAAAAACACAAAGAGCTCATCCCCGAGAGCCGCAAGCGGCCCAGCGTGGAGGGCCTGTGGCTGAAGTGCAATCACTGTCGGGAGATCGTGTATCGCAAGGAGGTGGACCGCAATAGCAAGGTCTGCCCGAAATGCGATTACCATTTCCCCATCTCAGTGCAGGAGCGCATCGGGATACTGACGGATCTCGGGACGTTCAAGGAATGGGACGCGGAACTCGAGCCCGGCGATCCCTTGGGCTTCACCGACGCCCGTTCCTATCGCGACCGGCTGAAGGCGCAACAAGAGAAGACAGGGCGCAAGGACGCTGTCGTGATCGGGGAGGGAGCGGTGAACGGGCGCGGCATTGTCCTGGGCGTTTTCGATTTCAGTTTCATGGGCGGCAGCATGGGGTCCGTGGTCGGGGAGAAAATCTGCCGCGCCGCGGACCGCTCGCTGGCAACCCGCGCGCCCTTTGTGCTGGTCACGACCTCCGGAGGCGCGCGGATGCAAGAGGGCATCCTCTCGCTGATGCAGATGGCCAAAACGTCCGCCGCGCTGGCCCGGCTGGGCGAGGCGCGGGTGCCGTTCATCTCCATTCTGGCCGATCCGACCTTTGGGGGCGTGACGGCCAGCATGGCGATGCTGGGCGATGTGATCATCGCCGAGCCCAAGGCGCTGATCGGCTTTGCCGGCCCGCGCGTGATCGAGCAGACCATCAAGCAGCAGCTCCCTCATGAATTCCAGCGGGCCGAGTTCCTGCTGGAGCACGGCATGATCGACATGATCGTCGAACGCAGGCATCTCAAGGAGACGTTGAGCACGCTGCTCAACCATTTTTAGCCGTTCGCCGTCTCGCCGCCGGATTCAAGTCCATGTCGTACTCCGCATCGCTCGAGTTCCTGTACGGTCTTCAGAAGCACGGCATCCGGCTGGGCCTCGACACGATTGAGGCGCTGCTTGATCGGCTGGGCCGGCCCCAGGACCGCTATCGCGCGCTGCACATCGGCGGTACCAACGGGAAAGGGTCCACCGCCGCCATGGCGGCCGCGGTGGTGCAGGCGGCAGGCTTCCGAGTGGGCCTCTATACGTCGCCCCATCTGGTGGATTTCCACGAGCGCATCCGTGTGAACGGGGTTCCGATCTCCGAGGAGAGCGTCGCGGAGTTGACCGAGCGCGTGCGCCGCGCCATGGGGCTCGCGCTCGCGCCGACGTTTTTCGAAGCGACCACCGCGATGGCGTTGCAGTATTTCGCCGACGCCGGCGTGGAGGTGGCGGTCGTCGAGGTGGGGATGGGGGGTCGGCTTGACGCGACCAACGTGCTGGCGCCCTTGGTGTCGGCGATCACGAACGTGACGCTCGATCATCAGGAATACCTGGGGAGCACCGTCGAGGCGATTGCGTACGAGAAGGCCGGCATTATCAAACCCGGCGTGCCGGTGGTGGCCGGACGGCTGAAGCCGGAGGCGGCTGCGGTGATCCGGTGGATCGCGGCGGAACGAGGCGCGCCGCTGTACCACCTGGGCCGGGATTTCACGACCGCCGTCGAGAGCCTGGCCGGATTTCAGTACGACGGGCTGCAGGCGTCCTACGCGGGTCTCTCCTGTCCGCTGCCCGGCGCCCATCAGCTCGACAACGCCGCCTGCGCCCTGGCGATGCTGGAGTTGGCTGCGGCGCGCGGGCTGCGGGTATCCGAAGGCTCGGTGCGTGCCGGCCTCCGCGCGGTATGTTGGGAGGGCCGTCTTGAAGTGGTGGAGCGCAGCCCGACGCTGCTGCTGGATGGGGCGCACAACCTGGCGGCGGCCGACGCTGTGGCGTCGTACCTTGCCGAGTATCGGCGGGATCGTCCCGGCGCACGTGTCGTGCTGGTGTGGGGGATGATGCGCGACAAAGACCGCGACGGGTTTGTCCGCGCCGTCCTGCCGCTGGCGGATGAAGTCGTCGTCACGCAAGCGGCTATTCCACGCGCGGCGTCGGTCCAGGAACTGTGCGCTGCCTTGGGTGAGCGAGCCGGTGCTGCGCACGTGGCACCCGTTGCCGCCGACGCCTTGGCGCGCGCCAGGTGGCTTGCCACTCCCGACGATCTGATCTGCGTCACGGGGTCCCTGATGCTGGTGGGTGAGGTCAAAGCCCTCCTGCGCGGGTGTGGGTTGTCTCCCATCAGGGGTTGAGATGGGCCGTCGCCGCTGGTCGGTGCTCTGCCCCTTCCTGCTCGCCGTTCTATTCATTCTGGTCCCGGACCTCCCTCCGGCCTTCCCGGCTTCAGCCGCGCCATCCGATGCTCCCAAATCCGTTTCCGCCAAACCCGCCACGGCCCAGCCGATCAACATCACCGCGGAGCGGATCGAATACTTCAAGGACACCGAGATCTACGAGGCCACCGGATCGGTCGTGATCGTGCAGGGGTCGTTGCGGCTTACGGCCGATCGGGTGACGATCATGATGCTGTCCGGGACCCTCTTCGCGGAAGGCCATGCCCATCTGAAGGATCCCGCTGCGGATGTGTGGTCGGATCGGCTGGAACTGGACGTGAACACCAGTGCAGGCGTGATTACCAACGGGACGATGTACTTCAAAGAGTCGAATACCCTGGTGACCGGGCGCCTCTTTCAACGGTTTTCGGACGACCACTTTCGGGTGAAGGATGGGACGTTCACCAATTGCGACGCGCAAGAGGGACAGATCCCAGCCTGGCGATTTACCTTCAAGGACATTGACGTGAATGTGGGCGAAGGGATCTACGCGAACAATGCCTGGCTCTGCGTGAACGACGTGCCCTTGGTGCCGTTTCCGTCCATCACCTATCCGTTTCAGACTGCCCGCAAGAGCGGGTTCTTGGTGCCCACGGTGGGGTACAACACCGTCTTCGGGACCACTGCCCAGCAGGGATACTTCTGGGCCATCGATCCCAGTCGTGATTTGACCGTCTCACCGCAATACATGAGCAACCGGGGCTACGGCAGCGATTTCCAGTACCGATATTTTCTCGACCGCAAGACCAAAGGCCAATTTCTGATGAGCTTCCTCCAGGACACCGAGGTCAGCAAATCCCGGGCGCTCATTAGCGGGACGCACACGCAGCAGGTGAATAAGGATCTGTCCATCCGAGCGCAAGCGTTCCTGCTTTCTGACCCCAACTATCTCACGGACCTCAGTAACTCAGGGGTCCAGCGAGCCCTCCCCAGCGGGGACTCGATGCTCTACGTCAACCAGCGATTTGCGACCGGGAATCTGTATCTCCTAGGGCTCTATCTCCAACCCCTGACTGCGGGAGGGAAGGACACCTTCCAGCGGCTGCCTGAGATCGGGCACCGCCTCGCCAATGTGTCCCCGTTTGATGGTCCTGTGATCGTCAGCATGGATACGACCGTGGCGAATTTCTACCGGGATCAGGGGTTCACGCTCAGCCGGGTGGACCTGATGCCCACGCTCTCGACGGATGTCATCAACGTCGGGCATGTTGTAGGATTCACGCCCCAGCTCCGCCTGCGGGAGGTCTATTACACCAAGAGCGTCGGGGCCAACGGCCTCGGCTCCGACAAGCCGGCTTCCCGCGAAACGTTCTGGGCCAGTCTTGAAGGGACCTCGCGGTTGGTCCGCCGGTTCGGACTGAGCGAAGGCCAGAGCCTGCTGCATACGATCGAACCGCATGTGGTGTATGAATATGTGCCGCCCACGAAGCAGTCGGATATCGTGCAGGTGGACGACGTGGACAATCTGCTCAAGAAAAACCTGGTCACCTATTCGCTGCGAAGCCGGCTGCTTGAACAGGGGGCCAAAGGCACCAGCAACTGGCTAGACCTGACTGTTGCCCAAAGCTATCATTCTGGCAGCCCCCAAACTGAGCACCGGCAGTTTGTGTTCTCAGACAGCCCCGAGTTCGGGACCGTCACGCAACCCATTCAGCCTCCCGCGACTCCGGTTCCAGGCCGGAAATTTTCCGACATCTGGACGCGCATGGTGCTTGGGAATCCGATTTTGCCAGTGCGCGGAACGGATCCGTTCGGGACCCCGTTGAAGACAACGCAGATCGTGAAGCCAGAGGGCAAACTGTTGACGCTCACGCTAGACTCTTTTTATGACCCCTATCGGGGCAAGCTGAGCCAGTTGAATACGGACCTTCGGTACCAGGATGACAGCCTCTGGTATGTCGAGGTGGGGCAACGGTACACGCAGGACGGGAACCGCGTACGGCGAGGCGATATCTGGAATCCGATTTCCTTCAATGAGGTGTTCGCCCCGACTCAGGGGATCCAGTTCGTGACCGCCACGGCGGCCATCAGGACGCCCTTGGGGTGGACCGTGGGGGCCAGATCTTATTATGACATCAAAGACGGCAAGGGTTCGGAAACCGATATCGTGGCGCTGTATCAGAACCCGTGCCGCTGCTGGTCGCTCGGGCTGTTCTATATCAAGTTCCCGGATCGGACGCAGTACAACTTCATGATCAACTTGACCGGGATCGGGTGGACCGAGAACTTCGGCACTGCCGTGGTCAAATCCATTCTCAGCCCGTTGCTGGTCGGGGAGCGGGGATTACCTTGGAGCGCCCCGCTTGTCAAACGGCAGTATGCCCCTGAGACTCCACCAGGAATCGGCCCGCCCGGGCAATCAACGGGTGGTCCTCCTTAACCAATCATCATCGGAGGTTTCCCATGACAGCCCTTCTACAACCTGGCGGCTCTCGTCGATGGAGGAAATCCTCTAGGTCTGCGGTCACGCTGCTGGTTCTGTTGTGTACGTTGTACGCGAATCCGACGCAGGCGGCTCCTGAATTGCCTCGGGATCACCTCAAGAGAGCCAAGATCTTTCTTGCCGCCGGAGATTACCGGCGAGCGTTTGAGGCCTGCCAGCGGGAAGTGGAGCAGGCTCCGTCGGCTGAAAGTTATGTCTATCTGACCTATGTCTATCACGCCATCGACGGTTATCTGGAGCATCTCGCGAAAGCGGATCGGTGGGTGGCGGTGGAACAGTTGTATTTGAACCTGGCAACCGGTGACGTCCGGGATCTTGTGGATCCCCCCGATGTGTTGGCGCGGATTGCCAAAGAAATCATTCAAGGCAGCGTGCGGCAGCAGTCCGACGTGACGGCGGCCATGGCGGCTCGGCTCGACCAGGCCGTGGTCGAACGTCTCTGGAAACAGCAGACCGTATGGCGCACGGCCCGGCCTGAGAGTTGGTGGTTCGGTATTCCGGAAGGGTGGGCGTGGTAGGGAACAGGGTGCGAGAGAGATCATCGCTCCCGCGCCTCTCGCGGCACCCCTTCCACGTCGATCAGGCGTGGAAGCCTTCCGGTATTCCCGTCGCCGTGGTCTAGCGACCACGGTGCGGTGGTCAGTACCGGCTTTCCTTCGCCTGACGCCGGGCGGGGACCCCGCCGCTTCGGCAAAGTTCGCGCTGATCTCTCTCGCACCCTGAAGGAAATAATCGGGAATTGACAGAGCTTGGGGACGTGGAGCGATTGACAGTCTCGAATGGCGTAGTATACGATGGCTCGACCGTTCAAGCTTGATGAGGCGTTGGCGGCTTAATTGAAGGAGGCGATCCAGTGTCAGCACAGGCGATGAAAGTGGATGAGGGAAGTTGGGATGCCGAAGTGATAAAGGCCCCGGGGTTGGTGATGGTCGATTTCTGGGCCGTGTGGTGCGGTCCGTGCCAGGTGGTGGCCCCGATTGTCGAAGAGCTGGCGAACGAATATGCCGGGAAACTCCGGGTTATGAAACTCAACACCGATGAGAACCCCGAGATCGCTGGCCGGTACCAGGTGATGAGCATCCCGACGATTCTCTTTTTCAAATACGGCCAGCCTGTTGAGAAGCTCGTTGGCGCCAGGCCCAAACGACAGTTCAAAGAAGTGATTGATTCTCTGCTTGCACAGCACTCTCCCACAGCATAAACGACAAATGCGGAATGATGAACGATGAATGATGAATTGGAGAGTGCGTCCTAGTTCTCGCCGAGCGTTCATCATTCAGCATTCCGCGTTCATCGCTGCTTTGAAAAATGACCGCCTCGTATGCTCACCGAGCTGCGTATCTCCAACTTCGCGGTCATCGACCGTCTAAGCCTTGAGTTTTCGGGCGGATTCCACGTTCTGACCGGCGAGACCGGCGCCGGCAAGTCCATCCTCGTTGATGCCATTGCGCTGCTGGTGGGCGGGCGGGCGTCCGCCGATCAGATCCGGTCGGATGCCGAGGAAGCCGTCCTCGAGGCCGCCTTTGCCCTCCCCGCCGATCATACGGCAACGGCTTGCCTTCGTGATGCAGGCCTGCTGGGCCCAAACGAGACCGATCTGATCATTCGTCGCGTCCTTTCCAGGACCGGTCGGAACCGCATTTACCTCAACGGCATTCTCACGCCGCTCAATCAAATCCAGGCTCTGGCCGGGACGTTGATCGACATCCACGGCCAGCATGAACAGCAATCGTTGCTGGCCGCCTCCGCCCAACTCGATGCGCTGGATGCCTTCGGACATCTCAAGGAGTTACGCCGCGACTACGCGTGCCAGTACGAACAGTGGCAGGCCCGCCGACGTGAGTTGGAGGAGGTGCAGCGAGTGGCTGCGGAGCGGAGCGCCCGCGAGGAATTCCTCAGATTTCAATACCGTGAACTCGAGGAAGCTGCGGTCAGGCCTGGTGAAGAGGAGGCGCTGGTGGCGGAACGTCGTCGGCTCAGCCATACGCACCGATTGGGCGAATTGAGCGCCGATGCGTACGAATTGCTCTACGGCGGGGACGCCTCGACCCTGAGCGTCCTGGGGACTGTCAGTGAGCGCCTCAAGGAATTGGCTGCCATTGACCCCGAAACGGCGGACTGGGGTGCGCTTTGCGACGGGGCTACGGTTCATTTGCGCGAGCTGGCGGAGCGACT
>JACQQM010000138.1 GCA_016207025.1 Nitrospirota bacterium | reverse complement strand
TGGAATGAAAGCAGAGGTCATGGCCGCGGCGTCTCTTCAGCCGAGCGGCCCGATCTCCGGTGGCGGGAGGCGTGTGTTCCAGCGTCGAGAGATAGAAGGCCGTTTGGTGCCCGCGCTCGTCCCGAGACGGGTGATGGCCGGGCGGTGCCTGTCCTCGTCCCTCGCCAGAGGCCGTCCGAGTTCCACTCCATATCTCGCGTTCGGTAGCATGACGCCCTAGTCCTCACACCGCTTCGTGTTCTTGCCGGCCCTTCGAAGGCACCGGCGCTTGCCTCGACCGTTCTCTTCTCCCTGAACTCTCTGCCCGCTCACCGAGTGGACCGCCGCATCATACCGAGTTGTATTCAGACAAAAGGGGGTGGGTACCATTTTGACGACGATTGCCGCATATGTGATCGTGGGAATTCTCGGGGCGCTGGTCGGCGTTGGCGCCAACGAGCTGCTCCGACGCAAGACGCTGGTGGCCCGCCGGAGTCAGGCGGAAGAACAGTCCCGCCAGATCCTCCAGGGAGCCGAACGGGAAGCGGAGAATCTGGTCAAGGAGGCCAAACTCGAAGCCAAAAGTCTGTTGCTCCAGGCCAAGACCGACCTTGAGAAGGAACAAAAAGACAAACTGTCGGAGTTGGCTGCCCATGAGAAGCACTTGCTCCAACGAGAGGAGAGTCTGGATCGGAAATCCAACGCGTTAGACAGACGCGAGGCCGAGGCGCAAAACCGCGAGCAGGGACTCGCCAAGCGCGACGAAACGCTTGCGGAGAAGGAAGCCGCCTGCGACCGAGCCGTCAAGGAGCACCGGCAGGCGTTGGAACGGGTTGCCGGCATGACGGTGGAAGAGGCCAAGCGGCAACTCCTCAGCGAAATTGAGAGCGAGGCCCGGCTCGACGCGTCCAATCTTGCGAAGCGGATCATCGATGAAGCGAAAGAAGGGGCCGAGCGGGAGGCTCGGGAGATCATTGCCCGGTCGATCCAGCGAGTGACCAGGGATTATGTGTCGGAAGCCACCATTTCCGTGGTGCCGATTCCCAACGACGGGATGAAAGGCCGGATCATCGGCCGTGAGGGGCGGAATATCCGCGCGATCGAGGCCGTCACGGGGATCGATCTGATCATCGACGAGACGCCGGAAGCGGTCGTGATTTCCGGTTTCGATCCGTTGCGCCGTGAGGTGGCCAAGGTATCCCTGGAGCGGTTGATGCAGGATGGCCGGATCCATCCCACGCGGATCGAGGAGATTGTCGAGAAGGTCAAGACCGATCTCGACAAGATGATGATCGAGGAGGCCGAGAAGATCATCTTTGAGGTCGGCCTCTCGGATTTCCACCCCGATCTCATCAAGGTCCTGGGGCGGCTCAAATACCGGCTCAGTTACGGGCAAAACAACTTGTACCATGCCCGTGAGGCGGCGTTCATCTGCGGCATCATGGCCGCGGAACTGGGGCTGGACGTGAAGCTGGCCAAACGCGGGGCGCTGCTCCATGATATCGGCAAAGCGGTGAGCCACGAAGAGGAAGGGCCCCATGCCATGCTGGGCGCCGACCTGGCCAAGCGCTACGGCGAGTCATCCAAAGTCGTGAACGCGATTGCGGCGCACCACGAGCAGGTGGAGCCGATCTGCCCCGAGACGGTGCTGGTCGCTGCGGCGGAGGCCTTGTCGGCCGCCCGGCCGGGTGCCCGCCGGGAGGCGCTCGAGTCGTACGTGAAACGGCTGGAGAAGCTGGAATCGTTGGCGTCCGGCTTCAAAGGCGTGCAGAAGGCCTATGCGATCCAGGCCGGGCGCGAGATCCGGGTCATTGTCCGGCAGGAAGAGGTCAGTGATGCCGAGTCGTCCCAGATGTCCCGTGATCTAGCCAAGAAGATCGAGCAGGAATTGACCTATCCCGGGCAGATCAAGGTGACCGTGATCCGGGAAAGCCGGTACGTGGACATCGCCAAGTGACGGGTGACAGGTGACACGTGACGGGTTGTAAGAAACCAGAGGTTGTCCTTCAATACGCGTCACGCGTCACGCGTCACGCGTCACGGTCTGGCCAAGGATGAACGTCCTCTTCATCGGCGACATCATGGGCGAGCCCGGCCGTCGGGCGATCACCCGATTGCTCCACAAGGTGGTGGCCCAGCACGCCGTGGACCTGGTAATCGGCAATGGGGAAAACGTGGCCGGCGGGTTTGGGATCACGCCGGAACTGGCCCATGAACTGTATGAGATGGGCCTCTCGGTGATCACGACCGGCAACCACGCATGGGACAGAAAGGAAATCCTCGACTTCATTCGGCATGAGCGGCGGCTGTTGCGCCCGGCAAACTATCCCGACGGAACGCCGGGCCGCGGCAGCGTGGTAGTGGAAACTCCCGGAGGAGAACGGCTCGGCGTGCTGCAGCTCATGGGGCGGGTCTACATGCCGACGCTGGACTGCCCGTTCCAGGTGGCTCGGCGGGAGCTTGCGCGGCTCAGGGCGGAGACTCCGGCCGTCATTGTGGATATGCACGCGGAGACGACCTCGGAGAAGATGGCGATGGGCCATTTCCTGGATGGCGAGGTGGCGGCGGTGGTCGGCACCCACACCCATGTTCAGACGGCCGACGAGCGCATTCTGCCCAAAGGCACCGCCTATATCACCGATATCGGGATGACCGGTCCGGTTGATTCCGTGATCGGGATCAAGAAGGAGCTGGCCATCGAAAAGTTTCTCACGCAGATGCCGCGCCGCTTCGAAGTGGCCTCGGGGCCGGCGGTCTTCTGCGCCGTGCTGATCGAGCTTGACGGCCAGGTCGGGAAAGCGATTCGCATTCAACGTTTTCGGATTCCGGATTAGTCGCGGACAGGGGCCGCGAGACGGCTCTCAGCGCCGTTTGGACCGCTGACGACTTGTGGGCGAGCACCCGCAACGGATTCTCACCGTTTCCGAGTTAACCCTCCTGGTCAGGGACCGACTTGAGCAGGGGTTCCCCGATGTCTGGGTGGAGGGTGAAGTCTCCAACCTGCGCACGCCTTCCTCCGGACACCTGTATTTCACCCTCAAGGATGCCAACAGTCAGCTCCGGGCCGTGTTGTTCAGGGCCGGCGCGCAACGCCTCCGGTTCGCCTTGCGCGAAGGGCTTCAGGTGATTGTCCGCGGACGCCTCACGGTCTATGAGCCGCGGGGCGAGTATCAGGCGGTGCTCGATTACCTGGAACCCAAGGGAGTTGGCGCGCTCCAGCTCGCCTTCGAACAGTTGAAAGAG
>JACQQM010000144.1 GCA_016207025.1 Nitrospirota bacterium | reverse complement strand
TGGTCACGACGCTCAAGACGGGCGAGGCGCATCGAGATCTCAAACAGCTCGGGCCACTGTCCATAGTCGGTGAGGAGTTCCTGCACGACCGCTGGGGGTGCGGGAATTCGCAGCGTCGCGATCGCCCGCACACCCCCTGAAGGCTCAGTCCGTACCTCTAGCACCTGAGGACGTTCCGGGCCGGCCCACGCGGTTGGCCGTTGACCACTGAAACCCTCAAGAGCGCTCAGGGGAACGCCCAGTGAAAAGAGAATCGCTGCTCCGATTGTTCGTAGTAGCAGGGCCATGGCGGCATTATAGCGGCTACGCGGCATATCTCCTAGAAATCATTCCTGAATTCACTCCTCCGGTGCAGCGCGTTCGGCGTTCGATAAGATGAATTCTCAGCAATTTTTGAAGACCGGGCAAAAGTATCCTGCCGGTCTTGACATTTGTTCTAACAAGAACTATCTTGCTAAAAACTATACGGAACGCGCTGCACACCGATCACCAGGGGAGGTATGCCATGAAAAGCTTGTTTCAGACTGATGAGGCCTGGACCGGCCTCATCCTTCGCGTGATGCTCGGGGTGGTCATGTTCCCGCACGGCGCTCAGAAATTGTTGGGGTGGTTCGGCGGATTTGGATTCAGCGGGACCATGGGGTTCTTCACTGATCAGATGCACATCCCCGCGGTGCTAGCTTTTCTGGTCGTTATCACCGAATCATTTGGGAGCCTTGGCCTGATCATCGGATTGTTGAGCCGCGTGGCGGCCTTTGGTATCGCATGCATCATGGTGGTTGCCATCTGGCTGGTCCATTGGCCGCACGGTTTTTTCATGAACTGGTTCGGCAAGCAGGCGGGGGAGGGGTTCGAGTATCACCTCCTGGTGCTTGCCGTCTGCGCAGCTCTGCTCCTCACCGGAGGAGGCAAATGGTCGGTGGACGGAGCGATTGTCGAGCAGATGCAAGACGAACCGGCAACCTGAATCCTGAGCGCAGGATGAGCAATTTGTAGGGCCTGCTGTCACGACAGGAGGATATCCGTCATGAAAGACGCGCTGCAATTGGTCTCCCACGATGACCTCGTCACCGAGGACATGCGCATCCCTGAGACGGTCCCGGCTTCCGAGGATCATCTTCTGGACGCCTACTCGAGAGCGGTCACCAGTACGGCGGAGAAGGTCAGCCCGTCGGTCGTGAAGATTGACGTCCATCATCGGCTGCGCAGCTGGAGGGCGACCGATCCACGCTCGCCCGGGGAGGCGCAGGGAAGCGGGTCCGGCTTCATCTTCACCCCGGATGGGTTCATCTTGACGAATAGCCATGTGGTGCATCAGGCCACCAGGCTCGAAACCACGCTCTCGGACGGCCGCCGGTTTCCGGCCTACCTGGTGGGCGATGATCCGGATACCGATCTGGCGGTCATGCAAATCGATGCACCGAATCTTGCCCCGGTCTCATTAGGCGACTCGCAAGCTGTCCGCGTCGGTCAATTGGTCATCGCCATCGGCAACCCCTACGGCTTTCAGTGTACCGTGACCGCCGGGGTGGTCAGCGCGCTCGGACGCACGCTCCGGTCCACCTCAGGCCGGCTCATCGATAGCATCATTCAAACCGACGCCGCGCTGAACCCCGGCAACTCGGGCGGCCCGCTGGTCACGACGCGCGGTGAAGTGATCGGGGTCAATACCGCCGTCATCCTGCCGGCCCAAGGCATCTGCTTTGCCATCGGCATCAACACCGCCAAGTTTGTCGCTGGACGGCTGATCAAAGACGGCAAGATCCGGCGCGGCTACATCGGCGTGAGCGGGCAAAATGTGCCGATCCCCCGTCGTAGTGTCCGGCACCATGCCTTGCCGGTCGAGAGCGGCATCCTCGTCGCCTCCATCGAGCCTCACAGCCCGGCACAGCGCGCCGGTTTGCTTGAAGGCGATGTCATCGTGGGATATGCCGATCAGCCGATTGGCGGCATTGATGATCTCCACAGACTTCTCGCGGACGAGCGCGTGGGCGTGCGAGCACCGCTAACCGTCATCCGACGCGCTGAGAAGATCGTGCTCGAGATCGTTCCGGAGGAATCTCCGGCCAGATCGAGAGAGTAAGAGTAGGCTTTGCCGAAGGACACGTGGCCCACGTTGGCCGGGCTTCGGAAAGACACAATCAAGGTGGTGTACTGCTATTCCCATGTCTGTCACCTGGCCGCCGCGGGGGCAGTGGAATTCGCGAGCAAAGGCTCCCCGGTGATGGAGCTAGAAGGCGGGCGGCGCGTGTGGAAAGAGGGCGAATTCGACGTTGAGAAATAAGGCGTCAATAGAGTGCCCTTTGCGACTGCACCATGGACACGTCGGAGAGCAAACACCTGATCGAGCTCGGGGTAAGCTATCGCTATGCTCAGGCACACGGCTGGGTGGTCAACGCCATCGTGGGTTGGCTGTCCGCGTATTACATGGAGGATCCCCGCTTTCGCGTCAGCCGGCGCGAGCACGAACTGGAGACCGGCATGCATGTCTGGGTGTGCGAAATCGAGGGCAACATGCCGATCAAACGGCTGCTCACACGTCTCCAGGCGGACATCCCCCCTTTCCAGGTGCACGAACGAAGCACACCCGCGAACGGCCGGACCCGCTACGTCATCGACCTGGCCGAAGCCGACTCTGACCAATCGTCAAGAACGTAAGACTTGAGGAGGATTTCCGGTGAGGGCCGGTCCGTTCGAACGGTCAGGAGTACGCTCGCTCATCGTGCTGGCTGAGATCCAAGCCGATGGCTTCCTCTTCGGAAGTGACTCGTAACCCGATCAGACCATCCACAAGCTTGAGAATCAGGTAGGTTCCGACAAACGAGAACACCGCCGTGACCAGCACCGTCAACGCCTGCACGCCCAACTGGATGGGATTGCCGAAGAAGAGTCCGTCCGCCCCCGCAGGATTGATGGCCTTCGAGGCAAACAAGCCCGCGGCCAGAATCCCCACGATTCCCCCTACGCCGTGGATTCCCAAGACATCGAGCGAGTCATCGTAGCCGATCTTGTTTCTCATGATAATGCCGGCGTAGCAGAGGGGACCGGTCGCCAAACCGATCAGCATAGCCGAGAAAGGATCAATATAACCGGCCGCCGGGGTTACGGTGGCCAACCCGGCCACCGCGCCGCTGGCCGCTCCGAGGACGGTGGGGTTGCCGCCGTGTCGCCATTCCACCACCAGCCAGGACAGGGCCGCAGTGGCTGCAGCGGCATGGGTTGCCAACATGGCGCCCACGGCGGTGGCATTCGCCCCCAGCGCGCTTCCGGCATTGAACCCAAACCATCCGAACCACAGCAGTCCTGTTCCCGCCAGCGTGAGCGGGAGATTGTGCGGCATCGTGGCGGTCCCATACCCATGTCGCCGTCCTAACAGCAACGCACAGGCCAGCGCCGCGAGTCCCGAGCTGATGTGCACGACCGCACCGCCGGCGAAGTCCAACGCTCCGAGCCTTCCCAGCCAGCCGCCACCCCAGATCCAATGAGCCAGGGGACAGTAGATGAAGACGGACCACAGGGCGGCAAATAGCAGGAGCGCGCTGAACTTCATTCGCTCGGCCACGGCGCCGGTGATGAGGGCCGGCGTGATGGCCGCAAACATGAGTTGAAACAGCATGAAGGCCTGATGGGGGATCGTTGGCCCGTAGGTGGGATGGGGCTCAATCCCGACGCCGCGCAGCGCGGCCCACTCGAGTCCTCCGATTATCCCGCCCTTATCCGGTCCGAAGGCGAGGCTGTAGCCCAGCAGGATCCAGATCAGGCTTACCAGGCAGAGGATGACGTAACTGTGCATGATCGTGCCCAGGGCATTCTTGCTCCGCACCAATCCGCTGTAGAACAGCGCCAGGCCCGGAGTGATCATGGCCAGCACAAGGGCGGATGAGAGCAGTACCCACGCCGTGTCCCCGGCATCGACTGTGGAGGACGGTGTCGCTGATTCAGCAAAGGCCGCTGTTGCCCACAAAATGAAACATGGAACTGCTGAAAGGACTCCGATCCCGTATCGTCTCATTCCTTTCACCACACCCTCCCTAACTCACGCAGGCAAAAAAAACGTCCTCGGCCCTTTCCGGGGCGGAGGACGTCATTGTCCAACACTCAGCGACTATGCTGTTAGCCGGAGACGGCGTTGTCTCCAGCACGTTCATACCGCTTCTAGCATTAGGGCAGCGGCCTGTCAAGTCGTTTGCTTGGCCCTGAGCGCAGAAAGGATCTCCTCCGGGCCCAACGTGTTCACCGCATCGGAGGCCTCAAGCCCCCCTTTGCGAGCCACGTTGACCCCGAACGGCACATCCTCCAATCCGTCGGTGGCGTGCGCGTCGGGGTTGATGCTGACGCTCACCCCTTGGGCCTTGGCATAGCGGCAGAGCCGCCAGTCCAGATCGAGTCGATGCGGGTTGGCGTTGATCTCCACCACTTTCCCATACTGCCTGGCCGCGTCAATGACCCGCCTCATGTCAATCCGGTACCCCTCGCGAGACAAGAGCAGCCGGCCGGTCGGATGGCCCAGCATCGTGACATAGGGATTGGCCAGGGCCCGCAGGACCCGCGCGGTTTGCTCCTCCTCCGATAAATTAAACCGGCTGTGCACCGACGCGATCACAAAATCAAACCGGGCCAGGATCTCGTCGGGATAATCCATCGCGCCGTCCGCCAGAATGTCGGCTTCGATGCCCTTGAAAACGGCGATGCCGGTGGTTCGTTTTCTGAGCGCGTCAATCGCGGCGTGTTGCTCCCGGATCCGGTCTTCCTTGAGGCCATTGGCGTAAAAGGCCGATTGGCTATGGTCCGAGATGCCGATATAGCGATACCCGAGCGCCTTGGCCGCGGCTACCATCTCGTCCAAGCTGGCCGAGCCATCGCTGTAGGTGGTGTGATTGTGGAAGATGCCGCGGACCTGTCCGGCCTCCACCAAGGGTCTTAACCGGCCGGCTTCCGCCGTGGCGATTTCATCCAGGCCCTCCCGCAGCTCCGGTGGAATGAACGGCAGACCCAAGCAGGCGTAAAGGGCTTCCTCTGAGTCGGCCTTGGGCGCTGTCTTTCCGCTCGGATCCCCCATCAGATTCCAGGGAACCTGCATGCGAGCGGCCCGTGACGCGAGCGCAGTGAGGTGCTCATCGCTTCCGGTTGCGGCGAGCAGCGCGTGCGCGGTCAGTTCTTCGGACACCACGATGCTGACCGGCACCCCGATTGAGGATTTGCCGGTGATCGTGCTCCCCGAAAGCGTCAGCTCTGCCAGTCCCTCCGCCTGCTGTACGGTTTTCAAAATCGATTGGGGCCGATCCGCGGCGACCAGGATCAAGATCGAGCGGACGACCTCCACGCAACGCCTGAGTTCTCCGACGAGCTCAGCTCGCCTCACCCCTGCCGACTGTCTGACCGCCGCGACGATCCATTCAGCCTCGCGGATGACATTGGCGAAGAGGTGATACCCTCGCCGCTTTTTGAGCTGGAGGATGCCCTGCCGAATCTTGTCCTGGGTCTTCTGGCCGAAGCCGGGAAGGCTTACCAGACGATTCTCAATGCAGGCGTACTCCAGCTCACCGATCGTCGTGATGCCCAGTTGGTTCCAGACCGCCGTGATCTTCTTGGGCCCCAATCCCGGTATCGCAGTCATCTCCAAGAGCCCGGACGGGACACTCTTCTTGAGTTCCTCGTAATAGGCCAACCTGCCGGTCCCGACGAGTTCGGCCAGTTTCTCGGCCAGCGCCTGCCCGATGCCCTTGAGCTCGCGAATCCGCCCGGAGGCCACCAGGTCGGCGACATCGTCGGTCAAGGTTTCGATCGTCCGGGCCGCGTTGTAATAGGCCTTGCTCTTGAACGGGCCCTCGCCCTTCAGCTCCAGCAAGAGACCGATTTCCTCGAAGAGCCGACTGATCTCGCGTTTGTCCATAGCCATTAACGATGCGCGCGGAATGCTGAACGATGAATGTGAGAACCTCAACCTCTGCCGTTCATCATTCTGCGCTCATCGTTCATCAATGCCATTGTGGGCCGATTCTACGCCCCGCATCAGGTGCTCGCAAGCATGTAGTCGTCGTATCAGGAGTGTGCTACGATGTTTTTTTAATGAGCAGGCTGGCACGAACCCCGACGTTTCTCCGCGTAAGAGGCATGCCCTGCCGCGCATGTCTGTTGCTGCCGGGTGTGCTCCTGGCTTTGGTCCTGTTTGACCTGTCCGCGGCTTCTCCCCTGGCTGACTCAACCGCCACAACCGAATCGTCGTGCAATTTCGGGATGGCCAAGGGCGACCCGACACGAAGCTGCATGGTCCCCGTGCCGCAGGGCTGCGTCGTGGCCTTTCTCCCGGGCACCACCCGCCCCTGGTCCAACATCTCCAAAGGGGGCGCCACCACCTGCCGTTTCAACGACAAAGAAACCGACTGGAAGACCCGCATCACCGGCACCTGCGGGAAATGTACCTCCTTCCAGTGCACGGCCCGGTTCGGCGTGATGTTCGACTGCTCACAGAGAAAGTAGCTATGACGTTCTCTGAAGAAATCAAGCGCGAGGCACGTAGGCTAGGCTTCTCAGCGGTCGGCATCAGCCGTATTGCGGAGCGAGAGGAGGGCACAGATACTCCGCTGCCCCGATTCCTCCATGCCCGGCTTCTGGAGTGGCTCCGGCGCGGGTACCACGGAACCATGGACTGGATGGCGCGCGTGCCTGATCGTCGCGCCGACCCCCGCAGGGCCTTGGCGGGCTGCCGGTCCGTCATCTCGGTGGGCATGAATTACTACACTTCGCATCAGGCGGATGAACAGCCGGGACATGGCCGCATCGCCCGGTACGCGTGGGGGGAGGACTACCATGAGGTGCTGATGAGGCGCCTCGCTCAATTGGAAGCCCGGATTAAAACCCTGGCGCCCCAGGCCCAGACTCGGTCTTACGTGGACACCGGGCCGATCATGGAGAAGGCGTGGGCCCAGCAGGCTGGACTCGGCTGGATCGGGAAACACTCGAACCTGGTCTCGGACCAGTATGGGTCCTGGCTCCTCCTGGGCGAGATCCTGACCACCCTCGACCTGGACCCTGATGAACCGGGGACCGACCTGTGCGGCTCCTGCACACTATGCATCAAGGCTTGCCCGACCGGCGCGATCACGGAACCGTACGTGGTGGATGCCCGCAAGTGCATCTCCTACCTCACGATCGAGCTGCGAGGGCCGGGCGCCGAGATTCCGGACGAGCTGACACCCAAGCTGGGCAACCGGATCTTCGGCTGTGACGACTGCCTGGATGTCTGCCCATACAACGTCAACGCGTCGCCGACCGCTGAGCCGGCTTTCCAGCCTTCCCCTCTGACGCTGGCACCTACACTGGAAGCGTTGGCCAACATCAGCGAACGTGAGTTCACCGCCACTTTCCGCCGGAGCCCCATCCGGCGCCCCAAACATACCGGTTTCCTCCGGAATGTCCGAACGGCGATTCGGAATCTGAGGCTGAGCGCCTCCTCGCATCATCCGCCGGCCGTCCCGACCGGGTAAGCCCTTGCCGGAAGCCCCACATCCCGTGACGGAGGACCGCGGTGAAGCCCTATGCCCTTGTCCCCGAACGTGTTATTCTTTATAGTAGGCTTTTGGTTAACCATATCTCCCGACCCAGGTTGGCCCAGAAGGACTGACGACCTGGAGAGCGGCCGGCTCCTCCCGCAGGGGTGACGCTGGCCCTTCGCTTCTGAATCAAGGCATATGCGCCCATCAACCCTGCTGATCATTGAAGATGAAGAACGGATGCGCCGACTCTTGGAGTTGGTGCTGAAGCCCGAAGGCTACGACCTGCACCTGGCCAGCACCGGCGAAGAGGGCATCCGGACGCTGAGCCAAGTCCAGGGCATTGATCTGATCGTCACTGACCTCCAGCTCGGCAAGATGACAGGGCTCGATGTGCTCAGCGCAGCGAAAAAGGCGCTGCCGGACGTGCCGGTCCTGATCATCACCGGCTACGGCACCGTCAAGTCGGCCGTGGAAGCTATGCGCAAGGGCGCGTACGATTACATCACCAAGCCGGTCGACAACGAGGAGTTGAAAATTGTGATCGCGCGGGCCCTGCAAGTCCGCCGGCTGTCTCAAGACAATCGAGCCTTGCGAGCCGGGCTGCACGAGCAGTTCGGGTTTGACCGCATCGTGAGTGTGTCGCCCAAGATGGACGAGGTCAAGCGTCTGGCTATGGAAGTGGCGCGCGCTGAAGTCACGGTCCTGATCACAGGCGAGAGCGGCACCGGTAAAGAACTGCTGGCACGGGCCATTCATTACGCAAGCGCCCGGGCGGGCGGGCCGCTTGTAGCCGTGAACTGCGCCGGCATTCCCGAACCGCTCCTGGAATCGGAACTCTTCGGCTACGAAAAAGGCGCGTTTACCGACGCCAAGAAGGCGAAGGTCGGCCGCTTCCAGTTGGCTGACCGCGGCACGCTGTTCCTGGACGAGATCAGCGAGATGAGCCTGGCCGCCCAAGCCAAGCTGCTCCGGGTGCTTGAGGACCATACGGTCGAACCGCTGGGGGGGGTGCGTGGGGTCAAGGTGGACATCCGGGTCATCTGCGCAACAAACCAGAACCTGCCTGACCTCATCAAGAAGGGCGAGTTTCGCGAGGACCTGTTCTACCGTCTGAATGTCGGCCATTTGCACATCCCCCCGGTGCGGGAACGCCGGGAGGACATTGGGGCTTTGCTGCATGCGTTTCTGGAAGCCGCCAACCGCAACGAAGGGACCCGCATCAGAGGAGTATCGCCCGATGCCTTGGCCGTCCTGCAATGCTACCATTGGCCCGGGAACGTCCGAGAGCTGCACAACGTGGTGGAATGGATCACGATCAGCTGCAAAGAAGGCCAGATCGGCCCAGAGCATCTGCCGTCCCATTTACGGATATCAGGTGATGGAGCCCAAAAGGAAATGCCGTCCCTGCTATCCTACGGACTGTCGATCGAGGAGGTCGAGAAAGCGATGCTCCAGGAGGCGCTCCAAAAAACCGGCGGGAACGTGTCGGAAGCCGGTCGCCTGCTGAAAGTGACGCGAAATACCCTCCGGTATCGAATGGCGAAATACAACCTCAAATGAGCCCCACAAGATGAGCCTGACCCGCTTGAGGTCAGCCTCGGGAGCGCGTTATTATGGATCACGCCCGCGAGCACCCTCTTGAGCCGGAGCTGATCCTTCCGCCTCTTCCCTTCCTGGCTTCACCGAGGCGCGTATCGGCGCAACCGGCATCGGGGTAGGCATCGGATTCACCCATGAGGAGATCCGATGGAACAGAGCTTACGAACCGGCGGCCTGCAAAAAAAATTTTTCATTGCCCTGCTAATTGTCGGCATTCTGCCCGGCACCGCAGCCCTGATCGCGACCTACCTCTATAGCACCTATAGCCTGAAGCATTCCATCGGCAGCGGGTTCCAGGAAATCGCCCGCTCCACCGCAATCCGCATTGCCACGACCGTGGATACGGAGATCGATCGCGCGGTTCGGCTGGCGGCCGTTCCGATGGTCCTTCGACAGGTGGTGGAGATGGCCAACCGGCAATATGCCGGCAAGAGCGAGCGGGAGGTGAGCAACCTTTTGGAAGCCGGTGCAGCCGCATGGCCCAAGCGCCACCCGAAAGCCGGACCGTCTCCGCTCGCGGTCGCCCAGACGACCGCCTATCTGGCGGACTGGGCGCACGAGGCAGGGTATTACGTGCGGGTGGTGATCACGGACAGCCGCGGGGCGGTCGTGGCTACCACTGATCCGCAGACGCCCTATCTCAACGAAGACCAGGAATGGTGGCAGGAGGCGTTTAATGAGGGGCCCGGCTCCGCGTATGTCAGCACGCTGCGGTTCGACCCACGGCTGAACGAGTACGTGTTTAACGTGGCGGTCCCGATCCTTCATGAACACGACGAGGAGCCGATCGGCGTCTTGGGGCTTGTCATCCGTCGCGACGTGCTGATGAACACGATCCTGCCGATCCGGGTGGGACAGACCGGCCACGGCATGCTCATGGACACCGAAGGAACGCCGCTGATCTGCCCGGTGCTGCCGCCGACCGCGCATCTCATCCACGAGGCGCTGCTCAACCAACTGACCCGCGACGAACCGCTCTGGTTGGTGGCGGACGACGACGCGCACGGGGGGCACAATTCGATCGTCGGCGCGGCGCCGGTCCGGTTCGCGCACCGGCTGAGCCCCTTAAGCCTAAGCGGCGAGCGTTGGTTCTCGTTCGTGCGACAGCAGCCCGAGGAAACGTACGCGCCAATCTATTCGCTGCTGGTGACGGTCGGGTTGATCGGGTTTGGGTTGGTGGTGGTCTTGGCGTCAACCGGCTTCCTGGTCGGCCGGAAGATCGTCCGCCCGATCCTCGCGCTCCGGCGAGAAGCGGATGCCCTGCGGCGGGAGGTCGCGATGCTGCCGGAGACGGTCCCGCCTCCTCCCGACGAGACACGTCCGGCATCGGTTGAAATCCGAACCGGGGATGAAATCGAGGATCTGGCGCGCACCTTCCACGCCATGCGCAGCGCCCTGGAAGACAGCTTGCGCACCGTCAAGACGCAGCAGGAAGAGCTGATCCGGCGGGAGAAGCTGGCGTCTGTCGGCCAACTGCTAGCGGCCCTGGCACACGACCTGCGGAATCCCCTCGGCGTCATCCGCAGCTCGGCCCAACTGGTGCTGGAAACCAAGCAAGCGGACGCCGTCAAACAGGAGGTGGCCCGGTACATTATCGACGAAGTGGACCGGCTCACCCATCGGATCAACGACTTTCTCCGATACGCCCGCCAGAAGCCTCCCGAACCGAAGCGCATCCAGCCCGAGGCCATTGCCCAGTCGGCGCTGTGGCAGTGGAAGGCGCAGGGCGGGCACGAGAAGCTGACGATCGACACGCAGTTCGGCGAGCGTCTGCCCCATATGGACGTGGATCCGGACCAGGTGAAGGAAGCGCTGGTGAATTTGCTCATCAACGCCCGGGAAGCCATGCCGGAGGGCGGGCAGGTCACGGTCACGACCCGCATGGGAGAAAACGGATACGTTGAGATCGAGGTGGCCGACACAGGGTGCGGGATTCCTCGCGCCAATTTGGAGCGGATTTTCGAACCCTTCTTCACAACCAAAGAATACGGGACCGGCTTGGGGCTGACGAACGTGAAGCGGCTGGTCCAAGACAACGGCGGCACCCTGGAGGTGCAGAGCGAGCCCGGCAAGGGCAGTCGGTTCGTGATCCGGTTCCCGTCGGCCGAGAAGTCAGCCGGGGAAAAAGCAACCGTGGCGAGTCCTGTCTGACGCGAAACAGACCCCGATCCGGAAGGCCACGGACAGCGGGCCGTGCTTGAGTTGGCGCGCGATGCGGGCTAAGATGGGGCCCGCACATGAGCTGAAGCCGCCATCCTGCCGGGGTGGTCACGAGGAGCCCGGAGTGTTTTGGGAATCACGGCAGAATCGGGATAAACGCGAACGGCACTGCTCGTTCTGCGGAAAGAAGGAAAGCGTCGTCAAAAGCCTGGTCGAGAGCCCGGCGCCCTATCACTGCGACACCTGCCGGACCGGGGTCAGCCTGCTCATCTGCAATGAATGTATCCAGCTCTGCAGCACCTTCCTCGCGGAGGGAGCCGCCGCGCACAGACCGGACGACTCCCAGACCGTCCAACTGCCCAAGCCGCCCGAGATCAAAGGACTCTTGGATCAGTATGTCGTGGGGCAGGAACGCGCCAAGAAGGTGCTGTCGGTCGCCGTTCACAACCACTACAAGCGCGTGCTGAGTCGGCCTCGTCTGAAGGAAGTCGAGCTCCAGAAGGGCAATATCCTGATGATCGGGTCCACCGGCACCGGCAAGACCCTGCTTTCCCAGACCCTCGCCAGGATCCTGCACGTACCCTTCGCGATCGCCGACGCGACCACCCTGACGGAGGCCGGCTACGTCGGCGAGGATGTGGAGAACGTCGTCCTGAAACTGCTCCAGGCGTCCGACTT
>JACQQM010000137.1 GCA_016207025.1 Nitrospirota bacterium | reverse complement strand
TGATTATGATGGTGGGCCGTGCAGGGATCGAACCTGCGGCCCGCTGATTAAGAGTCAGCTGCTCTACCAGCTGAGCTAACGGCCCACCGATTCACTAACCGTAAGGGGTAAGGCGTTAGGGGATACGGCAGAGGAGAATTGCTACTCACCTCACGCCTGACGCCTCACGAGCAGATGGCGCGCCTGACAGGATTTGAACCTGTGGCCCCTAGCTCCGGAGGCTAGTGCTCTATCCGCTGAGCTACAGGCGCATCCGTTTAGAGCGAGGTGGGCGACACCTTACCACACCGATCCGGGCCCTGTCTAGAATATGGGGACCCGTTCCGCCAGGAATCCATAGGCCAGCAGGACTTCCTCGCCGGCCGGTGGCGCCGTGCGGCGTCGCGCATCAATCTCGTCCGCCTCGAGTTCCGCGAGGCGGCTTTCCTCGTCCCGTAATGACCGCGGCAGCCGGATAAGCGGCACGGCGGTCTGGACCTGGCAGGCGCCCTCGACCAATCCGTCGGTCTCCACGGGAATCCCGGTCGTCCGACAGGTCACCGGTCGGAACGGGTATACGTGGCAGCTTCCGTCGGAACCCAAAGCCGGGCACGGGAGATCAGCAAATCGTTCGACCACGGCGTCCTGTTCGGGATCGCTCCAACCGTCCAGGAACGGGGACTCGCTGAGCCGTGGGAACTCGGCCTCGATCGCCGCTGTCTGACGATGGGCCGTGGCCTCGATGTCTTGGCGCACCGATCCGTCAAGCGTGGCCAATCCCCGCTGCAACTCGGCCGCGTCCAAGATCGTGATCGCGAAGGGGCCGACGCAGCAGCGGCAGCAGCCTTGTCGACACGGGAGCTCTCCAAGCAGAGCTGCACGGGCGCGGTTGAACCATGCTTCAGAATGAGCCAGGAGCCGTGCGTGACCCGCTGAAGGGGCGGACATGGTAGGGGAGGTCTGACTACACGGTGTCGATTTCTGAACCGATCTCTTGCATTTCGACAATGAGCTCGCCTTTGGGGGAGAAGAAGCCCTGCCCGTCCATCTGCACGATGCCGTCGCAGTTCTCCTGGAAAAACTCCAGAATCCACCCGTTGAAATCATAGCCCTCTTCCGTGATGTCGGTCTTCGAGAAGCGGGTGGTCGCGATGAACCTGGCCCGCGTCACGTGCTCGCGGACGAGTTGGGCCTCGATGTCGTCAAACACCGCCAGCCGATCCAAGAATTCGGCTTTCTCTTTCTCAAACACATCTTGGTAGCTGCCCCGATCGCGCATGCAGAAGAGCTGGACGGGTTTACGCTCTCGGTTATACCCGAGGGAGATTTGCACCCAGGCCCAGTCGTCAAGCGCGGCGGGGTCCACCTTGGGAATTAAAGGGATCTGGCCCTTCGATTTGAGGAAGTCCAGGAGAAGCCGCAAGGTGGGGGAATTCTCCCGGCTGCAGAACACCCGGGAGTAGAGGAAGACCTCCTGTCCCCCGCCTTCTGGTGACGGCGGTGAGGGAAGGATCGGGAGTTCTTTACCCATTTGAAGGCTCCTCTCGCGCGCCGATGATCTCAGAAAACGGGAGCATCCTCTCGAAATTCATGAGTACTGTACTCTCTCTCTTGCTGCCGATCAAGACCGTCCTCCGCGATCCCACCAGCCTCTGAAATTGGCGCTTTTTGTGGTTGACAGGGTAGGGGACTTTCGTTACACTCTCGACCGGCCTTACGTGGTATGGCCGACCTGCTCAAGGCCGTCAGCTCACGCTACCGCCGACATTTTTGTATCGCCCAGGTTCGTGACACAAGCTATTGCAGTTCACCTTTTAGTCATGTTGAGGAGGACCGTATGGCAAAAACGATGACCAAATCCCAGATTGCCGATCACTTGGCCGGAAAGGCCAGTATCACCAAGAAAGCTGCTTCGCAGCTGTTGGATGACCTGGCCACGCTTGCTTACAAAGAAGCGAAGAACACCTTCACGATTCCGGGGATCGGCAAGCTGGTGCTGGCGAACCGCAAGGCCCGGATGGGGCGGAATCCGCAAACCGGCGAAGCGATCAAGATTCCGGCCAAGCGCGTCGTCAAGTTCCGCGTGGCCAAGGCCGCGAAGGATGCCATTCTGGGCAAGCGGTAATCCCCCCTTGCGCTGAACGCAGCCTACCCGGGTCAGGCTTCATTTAGCTGTCATGGCCTCAACAAAAGGGCCGGCTCCCGTTGGGAGCCGGCCCTTTTTGCTGGTGGGCGCTGCCCATGGCCGAACTCGCTCTTGGATCGCCGAGGGGTGATTCTCAGATCACAAGGTCGGCGCAAGCCCGCTCCCGCCCATCCCGTCATGGGCAACCAGCTTGATGGTATCACCGTCCTGGACACGCGTGTCCTCGCTGGCGATTCGCTTGTTCACGGTCACCAGCAGTTTTTTCTCCTTCATCAATTGACGGACCTCTCGCAGGGTCTCCCCCTGCCGCTGGATCAGTTGCCTGACCGTGGTCGGTTCGGAGATGTCACAGGCGAGGTCTCGCTCGCCATCCGTCGTCTGCAGTTGCCCCATGAGTGTGATCGTCACCATGCCGATTCCCTTTCTCCCTCCCGTCAGTGTGACATTCCCGAGAAACCTGTGGCTGGAGCCGATTGACTCATCCGGCCGAGTTTGCTAAGCACATGGCATGCAATCGCTGGACATCCATCGGCCCGGCATGCCGGACCTTCAGTTCGTGCTGATGGTCATTGCACTGTGTACCTCCCGGCTGTCGTCCTTGAACGTGCCCGAATCCTTGCGCACGACGATCTTTGACCGCTGCTGGTCGCTGGTAAACGATACGCCGCCGCCCAGCCAACCTGAAGAGCGCGTCCTGGATCTGCGAGCCGGCACCGAGGTCACCCTTGGCGCGATGGTCGAGACCATCCGGGGCCTGCTGGGCGAAGCCGGCATCACGGTGCTGACGTGGGATCATCCGCCGAGCGAGCCGACGCGGACCAGCACCCCCGAAGCCCTGCCGCTCATCGAACGGCTGCAGAAACTGTATCCCGAGCCGCCCGATATCCCTGATCGTGGCGGCTCGGCCTGATTGGGTCAGGCGATCTCGATGGCCGCCGCTCAGCGGGGGCCGTAAATCTCGAAGAACGCGTCCACGCTTTCCAGCAACTGCGCCTTGATCTCTTCCGCCGTCCCGTTGATGACGTGCAAGGCCATGCTCCCTTGTGAGCCGTCCGGAAGCTTGACCGGCGCGTGCGGATGGGCCTGTTCAACCGCGTTCCCCTTGTCGAGCCGCATTCCGTAGCATAGCGTGTATTGGGGCCTGACCAATTTGAGATGCCGTCTTCGGTCCGCCATCATGCGCTCCTGTTTCTCTAAGAGCGGCCGCGTCTCACACTCGTCGAAGGTTGCGAGACTTCGCCCGTCAATTGTAGCTGATCTGGCGGTGCCGAACCAAGGGAAGGAGACTACTCAGGGCATCATGGCGATGATTCGGACCGGCCCACCCGTTCCCCCTTTGATTTTGATCGGCAAGGCCACCACCGTGATGCCTTTCGGCGGCAGTCGGTCCAGGGCTGCCACGTTCTCGAGCGCATAGACATCGGCGCCGTTCAGCACCCGATGCGCGGGGAAATCGGGGGAGCGGCCGGGATCAATGCTCGCCGTATCAATGCCGACTCCGCGAACCGCGCGCTGGCTGACCAGAAATTCTGCCGCTTCGCGGGAGAATCCGGGGAAGTGCAGGGTGCGGGGATCCTCCGGCGTGGCGCTGCCGAGATAGCGCCGTTTATCGGGCCATCGTTGCCCCCAGCCGGAGCGCATCAGGACCAGCGTGCCGTCTCGGATCCGGCCGTGCCGCGCTTCCCACGTCAGGAGGTCTTCGACCGTCAGCTCGTAATCGGGATTCGCGCTGCACTGCGGCTGGACGTCGATGATGACCGCCGGCCCGACGAGTCGCTCAAGCGGAATCTGATCCACGGTGCTCCGTCCGCGGCCGAAATGAATCGGCGCATCGATGTGTGTTCCCCCATGCTCAGAGGCCGAAAAATTCGCGGACGCATACCAGTAGCCTGCAGCGGTTGTCCCCCAGTCCGTCTTTTCCCACTGGAAGTGCTTGTTGGCAGGCCAGTAGATCGTCTCTTCGTCGAAGGAATGGGTCAAGTCCACAAGCGCCTGGGGCCTCGCCGGTGCGCAGGCAGCGGTGAAGAGGGCCGTGAGCAGGGCTCCGAGTAGGCCGAGGGTCGTGTGCAAACGGGTCGGGTTCGTCATGGTCCGCGCTCCTTGTTGGTCGAGCCGTTGGCTACGCGCACCCTAGCAGCTTGACCAGAGTGAATCAATATCGTGACTTTTCTCCATCGGCAGAACAGGATAAGATGGGCGGCGTCAGGCGGGTCATGAACGTGCGAGGGAGGAATTGTGCGGCTTCTTGAAACGGCGTTGAAGGGAGTGATCCTCATCGAGCCCGATGTCTTTTCGGACTCCCGCGGGTATTTTCTTGAAACGTACCATGAGAAGAAGTACGCGGCAGGGGGAATTCGGGGACCGTTCGTGCAGGACAATTTTTCCAAATCCGTCCGCGGCACGCTTCGGGGCTTGCACTACCAACTCAAGGAGGCCCAAGGGAAGCTCGTCACGGTGATCGAAGGGACGGTGTTCGATGTCGCCGTGGATATCCGACGCGGGTCTCCAACATTCGGTCAATGGGTGGGTATTGAGCTGTCGGCCGAGAACAAACGGCAACTCTATATCCCGCCGGGGTTTGCGCACGGCTTCTGTGTCCTAAGCGACACAGCGGGATTGGCGTATAAGTGCACCAACTTCTATTCGCCCCAGGATGAACGGGGCATTATCTGGAACGATCGCACCATTGGCATCCGGTGGCCGATCGCCGAACCGCTGCTTTCGCCGAAAGATCAGGCCTACAAGACTCTTGCTGAGATGGCTGACGAGCTTCCCCTGTACAGCGGATAGCTCGCTGGGGCCGCGGTTTTTTGGGTTGCAATCTCTGAAGCGCGCTAAAAACCGAGCGCTTCGAGCAGGGCTTCAGGTTGACTTGCGCTGCTGCAGGCCTTATATTTATGTCAATGTCTCTAATCGGATTTCCCAGGAGGCCCTTTCTGAGCAGAGGGTTGTACGCGGCAGAGAAGGATAGGAGGTAGGAGGATGGTCACAATCACGCCGGTGGCGGAGCAGAAGATTCGGGAACTGATGCAGGAAGAGAAGGATGCCGTGGGGCTGCGGATCTATGTGCGCGGCGGAGGGTGCCATGGCTACCAATACGGGATGGCGTTCGAGTCCAAGATGTCGGACGATGACACGGTGATCGAGAAGGGCGACGTGAAGGTCATCATGGACTCGCAGAGTGCGCCGTTGCTGAGCGGGACGGAAGTGGACTACGTGGACAGCCTGCAGGGGTCGGGGTTTGCGATCAAGAATCCGCAGGCGAAGACCACGTGTGGATGCGGCAGTTCCTTCAGCGTCTAACAGCGCCTGAATCGATTGAGCGATTTCAGTATCTTGTTCACACAAAGGCCGAGGTCATCCATCGTTGCGGTGAGACATGACCCCGGCCTTATCTTTCTTGGAGTGGAGTGAGATGGCCCAGGTTCTGCTGACCAAGCGGATCGAGTTCGCGGCCGCACACCGATACCACAACGAAGCCTGGGATTCGGCTCGCAACCGAGCCGTCTTTGGGGCCTGCAACAACGATCCCGGCCACGGGCATAACTACATGCTCGAGGTGACGGTTTCGGGAGAAGTCGATCGGCACACGGGCATGGTGATCAACCTCTTTGACTTGAAGCGAGTCATCCAGGAAGTCCTCGAAGAGTTTGATCATAACCACTTGAATCTCGACACGCCGTATTTCCAGGACGCGATTCCGACCACGGAGAACATCGCCCGCGTGTTGTGGCAGAGGCTCGAAACTCAGAAGGACATCGGCAGGCTGCATGCCGTCCGTCTCTATGAAGACGAAGATCTGTTTGCCGATGTCACGGCGTCGGCTGGACTGGATGTCGCCAGTGTCACGCGGCGGTATCAGTTCACTGCGGTCTATGAGGGGGACGCCTCCTCAGGCGGGAACTGGAATGGTCACACCTGCGATCTCTTTGTGGCGGTGCGTGGGCCGATCGATCGCGAAACCGGCATGGTCACGAATATTGTGGCCCTGGATCGGTTGGTTCAGGAGAAAGTCATCCAGCCGTTCAATGGCCAGGATTTGCGTAAGGTGCTGGGTATTCAGAAGGTAACCGGCGAGCACCTCGCGCGCACGATCTGGGGTCGTCTCGTCATATCCGTCCCGAGCGGCAAACTCGAGCGCGTCCGCCTCGTCCAAACCCGCGATCTGGCCTTTGAGTATGCCAGATGAGCGGGTGGCCTGTGGCCCTCCGCTCCTGTGCCTCCCAGAGCGACCCTTCCGGATTTCAGCGAGTGGAACCCTTCTGGAATTCCCGTGGCCGCGGTCCTTGACCGCGGTGCCGTGGTCAGTTCCAGCTTTCCTTCTCGATGAAACCTCGGTGGGTCCCCGCTCTTCCGGCAAAGTCC
>JACQQM010000132.1 GCA_016207025.1 Nitrospirota bacterium | reverse complement strand
TTTAAATCAAACGTTGGTCGGAGGGTGGAAAACGGACGAGGCGAGCATCGGCTCATACCTTGCCGACACATCCGTGGAGAGAACGGTCATAGGGAATCTGAACTGAAACTGAGCCATGTGGGTCGGGAGGAGTTCCTCTTGGTATTCACCTTCTCCGCCGCCCGCCTCAGCAAGCCACTCTGTTTCAACAGGCAATTCATCTTGCGCATGGAGGGGATCGAGTGTTGATCCCATGCAGAAGCGTTCAGCCCAGCCTGGGCCGATCACTTGCGGGCCGAACAGAATCACCAGGCCAATCAGAAGCCAGCGATTGGTTGGTCTTCCCATGCTTCGCAAAACATCGAAAAGAGTGATTCACCGTAACACAGGCGTCTCCCCCTGTGCAATGGTGGAAGTTCCAATTAGTCGCTGGTCAGCGCTCATCGGTGTGATTGACTCACCACAGCCATTTTGTTAGGCTGCGCACAAGTGGAAGAATTCGAGGCAAGTCCTATTGTCACGAAAGGAAGAGGAGACGAGATGTCCTCAGGCATCGCGGGCCCAGCACTGATCACTGCACTCCAGAACAAGGCCACGAGTCTTCGGATCGAAAGTGTTCGCGCCACCACCGAAGCCGGGAGCGGGCATCCGTCCAGTTGTTGTTCCGCGGCAGACATCGTGGCCGTCCTGTTCTTCTCCGTAATGCGGTACGACCCGAAGCACCCCAGGCATCCCAACAACGATCGCTTCATCCTGTCCAAAGGCCACGCGGCGCCGCTGCTCTACGCGGCCTGGGCCGAGGCCGGGTTGTTCGACAAGCGGGAGCTGCTGAAGTTGCGGACGCTGACTTCCGACCTGGAGGGGCATCCGACGCCGCGGCTGGCGTTCGTGGACGTGGCCACCGGCTCGCTCGGACAAGGACTCTCCGCGGGAGTCGGCATGGCCTTGAACGCAAAGCGCACGGACCGGTCCAGCTATCGCACATACGTGCTCATGGGCGACGGCGAATCGGTGGAAGGCTCCGTCTGGGAGGCGGTGGAGCTAGCGCGTCAATATGCGCTCGACAACCTGTGCGCGATCGTGGACGTAAATCGCCTCGGGCAAAGCGATCCCACCATGTTGCAGCACGACATGGAGGCGTATCGCGCGCGCTGGGCCGGCTTCGGCTGGCACGCGATCGTGGTGGACGGACACGATATCCCCGCGCTCTTGGCGGCATTCGATGAGGCGGCCTTCACCAAGGGGAAGCCGACGGTGCTGCTGGCCCGCACTTTCAAGGGGAAGGGCATCTCCTTTATCGAGGATCGCCCCGACTGGCACGGCAAGGCGCTGAAGAAAGGCGAGGAATCCCAGAAAGCCATCGACGAGCTGACGCGCCAACTGCGACAGAGCGCGATCGAGCCGGAGATCCGGAGCCCCCTCCCCAGCCCTCCCCCTCAGAGGGGGGAGGGGAAGGTGGGGGTGATAGCCCCTCCCCCGTACAAGCCGACGGACTCGGTCGCCACGCGGGAGGCCTTCGGCGCCGCGCTGGCGGCGTTGGGCGAGGCCAATCCGCTGGTGGTGGGTCTGGACGCCGACGTCAAGAACTCCACGTTCACGGACAAGTTCGGCAAGCAGTTCCCGGACCGGTTCTTCGAGAACTTCCTTGCGGAACAGAACATGATCGGCGCGGCCGTGGGCCTGGCCGCCTGCGGCAAGATTCCCTTTGCGGCCACGTTCGCCTGCTTCCTGACGCGCGCCTATGATTTCATCCGTATGGCGGCCATCAGCCGCTCGAACATCAAGCTGGTGGGCACCCACGTCGGCGTGAGTATCGGCGAGGACGGCCCCTCGCAGATGGGACTCGAGGACCTGGCGATGATGGCGGCGCAACCCGGCATGGTGGTGCTCTACCCCTCGGACGCGGTCTCGATGTATCGGTTGGTGGAAGTCGCCGCGGCGCACCGCGGCCCCGTCTACATCCGGACCGGCCGGCCCAAGTCTCCCATCCTGTACGGAACCAGCGATACTTTCGCCATCGGCGGCTGCAAGGTGCTCCGCCACAGCCGATCCGATAAATTGACGATCGTGGCGGCGGGCGTGACGCTCTTCGAAGTCTTGAAAGCGCACGACCAATTGAAGGAAACGGGAATCCCGGTCCGAGTGATCGATCTCTACAGCATCGTGCCGATCGACCGGAGCACCTTGCTGGAGTGCGCCCGCGCGACGGGCGACCGTATCCTGACCGTGGAGGATCATTACGCGCATGGCGGGCTGGGGGACGCGGTGCTCAGCGCGGTCGGCAGCGAAGGCATGCGCGTGCACAAACTGGCGGTGCGGGAGATTCCGCACAGCGGAAAACCGGACGAACTGGTCGACCATTTCGGCATCAGCGCGCGGGCGATCGTCGAGGCCGCCAAGCAGATTCTGTGACCGGAAGCTCCTTGCTCATGAAGGTGGACCCGCTGCAAAAGATTCCTCTCTTTACCCTCCTCTCGGATCGGGATCGCCGCAAGATCGCCAGCGAGGTCACAGAAGCGCGCTATGGGAAAGGTGAATACATCTTTCGCGAGGGCGACCCCGCCGACTTCTTCCACATCGTGAAAGAAGGGACGGTCAAGTGCGTGAAATCTTCCGCCGACGGGAAGGAATGTACGCTCAAAGTCCTCATGCCGGGGGACCTGTTTTGCTGTGAAGCCGCGGTCTTCGACGGAGCACCCCATCCCGGCAGCGCCCAGCCGATGGGTGATGTGAGCATCCTGCGCCTCAGAAAGAAGTCCTACTTCGAAGTGCTCCGCCGGAATCCCGATGCCGCGATCGAAGTAATTAAATATCTGGGGCAACGCCTGAACGAAGCGCAGGAAAATGCGAAGGTCCTCGCGCTGGACCGCGCCGAACAGCGACTAGCGGCCTTGCTGGTGAACCTGGCGTCGCGGGCCGGGGTCCGGGAACCGGATGGCCTTCGCCTCAGCGTTCGGCTCACGCGTCAGGACCTGGCGAACATGGTCGGCATCACCGTGGAGACCGCGATCCGGATCATGGGCCGGTTCAAACGCGCCCGGCTCGTCTCCGGCACGGCCAAGGGCATCCTGATTCGAGACCTCGCCAAGCTCAAACGTCTCGCCTCATCCCCCTGCTCATCTCACACCAAGCAGGCTCCCGCCAAGGCGCCAGCGCGAACCACTTAATTTCTAAAATATGATCTAGATCATGTTTTAGATGCTCTCGAGTGGCATATCCTTCCCTCTCCACCAGAATAACAATCCAACTGGCACCAACAAGCTCAAGACAAGGAGAGGGCAGATGCGTTTCACACACATGCAGCCGAGAGATTGGCTGTCGGTTGTAATGCCGCTGATTGCTGTACTGGTCTTTGGGGATATGACCCTGGCTGTTCAACCGGCTTCGTCGAAAACCCACGAAGTCGAGATGACCGCCGTTGAGTCAGACGTGGTCATTGATGGAGGGGGGGAACGGTACAAGGCCTGGACCTTCAACGGCCAGTTCCCGGGGCCGGTGGTCCGGGTCACGGAAGGCGATACGGTGAATTTCACCCTTCACAATCCCAAGACGAACATCTTTCCCCACGCGATGGACTTCCACGCCGCCGAGATCGACTTCCTGAAGAACTACCGCGCCATCAACGCGGGGGAGACCATCAGCTATACGTTCGTCGCCAAGAAGCCCGGCGTGTTTTTCTATCACTGCGGCGCCCCTCCGATGATCCAGCACGTGGCCCGCGGCATGATCGGCGCCATTCTCGTGGACCCGAAGAATCCGAAAGACTGGCCGAAAGCGGACCGGGAATACGTCCTGGTCCAGTCGGAGCTGTTCAAGAACCCGGATGACGTGCAGGCCATGTTCGATCGGAAGTTTGACCATATCGTGTTTAACGGGGGCATCTTCAAATACCATCCGTTCGTGACCGGTGGGAAGGCTCTGGAGGCGAAGCCGGGGGAGCGAGTCCGCATCTATTTCGTCAATGCGGGGCCGAACGAGTTCTCCTCGTTCCATCCGATCGGAGAAATTTGGGACGCCGTGTACGAGAGCGGCAATCCAGCCAACAAACACGTCGGCGTGCAAACCTACGTGGTCGGTCCGGGCAGCGCCGCCACGTTCGACGTGGTTGTGGAGTCGGCAGGCGCCTACCCCCTTGTCACGCATTCCTTGACCGGCGCACTGCGAGGCTCGATCGCGGTGCTGGTGGCGTCGCCTGATGCCAAGCCGGCCCCTCTGATGCCGCACACGCCCTGGAAACCTGAGGTCCCATTAACGGAGATCACACCGCCGGCAGCGCCGTAAAACAGAGTTCAGCAATCCTAGAAATACAGCCGGCGGGGCCGATCACTCCATGATCGGTCCCGCCGGTTCGTTTTCTCCTTTAATTGATTGGAGGTCCGTGCCAGACTCATGCAGCCCTACTACCGCTCGGCACCCAATCCATACGGACACTTCACCGATGAAGGTGGACAGGTGATCAGAGAGCGGCGCAAGCTACTGTGGAACATCACCGTCGGGAATGGCCGGCGATGGATCTTTGCGATGCTGCTCTCCCTCCTGATGCCCAGCCACGCGAAGGGACAAGAAGCGATCCTCGATGTGCTTCCGATCAGGCCGTTCAATTTCGATGTCGCGGTGCGCCAGCAGACGTTCGGGCCGGATGATCGTGAGATCGGCATCCAGGCCGGCATCACGGCCCTGCGCTATGGCAATTTGGAAGTCAGAAGCATCTATCAATTTTTTAGCATCCACACGAAAGAGTTTCAAACCGATCAACATTCGGTCTTCCTCAATCCACGATGGAATAACTTTATCGACGTCTTAGATTTCCCGAAAGGGATGCCGATCAATCGGCTCATCCGACACGCGCTCTTTGGTCCGCTGGAAGACCGCGCGGTGCCTTATGTGGGTTTGCTGGGTGGAGCGGTCATGCCGGGCCCAGGGCACTCGGCGCCCGGGCATTTATTTGGAGGTCAACTCGGTGTGCGCTTCCCGGTGGCGCGTGGCCTTTCGGTGGACATGGGACTCCAGTATTCCCAGTATGGCATTGATTTTCGAGGCGAGGGCGGCCAAGTTCAGCAATGGATCTTTCTGACCGGAGTTCGATTTTGAGCCGTGTGATGCGGGTGCAGCTCTGCGTCCTCATGATTGGTCTGGCATTGCCAGGATGCGGACTGGTTGTGGATGCGGTCCAGCTTGTGCGGCCTGTCGCAGCCGATGAGCTTGATACAATCTGTGCACGCAGGCGGCTGCTGGTCGGGATGGCGATCGAACCCCGCCGGCCCTTTGTCTTCCCGGCAATTTACACAGACGAAGGCCTCCGAGTCACAGGCATGGATGTCGAGCTTGTCCGGGAGATCACGGCAGCTCTGTCACAACGCTGCGGGGGAATCCAACCCATCACCCCGATTTTGAACCTGGTGCGATTCCGAGATTTGTTTGTGCAGTTGAACGAGGGAAAATTGGACCTGTTCGTGTCAGCAATCAGTGCCAACGTCCCGTCCCCAGGGCGAGGCAGCCTTGCCTACTCGACGCCCTACTTTTATGATGGTGGAATAGGCGGGATCACGCGGCGGCCGGAGGTGATCGAGCGTGTGCGCGCCCGACTGCCTCGGCAATCGGACAAGCCAGACAGTCTTGCCACAATGAATGCGGCACTGGCGGGATCAGCGGTGGCAGTTCAGGAAGGGACCAGCGCGCACCTGTATGCGGTGGCAAACCTCACAGATATCAAACTGGTGCTCTGTGATTCACTCCCAGCCGCTTTTGAGACCCAGGATCCAGCGATTGATGTGATCTTGGGCAAACAGCCGATCTTACAGTTCATGGTGACACGAGTGCGGAAGGATTGGCAGCAGATCTCTCTGGAGACCGGCAAGCCATTGATGCTGACACGGGAGCACTATGCCGTTGTCATGGCTGAGGAGAGCTACCGGCTGCGGTCGTTTGTGAATGACGTCCTGTTTCGGCTGGATGAATCAGGCCGGCTTGCCGAGATGCGCCGGCGTTGGTTGGAGCAGGACTACGCGTACCCGCGGAGGGCGGCAAGAGAAGGTCTTCCGTTTGCTGCGGAGAACTTGCCCCTGCATTACGATCAAGGGCAATGCCGATGGGCCCCAACGAGGTGAAGATAGGCCGGGTGAATGGGGAGCGGACATGAAGCGGTATACGAAAAAAATCTTGATCTCGGTCCTGATGGGCATGGTGTTCCTGACGACTCACGTGGTGACGGCTGTGAGCCAGGGCGAAGCGGAGGAAACTGCGCGTCTGCTGGCGATCCTGCTGGATGCCGGGCGGGTTGTTATAGACCGGAACCAGTTGTTGATCGATGACCAGCACAAGGGGAACAAGGGCTTCACCCCTCAGGTTTTCGAGAGGCAAGTGACCGACGAGTTCCGGGCACGAACCGGCGTGGATCTAACGCAGCTGCGCGCGGCCCATGTGCCACCGATGGCACGTGACCTGCTCCCCGCGCTGATTGAGGCCAGCAAGGATGTTGTGGCGGATGCTCAAGTCGTGATCAACCAACGTGGGGTGGGCTACAAGAACTTCATCCCGGCGACATTCGGGAGCCAAGCAGCCGCGCGGTTTTCAGCCAGATCGCACATCCGACTCAAACAGACGGCCCTCCGGCCTCGCAACGAAAAGAACACCCCAGACCCTTACGAAGAAGCCGTCTTAAGCCGCTTGGTTGCCCAGCCAAGTTCATCCGCACCGGTCAGTGAAGTGACGGATGAGGGTAAAACACTGCGGGTGCTCACCCCCATCTACTATACGAAGGACTGCCTGAAATGCCACGGAGGCCCGGCCGGGGAGCTGGACATCTCTGGCTATCCGAAGGAAGGGGCACATGAGGGAGATCTGGCGGGGGCGATCAGCGTCTCGATTCAATTGGGGGGCCGCTAGGGGCTACGGGTTCGGCGCGACAAACACCAGGACTTTCAGACGCGCGTTGGTGTGGTTCACCACGCTATGCTCCTCCCCGGCCGGCGCCATCGTACCCTGCCCCGGTCCCAGGACTCGTTCTTCCGTTCCCACCCTGAATTTCCCCTGTCCTTCCAGCACCAGATAGACCTTGTCCTGGTCGCCGTGCACGTGCCCCTTCTGTTCCTGGCCCGGCTCAAAGCAGTAC
>JACQQM010000136.1 GCA_016207025.1 Nitrospirota bacterium | reverse complement strand
GGCATGTAGGCGTTCCTGTCCACCTGCTTAACGCTGCCCATCAGAAAATACCCAGCCGGCACTCGCACCATCTCGTCCTTGGCGGG
Source organism: Nitrospirota bacterium (assembly GCA_016207025.1). Classification (GTDB taxonomy): domain Bacteria; phylum Nitrospirota; class Nitrospiria; order Nitrospirales; family Nitrospiraceae; genus JACQQM01. The sequence continues at coordinate 4,398 of JACQQM010000136.1, read as the reverse complement.
CAGCTTCGCCCGCTCCGCGGCAATCTTTTTCCCGTCCGGCGTCCATTCAGGTGTCATATCGGCGACATCCAGCGCCCGTGCGCCGCTTCCCCACGTGAGGACCGCCAGGCCGGCTACGGCAATTCCTATCAGGAGCCTGTGCTTGAACACATGTCCCTCTTCGCGTTTGTTTGGTTTGTCTGGTTTCTTTGGTTTGTCTGGTTGGCCCGGAAACTGAACCAAACAAACGAGAGAAACCAAACAAACCAGATGACCAGCCGCCCTACATAGGCTGGCCCTTCTTCTCCGTCTTCGGTGTCTGATCAAATTCTTCGAGCGGCTGGAAATTGACCGGCAGTTGAAACAAGAAATCGGACATCGCTCGCAGTTTCACATTCCGGTACTCCACGATCCAGCTCCCGTCTTTCTTCGCCAGCTTGAGCGGGAAGCGGATATCGGTCGCCAACCACTGGTAGTAGATGTCGGTCCGCTCGCCCTTCTGCACCGTGACCTGGTAGAGCGTGGTGGGATGCCCGTCCAGCGTCTCGGTCCCGATCTCTTCCCGCGCCACCTCCCCATCCAGCCGCTCGCTGACCTTGGGCGCCTGCTCGGGATCGTAGGGGACGGTCTTGAAATGCTTCATCCGGGAGAGCAGCAGCCACATCACCTGCTTGTCCTTCCGGACGATCGTGACGTTGACCGGTCCCACGTCATGATGCTCCAGACGCCACATCTCATCACGGTAGTAGAGATTGGCTTTCCGGCTGTGCCCGTTGACGCGCGTGATCTGGTCCGCCGAAAACTCCAACGCCCACGCGTCCGTTCCGAACGAGTACCACGTCGCACACGCCATGATGATCGCCACTAAGTGAGTCATCACACGAGAGTCTACCATAGCCGTCTCACCGATTTCCTCCTCGATCAGAGCCGTTTCTCTTTCCCTCACAGGCACATCCGGACAATCGGAAACACTGAATGCCGGTTGCAGCCGTCACGGAACTGCTGTAATGGTTGTGAGAGAGTCTGCCGGGAGAGACCCCATGTTGCGGGATCGGGAAGAAGCTGGGCGACTGCTGGCCCTGCGTCTGGACGCCTATCGGGATGATGCACACGGGCTCATTCTGGCATTACCCCGAGGCGGGGTGGCCGTCGGCTACGAGTTGAGCGTGGGGCTTCACCTTCCACTGGATGTGTTCCTCGTGCGCAAGCTGGGAGCGCCCGGCAACCCGGAATACGCGGTCGGCGCGGTCACGGAAACCGGCTCGCTGTACCTCAATCATGAGGCGATGAGCGCGCTGTCGCTATCCAGCAGCGATCTGGAGCAAACAATACGTGTCCAGCAGGACGAAATCATCAGGCAACAGGCGTTGTATCGCAAGGAGCAGCCCCTTCCCACGCTGACTGACCGAACCGTGCTGCTGGTGGACGATGGAGTGGCCACCGGCGCCACCTTCCTCGCGTCCATCCAAGCCTTGAGAGGGTTGCACGTGAAACGGCTGGTCGCCGCCATTCCGGTCGGTCCGTCGGAGACCCTCTACAAGATCGGGAAAAGCGTGGATGAGCTGGTGGCGCTGCAGGCGCCGGAGCCGTTCTTCGCCGTCGGGAACCACTATATGGATTTCAGGCAGGTGGAGGATGAGGAGGTGCTCCGTTACCTGGCTGAGGCCAATTCGGCGTTGGGCGAAGAAAACTAGCCCCTTCGCTTTGCTGTTTTGCCTTGATGCACCTGTCGCACTTCTGGCACTGAAGGCCGGGGCGATCAAGGGCGCGGGCGTGTGAACGACGCGGTGAGCAGCCGGTTACGTAGTCCAGCGGAGCGTTGTCTTCTCCGGCACCGGATGAGCAAGATTGGGCACGCCGGCTAGTTGATCCAGGTGATACTTCTGGAGCCGGCGGTACCAGACGGCCATCGTGTCATGCTCCAGCCCAACGTTCATCGTAGTCTTCTGGAGGTTCCCCTGTTCTTGCAGTTCGAGAATCTCTCGATCCTGACTCAACGTCGTGCGGGCCGTGAGCCGAACCACCCACGCCAGCGGCGCCCAACGGAGGAAATTCCACCCCACCGTAATATCCAAGCGCGTGACCTCCGTGGTGAGGGGCGTCGCGATCAGCATGATGGACCCGAAGCGCTTCCCGACTTCCAATGTTTCAAGATGAATGCCCGGCAGGAGAAAGTCCACCGTGGTCCTGGCCAGCGCCAAGCCCGGCGTCAAGGCGCGAAACACAAAGGTGTTGGGAAATTTCACGTTGTTCGAGACAGTGCGAAAGCCAAGCGGGAGGCGCGTGAATTCCTTTTCCTTTAACTTCGCGACATGTTGCTGTCGAAAAAACCGATTGTGCACGAACGGGACGTGCGCCGGGTCCACGAGACTGTCCACGGCAAAGTCCATCCGCACCTTCACCGGAACTGAGACGCGCGTCGAGACCATGCGGCTTCCATCCGGCGGCGCAGGCAGCGCAGGCGGAGGAGCGGTGGGTTGCAGGCATCGGTCATTGCCGATATAGACCCACACCCAGCCGTCCTGTTCCCGGACAGGATAGGACCGGACGCAGGCTGACTTCGGCACGGTTCCGTTCGCAAGGGCCGGCACTTCAAGGCACTCGCCGGAGGCCGCAAAGCGCCAGCCATGATACCGGCAGCGGATGGAATCATCTTCCTGCCAGCCGGCCGACAACGGAACCCCGCGATGCGCACAACGATCTTCAAGGGCATACACCGCCCGCGATCGGTCCCGCAAGAGCACGATCGGTTGATTTAACAACGCGACGGCCGTCGGCCGGTCGAACCGGACGTGGCGACTCTGCGTGGCAATGTACCAGAAGCCTTCGAGCATGCCGTTACTTCGCCTTGAGGCATTCGATGTCCAACTTGATCAGGACCTCATCGCCCACCACGAGCCAGCCGTTGCCGAGCGTCTTGCTCCAGTTCATCCCGAAATCCTTCCGGTTGATCTTGCCCTCAGCCGTAAGGCCTGTGAAGGTTGCGCAGAATTGGTTCCCGAGAATGGAAACGTCGCACAGCCTAACGACTTCAGAAAGATGGGTCAAGAGCATGGCGCGTTTTGGATCGCTGTGCGATAATGGCCGGCAGGAGGAACGGCATGAAGGCGCTCGTCAAAACAGCTCCGGGGCCCGGGCTCACGTTGCAACAGATGCCGGACCCCAAACCCGGTCCGTCTGAAGTCGTGGTCCGCGTCAAGGCCACCTCGCTGTGCGGCACGGACGCGCACATCTACAATTGGGATGAATGGGCGCAAGGCCGGATCCATCCGCCTCGGATCATCGGCCATGAGATGTGCGGCGAAGTGGTGGAGCGGGGGCCGGGGATCTCATCGGTGGCGGTGGGGGATTACGTGGCCGCCGAGTCTCACTTCACCTGCGGGCTCTGCTTCCAGTGCCGGACCGGGCAGGCGCACGTCTGCAAGAACTACCGCATCCTGGGCATCGACGTGGACGGCTCCTATGCCGAGTACGTCGTGCTGCCGGAACGCGTGCTCTGGAAAACCTCGCGCGACAGTCCGCCGGAATTGGCCTGCGTCCAGGAGCCGCTCGGGAACGCGGTCTATGCGGCGTTGACCGAGGACCTGACCGGGCACTCGGTGCTGATCACCGGATGCGGCCCCACCGGCCTGTTTGCCGCAGCCGTGGCCCGCGTGGCCGGCGCCGCGATCATCATTGCCACCGACGTCAGCGACTTCCGGCTGGGGTTGGCCAAACAACTCGGCGTAGATCACACGCTGAACGCGAAGACGGATTCCCAGGAGGCGATGGCCGCAGCGATTCTCGACATCACCGGCGGCGAGGGCGTGGACACCGCGCTGGAAATGTCCGGTGACCCGGCGGCGCTGCATCAGGCGTTCCGGTCCGTCAAGAACGGCGGGCGGGTCACCCTGTTCGGCATTCCCACCGGCAATGTCTGCTTCGATCTGCCGAACGAGATCATCTTCAAGGGCATCCGCGTGTACGGCGTGACCGGCCGCCGGTTGTTCGAAACGTGGTACCGCTTGGCGGGACTGTTCAAGGCCGGCCTGAACATCCGGCCCATCGTCACGCATACGCTCCCGATGGCCGATTTCGCCCACGGGTTTCAGCTGATCAAATCGGGGCAGTGCGGAAAAGTGGTGCTCTTCCCTTAATGAACGCGGAAGTGTGAACGCTGAACGCTGAATGGAAGATTCTCCCGTTCAGCATTCCTCGTTCCTCGTTCAGCGTTTCCGGCTATGGCCTACGGCTCCTTCAAACGAGTCATCGACACACAGCTCGCTGAGATCCGATCCGCCGGCTTGTACAAGGCTGAACGGCGGTTGCTGGGACCGCAGGGCGCCGAGATTCGGGTCGGGTTCGGCCAAGGGCAACGTGAAGCCCTGAACCTGTGCGCCAACAATTACCTCGGCTTGGCGAACCATCCCGACGTGCTGC